>JBBRBC010000011.1:0-75492 GCA_038206205.1 Opitutales bacterium
AGCCGCTCATGAAAAGGCTCGGGGTCGAGTCCACGGCGCGGGCGAGTTTCTACTTTTACAACACGACGGCGGAGATTGACCGCTTCGTCGAGGTCATCCGCGAAATCCAAATGTTTTTTGGCAAGTGAGCTCTCCCACCGCAGCCAACGCGGGATGGCCGCCAGACACCGCCAAGAACCCGAAGGGACGGCACTGCGTCCGGTCCAAACGAATGCTAAGGCGGATCGATGCAGTTGAGAGTCCGGAGTTGAGAGATGAGAGCCTGATATTCGGAGTGAGAGCATTCAAAGAATAACACGGAAACCTGTTCACTCACTGGTCTGGCTCAGGACATTCGACGCTCCGCTCTCGACTGCATGGACACGGCTAAGGCAGAGCGAAATAATAACTTGAACAATATTTGTTATTGTCGGCAGGGGAACTGACAGTGTGGTCGACGTGTTTGAGCAGAAGTCATTGCTCAACTGATTTTTTCGCGCTTCCTAAGGGTGGAACCTGACCTCCGGGCAGGTTTTCCCACGTAGCAGGGAAACCGCGCCCCTTCGATAGCCTCAGACATCCTGATCCCGAGGAATGAGGATGAGCTCAACTCTACCGTAAATCGGAAAATACAATTAACGCGGAGGGCGCGGAGAGCGCGGAGCCTGGCGTGGTTTTACTCCGCGTCCTCCGCGCCCTCCGCGTTAAACTATCTGGGTGGGTCGGGCTGTTTCCTGATCCCCCATTCACTGGATTGTGCCGTAAGTTATTCGCGGGTGGGCTGAAATTCTGGGTGGTGGGGTCAGGAACATTTTTCGCCAAGCCAAGCCATCCGGGCTCAAGTAGCTTTGAAGATGTCTCGCGAAGGAGTCGAAGGGAGCGAAGGAATCCGAGCTAAATGGCCTTCGTGGCCTTCCCCTCCTTCGCAAGACACTTTCTGTTTCAGGCTCAGCTCGTTTCCTCGTTCCACCTCACTCCACGGGCTGGGATCAGGAGGTCTAAGACTCAGACCTGAATGGCGCTAAGTTAAGTGGGTTATTCGTCATTCCATCCTGCGCGATCACGCTAAAAATCCTGCATGAGGGTTGTAGGGCCGGCTCTTGTGGCCGTGCCGGAGTGCGCACCCGAGGCGGCACGCCCACAAGGGGCGGCCCGACGAAATTCCGCCGCAAATCATCGCGGACGAAACGTCAGTCAGGCACGGGTGTGATTAATTCCGTGCCTGGGCGAGGTCGGCCCAGTAGGCGGGCCAGCCACCGTTTGCGCGGGCGGCGGGGGCGTGGGTGATCGCTTCGGAGTTGGCGCGCCCACGCTCCACCCGCGATTTTGAGGCGGTGCTGGAGGATCAGAATGCCTCAGCCGGCGTCATGCAATTGAACAGCTGATTGGCTCGCAGATGGCGGGAATGAATGGCGGAGCGACCTGGCCTCAGCCGGGATCATGCAGTGGGCGGGCGTCGGTTTCCACACCGACGCTTTATCGCCGATCTGGATCAGCCTTCGCCCAGCTTCGGCCCGACAAGAATCAGCGACCACCTTTCGGTTGTTCGATCCAAGCCAGCGTGTTGAGGACAACCCGCTCCACCTTCAATCACATGAGTCCTTCACCTCATTTCCCGAGTAGCACAATCGGCCCCTCGGCCTTGGGCACTCCGCCTTTCTTTTCCAGGCTAATGGCGAAGGCGGCGACGGTCTTGATCGGTTTATCGCCCTTGAAGGTCAGCACGGCTTTGCCAGCGGCATCGGGCTTGAAGACGCCGCCATCAACGGGAATCGGGTACGCGGGATCGACGACCCAGATTTGGTAATCCTGATTGTCGGCGATGGCGGGAAGTTTTTCGACCGTGAGCAGACCGGTCTCGCGAACGGGATCCCAGACGGCGATGGCGCGGGCCTCTTGCGTGTTGCCGGCAAGTGACGCCAGCGCGGTGACCTTCAAGTGCGTGAGATCCGATTGCTCGCGGAGCTGACGGCCGAGATCGTTGATCATGCTTTCGGCGACGAAGGAGCGTTCCTTCAACTGACCTTGGGCGGTCTGGTACGCGATATCGGCGAGTTCTTTCTCCGTGCGCAGGCTGAGGTTTTCCTGCTGCAGCGCGAAGTTTTTTGAACCGAGCCAGAGCGCGGTGAGCGCGAAGGCCGCAGCGGCGGCGAGGGGCAGCCAACGGAAGAGCGGGAAGGAAACGACATTGGACCCAGCGCTCTCCGATTGTACGGTGGCAGAAGCGGCGGCGAGGAGGCGGGCTTTGAGCGCGGCCGGTGGTTCCACCTGCGGAGCGACGAGCGCGAAGGCCGCGGAGGTTTCAACGAGAGAGTTGACGAGTGCTGCCAGTTCCGCGTGCCCGGCCAATGCGCGTTCGAACGAGACACGCTCCGCGCCTTCCAGCAGGCCGAGGGCATGCAGGCTGGCGAGTTCTTCGTGTTGTTCGGTGATCATGAGCGGAGCGAAAGGGAATCACGGAGCTTGAGCAGGCCGCGGCGGATGCGGGCCTTGATGGTGCCGAGCGGTTCGTTGAGCCGGGCGGCGATCTCCTGCTGGGTGAGGCCACTAAAAAAAGCGAGTTCGATGGCCGAGCGTTGCTCGGGGGCGAGTCCGCCCAAGGCAGCGCGAACCGCCGTCGCCTGCTCCTGCATCCCCAGCGATTCGGCCGCGGTGGCGGCTTCGGCTCCGCTCACGCCGCCATGGATTTCGCTCCCTGACTCAGTGATGATTTCAGCCCGCCGCCGACGCATGCGGATGCGGTCGATGGCGCGGTTCCGGGTGAGCGTCGCGGCCCAACTGAAAACGGATCCACGGGCCGGAGTGTAGTCGGCGGCCTTTTGCCAGAGCTGCAAAAATACGTCCTGCACGATGTCCTGCGCCTCGGCGGAGTCGTTGGTCACTTTTAAAGCGAGGGAGTAAAGCGGTCGGGACAAAGCATCGTAGAGCCTGCTCAAAGCCGATTTGTCCCGGCGCGCCATGGCCAGCATCAGGTCCGCCTGCTCGCGGGACTGATCGGTCACGCCGGAAATGTTGGCCACATTACTCATGCGTATAAACCGCCGGGGTGGCTCAACCCAAAAGTTGAACCGTGGCAAATCGCACGGAATGGTATCCAGAAGCATGTCATCACTAATACGACTGAGGAGGAGGCGAAGATGCCCTAGAGATTACTTCTACGCCGGGTTGGCAATGCTGGAATGGAAGGCGAAATCCGGTCCAGCCTGATCCTGCCCCACGCCTGTGCAGAAGGGGTGGCGAGGAAATAAGTTGAGCCCTCCAGCTAGAGTGAGTTGACTGCAAAGCCCTCGGGTTAGCCCGCGAATCACGCCAATCAGCGCGAATAAATACCCGAGCCCAAGCGCCGGGGCTTTATCTAGAGATTGTTCGGAGCAGGGGCATTCATTCGTGTCAATTCGTGTGATTCGTGGGCCGATACTCCGAGAGAAAACTCAGATTTTTCCCACTAATCACACGAATTTCCACGAATGGAAACAAGCCCAGCTCACGAGACAACGCTGAGTGAAATTACGTCAAGCTCCGCGCTCTCCGCGTCCTCCGCGTTAATTGAATTTCATCCCGATTCGCGGCGGAGTTGAACTCAACTCTAAATTTTCGGGATCAGGATGTCTCAGCCTCATCCTGCCCCACGACGGATACGTCGCGTCACTTCTTCTTGTTCAACGCGGCGGAAAACCAATCGCCGTTGAGTGATTGCGGGGCGGCGGATCGATTTGGCGGCGGGGTGCCCCCACCCCGCGGAGCCATCGGGCCGTTGCGCGGTGAGGGCACCGCGCCTCCATTCTGGCGCGCCCCCAGTTCAGGTTTGCTGCGCATCGAGAGCGCGATGCGTTTTCGGGGGAGATCGATCTCCGTCACCGTCACCATCACCTTCTGCCCGGGCTTCACCACACTCGCCGGCTCCTTCACGAAACTATCCGCGAGCTGACTCACGTGCACGAGTCCGTCTTGGTGCACCCCGATGTCCACGAAAGCACCGAAGGCCGTCACGTTCGTCACGATGCCGGGCAACTTCATGCCTGGCTTTAAATCTTCCGGCTTGTTCACGCCCTCAGCAAAACTGAACGCTTCGAATTGCTCGCGCGGATCGCGGCCGGGTTTGGCCAGCTCGGCGACGATATCGGTGAGCGTCGGCAAGCCGACTTTCTCCGTCACGTAACTCTCCAGCTTGATCTTCGCGCGCTTGCTGCCATCGCGCATCAGATCGGGTACCGTCACCCCAACGTCTGCCGCCATCTTCTCCACGATCGGATAACTTTCCGGATGCACCGCGCTGGTATCGAGCGGATTGGCGGCGCCGCGCACGCGCAGAAACCCCGCCGCCTGCTCAAATGCTTTCGGGCCGAGCCGCGACACCTCGAGCAACTCCGCGCGGGATTTAAAAGGTCCTTTTTCATTCCGCCGCGCCACGATGTTGGCCGCGATACCTTCGTTCAGGCCGGACACATAACTCAGCAATTGCTTCGACGCGGTGTTCACCTCCACACCCACGCCGTTGACCGTGCTGATCACGGTGTCGTCGAGCGAACGCTTCAACGCGGACTGATCGACATCGTGTTGATACTGGCCGACGCCGATGGATTTCGCATCGAGCTTTACCAGTTCCGCGAGGGGATCCATCAGCCGACGCCCGATCGAAACCGCACCGCGCACCGTGAGATCGTGATCGGGAAATTCTTCGCGCGCCACTTCGCTGGCCGAGTAGATCGAGGCGCCGGATTCATTCACCATCATCACCGGAATCGACGGCGGCAGACCGAGCCCGCGCACAAAGGCCTCGGTCTCGCGGCCACCCGTACCATTGCCGATCGCGACGGCTTCGACCTGGAAAAACTTCACGAAGCCCTCGAGCTTCTCCTTCGCCTCGACCGCATGGCGGTCGGGATAAACGACGTCGTTGTGGAGCAACTTGCCCTGACGATCCAGCAACACGACTTTGCAACCCGTACGGAAACCCGGATCGATCGCCATGACTGCTTTCTGCCCGAGCGGCGCGGCAAAGAGAAGTTCGCGCAGATTATCGGTGAAAATCTTGATCGCCTCCTGGTCGGCCTTTTTCTTCGATTCCAACCGCATCTCGGTTTCCATCGCAGGACCGAGCAGCCGCTTCACCGCATCACCCACGGCCAACCGCACCTGTTCCGCCACGGGGTTTTTCGCCTTCACAAACAACGGCTCCACTTCGGCCAAACCGGCCAATTCATCCGGCAACGTGACGCGCATGATCAGCATCGATTCGGATTCGCCGCGACGCATTGCCAGCACGCGATGACTCGGCGCCTTCGCCAGCGGCTCGCTCCACTCGAAGTAATCCTTGAACTTCGCCGCTTCCGTTTCCTTGCCCATCAGCACGCGGGAGGAAATCACCGCCGTGCGGTGAAACACGCCGCGCAATTTCGCGCGTGCATCCTTATCCTCGCTCACGCGCTCGGCAATGATGTCGCGCGCGCCGGCCAGAGCTTCGTCGACATTGGCCACGGTCTGCGGCGTATTCTTGCCGTCCTCAGGTGTGTAGACGAAACCCACGTGCGCCTGCGCGGCGGCCACCGGATCGGTGACGGGATCTTGCGCGAAAAGCAGATTCGCGAGCGGCTCGAGACCTTTCTCCTTCGCGATGGTGGCGCGCGTCCGCTTCTTCGGCCGGTACGGCGTGTAGATATCTTCGAGCGCCGTGAGCGTCTCCGCCGCCATGATGGACTTTTCCAAGATCGGGTTGAGCAGATTTCGCTCCTTCAGCGAAGCGAGAATGGAGGCGCGGCGCTCGTCCATGGCCTTCATCTGTTCGAGCCGATCGCGGATGGCAGTCACCTGGACTTCGTCGAGCATACCCGTGACTTCCTTGCGGTAGCGGGCAATGAACGGCACCGTCGCGCCCTCGGCGAAGAGCTGGGCGGTTGCCATGACTTGGTGCACCTGGAGCTTGAGCTCCTGCGCGAGACGAAGAACGTGATCAGGATTCGGAAGAGACGGAAGTGACATCAGAAACCGTCACATGCCATGGTTTCACGAGTAGGCCGCAATCGGGAAAAGGCCAATACAGGAAATTATTTTGATTGCGCAGAAACGAGAACTGCAACTTTGGCAACTCGACCTCCAACTAAAACCAAACGTCCAACCTTCAACGTTGAACCTTCAACGCTCTACGTCCGCCGACCGGGCCGTTCAGGGGAAGTTGGGCGATCAACGTTGGGCGTTGCCTAGGACTGCCTTCAACCCAGCGCCTTGAGGCCGCACACGGTCAGCTCCAAGCCTTGTACTTTTTTTATGTAGGCCGGGCCGGTGATCGGCGAGAGCAAATAGTTTTTTCCTTTGGGATAGGCCGCACGAAAAACCTTCAGCGCCTCGGCATCGAAAGCCGCTGGGTTCCATTTGCACTCGTAGGCGTCCACGGTGTCGCGCCCACGCGGGCGGACAAAATCCACTTCGCGGCCCCCTTTGTCGCGCCAGTAGCGCACCGGCTCGTCAGGCCAGAGCGCCTGAAACGCCTCGACCACCAGATGCTCCCACAACACGCCGTTATCTGCCGGGCGCAACGGATCCCAGCCATGCACGAAACTCACGAAACCGGTGTCGAATCCATACACTTTCGGCTGCCGCACGATCTCCCCCTGCCCGCCCCCATGAAACGGCCGCACGAGCGTGATCGCCTGAGTGATCTCCAGCGCCTGCAAGTGACTCTCCACCGTCGGTCGGGAAATCCCCAGCGCGGAGGCCGTTCTGGTGGTTTCCAACTGCCCACCACTCTGGCGCAACACATATTCGAAAAGCGCGTTGAAGCGGTTGATATCGCGAAAGGCAAACAACCGCTGGATATCATGCGCGAAAAACGAATCGAGCCACTCGCGATAAAACGAAGGCTCTTTCTTCGCCGCCAACAGCGCGGGTGGCAGACCGCCGTGATACAGCCGCTTCGCCAGGGTCGTGCCGAATGCGGTGAGTTCGCCCGTCAGCGCGGGGACGAGATGCAGCAACCGTTTCCGTCCGGTCAGTGTGTCGCGAAATTTTTTGCTGGCCGCGAGCGTGGACGAACCCGTCGCCAGCACGCGCAGTTTCGGAAATTCATCGGCGGCGATCTTCAACACCCGGCTCGGATCGCGCAGTTGATGAATCTCGTCGAACACCACCACCGGCCGGTCGCAACCGCGGAAAAACAATACCGGATCGCTCAACCGGTCCTCGGTCGCCGGCAGATCGCAATTCACGTACAGGCTGCGCTCCGCGCCCAGACTTTGCGCCAAGGTGGTTTTGCCCGAACGACGCACGCCCGCGAGCCAGATAATCGGGGCCTCGCGCCACAACTGCTCCAAGCGGTCCTGCCAGTAGGGACGATTTATCATAAAAGCGTACTTAGCATTTAGTCATACTATTTGTAAAGTACGATTACACGACTAGCTTTGTGGCGCGGAACACCCCACGTTTAACGCTGAAGTCTCAATGCTCAAGTTGTCTCCTCCACAATCTGCGGCCAGTTCCGCTCCTGGAACGTTGAGCGTTCAGTGTTCAGTGTTGGAAGTTGAATGTTGCCCGCATTGTCGCCGCGCCTCATCCCAAATCGCACGCATCCGCCGGCATCCAGTGGGCGTCCCTGCCCTCCCACTTCACGTTGCAACCGATCGGATTCGTTTTCGGCACGCGCACCGCACGACCGGCGAGCGTATCCTCAATGGCGTTTGCCAGATCGTTGACCTTGATCTTCGCGGCATGATGCGGGCTATCGACGCCGCGTCCCGTGTAGACCAGTTTGCGCTGAGCATCGAACACGTAGAAATGCGGCGTGCGCAGCGCCCCGTAGGCGCGGGCCACGTCCTGCTTCTCGTCATGCAGATATGTCCACGGAAATTTCTGCTGCTGCATGCGCGTGACCATGTGCAAAAAAGAATCATCCGCGCAGGTGTTCACGCTATTAGAGTTGATCGCCACGAAGCGGACGCCTTGAAACTCGAAGCGCTCAGCCGTCTTCCGCGTGCCCTCATCCGACCCGGTCACATAAGGGCAATGGTTGCAGGTGAAGAAAACCACGAGCACCTTGGCATCCTTGAAATCACTGATCCGGTAAAGTTTTCCGTCAGTGGCCTGCAATCGAAACGCCGGAATCGTCGCACCCAGCGGCAAGGTGAAGGGAATCTTCGCACTCGTTTCCATGTCATCAGCAAAACCCGTTCGGTTTTTTTGGCAAGCGATGAACCGCCATTCAAGGGCAGCCGATCGGCTAAGGAAAGGAGCCTGCTAGCGCTTGTAGTTTTCAGACTTTATCGGTCCTGAACGGTAGCGGCGGTTGCCCTCAACCGCCAATCGCGACGGATTATATCCGCAAGGCCGTTGAGAGCAACGGCCCCTACCTGATAAATCCAATGAGCCTGAGCTGGTGGGATCAAACCGTCGGTGATACGGGTTGACTGCAACACGCTTTGGGCGAGCGAGCGTGCTTGCTCCTGCGCCTTGGGGTCGCCCGCCTTGGGTCAAGTCGCTCCATCTGGGCGCGCGTGATTC
This sequence comes from Opitutales bacterium, assembly GCA_038206205.1. GTDB lineage: Bacteria > Verrucomicrobiota > Verrucomicrobiia > Opitutales > Opitutaceae > Didemnitutus. Next base: position 8,470 of record JBBRBC010000011.1, read on the forward strand.
GGATCGCTGCCTGCAGGTTCCTCCTGGGAAAACCCGTCGAAGGAAATTCGGCGGGTGGGAATCGGCAGAGAAGAACGTGCCCGGAGGTCGCGTTCCACCTTGATCAGGGCGACCTTAAACTCAGAAACGGACCTTGAAGTAGCCTTCGAGGCGGAAGGGTTGCTCTTGGAAAACCAAGATGCTGCCGGAAAAGGCGTCGCCGTTGTGGGTCCAGTTGCGCTGGTTGGTGACGTTGAGGAAATCAATATTCACGCTCCACTTCTTCGTCTCGTAGAAGAGCGAGGTGTTGAGCAGGTATTGCCCGGGGATGTGCCACTGATCGTCGAGGTTGCCGGTCTGGCGGCTGGAGTATTGCGCGTTGGCCCCGACCCCGAAACCGTTTGCGAAACGATAGCGCACGCTGCCGTTGAAAAGCATCTTGGAGAAACCGAGCAGCGGCCAGTTGCCCTTGCCTACTTGGTTGCCGAACGGATCGAAGCTGCCGGTGGACGTGCCTTTCCCACCCGGGCCTTGGCCGAGGAGATAGGCATCGTAGATGGAACGGCCGCCCATCTGGAACGGCACCGAGTCGACGTAGTGGCCGTTCTGGAATGTGGCGTTGAAAGTCGCATTCAAGCGCGAGTGCGGCTGGTACACGGCTTCGAGTTCGAGACCGTTCACGACGATGTTGTTCTTTTTTCCGCCGAGGGAAACGCGGGTGCGCTTCTGCTCGAAGAGTGTGGCGCCGGCGAAAAGTTTGTTGCCGAGCAGGCTGAACTTCGCGCCGACTTCGGCGAGTTCACTGAGGTTGCGGAAATCGTCGCGGTTGATCTCGGCAGATTTTTTCGGATCGACGGGCGGATTCAGGATAATGCCGCCGCCGGTGACGTTGCCGTTGGCCGCGCGGATGCGCTGGTAGGTGGCGTAGAGGGAAGTCGTCGCCGTGGGTTTGTAGAGGAGGTTCACGTTGTTCGAGAAAGACGCAATGGTCGCCTTATCACGAAACGGAATGCCGGTGGCGGCTTCGTACGGATCGCGCGCCGTGGCGTGAAACCAATCTTCGCGCACGCCGAGGAGGAGGCTGAGTTTACCGGTGAGCGCGGTGTCGTGCTGCCAGAAAAGCGCAGGATTCCAGAGCGTAGATTTCACGGTCTCGGGCGAGCCGGAGGAATTAGGGAAAACCAAGTGCCCGCCAGGTCCGGGGAGGCCGGGATAGTAGGAATTAGGATATTGCGTGGCGTGATCGAAGGTCCGGGACGGATCGGTGATGTCGAAGTTGTAGAGGTACTCGTTGAAGTAATTCGTGTACGACTCGCGGCCTTCGTAGCGCACGGTCGCTCCGCCGATGCTTTTGTGCGCGAAACCGAACAGGTTAAATTTCAGGTGCGCTTCGGTGCGGTTCTCAACTGTGGTTTGTTTCACGTACTCGACGTACTCGGATTGGTTGTAGCGATGGCGATCGATGTGCTCGGTGAGCGTGCGGTTGATGAGCGTGAAGGCGGGCGAGAATTCGAAGGTAGCGATGAGCTGCGCGTGAGCGGCGTTGGCGTTGGAGTAATCGCCGGTGGAGAAGAGTGAGGCTTCCCACGGCAGCGTGACTTTGCCGGTGACGTTGATCGGGCCGGGGTAATACGGAAGGTCGGCGGAAATGCCGGTGTAATACGTGGCGTGGTCGATCAGCTCCTGCGTGGGACGATTGACGCCGAGAATCTCGGGCCAGTTTTGCCATTCCCACTGGGCGTTGAATTGGAAAGTGCGGCGATCATCTGGTTTCCAAGTGAGTGCGACGAAGAGATCCTGCCGATCATCGCTCACGCCGTTTTTCTTATAAAAGGTGTCGCCGCCCTTGCCTTCGTAGCTGACGCGCCAGGCAAATTTGTCGGAGACCGGGGCGGTGGTATCAATTTGCACGGAGGCGTTGAGATAGGAAACGCTGCTGGGCGCCCAGGTGCCGAGCCGCGTGGTGACGGTGGTTTGTAGGCCGGAGAATTTCGGCAGCTTGGTCGCGTAGTTGACGTAGCCGCCACTGAAGAAACCCGCACCGAAAACCGCCGAGCCGGGACCACGCACGATGTCGATGGCCTCGACGCCATTCCAACTCGGGAGAAAACCGTAGTTGTTGTAGCTGCGACGCTGGCCGTTGAGATAAGTCTCGGCGACGTCGCCGCGAATATTGGGCGTGGTGGCGAGGCCGTAGCTGGACGGAGCGTAAGCGCCGGGGCTGTAAACGACGAACTCCTTCACACCGTGAATGCCGCGCTCATTCAGCAACGCCTCGGTGATGGAGCTGACGCCACGTGGCGTATCGAGAACGGAACGATCATCACCCATGACCGCAGAGATGTCGCGCGTGAGCGGATTGACGGATTGCTCGATCGACACGCCTTTAACGATGAAGCGTTCGAGCTGCGTGACTTCATCGGCTGCGGGAAGCGGCGCGACGGGGGCCGCTGAATCGGCGGCGCGCAAGGCGGGGCTGGAGCCGAACGCGAGTGCGGCGAAGAGAAGCCCGGAGCGCAGGCTCGAGGCGAAGTGTCGTGGGCGTGGTGTCAATGTCATGGTGATGTGACCTGGACTCCAAACAGACTCCCGACAGAAGGGGCGCCGTGCGCCCGATGGCGCAACTGCGGCGCCTGCTGTTTCCTTCGTCGGCATGATCCGTTCAGGTTCGAAGGGTCGAGCGGCCGAGTCGCGCCGCAATCTCAGTCCTCCGCGGAGGACACCCCTACAGGCAAGGCCCACCAAAGCCACCCGAAGTCCGCCGTCAACTCTTCATTGTGTTAGTAGACATAAACTGTAGCGGCAGGCGCTTGCCGAGCCGTAGCCTTGGCGAAGGCTGGTCTCTGCCTGCGAAGTTCGGATTCCGTCGTAGGTGGCGTGCTTGTCGCGCCACGGTCGTTCTGCTGGCCAGCAGAACGAGACAAGCTCGCAACCTACTGAGAGCAATCCCACGGGTCGGAGACCCGTGCCACTTTCCCAACCCAATCACACAGACACGGACCCGCCTTCGCCGGGCTTCGGCGTGGCATGGGCCTGTGAGCTACTCAATCATCCGACCCCTAAAACATGAAGAGGCCACCCTTTCGGGCAGCCTCTGCATGACCTAAACACCAAGCAAACCGTAAAACTACAAACTGTTAACGTGATGATAGACGCGCCAACGGCCAAAACGTTGAATCTTTTCCAAAGATTTTTTGTGAATAAATTGTCGGGAAATTAGCTGGCGCTTAATTCTGGCCTGCAATTGTTTGCACAACGGTTCGGTTCCGGTTTTAGGGCGCGGTAACGCGCCCGGCTTTGTCATAACTATAAATAATGAACCCAACCCGCCCTCATCTTTTCGGGCTCGTGGCCGGACTCTTCCTGTCCGCCGGCCTCTGTTTCGCCTCACTCGTTCTTTCCCACACATGGACTCGCATCTCGGAGTCCCAAGTCATCAACGTCACCGGCTCGGCGCGCAAAAATGTGCGCTCCGATCTCGTCGTGTGGCGCGCGAATTATTTCGTCGACGCGCCGACGTTGCTCGAAGCGCAGACGAAATTGCAGGCGGATTTCGCGAAGATTTCGGCGTTTCTCAAGACGCGCCACCTCACGGAGTATTCCGCGCGTCCCGTGCAGATCCGCGAGATGACGGTACACCAAAAAAATGCGGACGACAGCGAAACGACCGTCGTCGTGCGCGTCGGCTACCGACTCACGCAGTCGATCGAAGTGCGCTCGAGCAACGTCGAAGAGTTGCCGAAGCTCGCAAGCGACACGGGAGAATTGTTGCAGCAGGATGTCTCGTTTGTCTCCGAGGGCTACGAGTTCATCTACACCAAGGCGGGTGAGGCAAAAGTGGAGATGATGGCCGAGGCGACAAAGGATGCCCGCGCCCGCGCCGAGCAAATCGCGACGCAAGGCGCTCGGGAAATCAAGGAGCTGCACAACGCGCGCATGGGCGTGGTGCAGATCAATCCACTTTACTCGACGTCGACGAGTTGGGAGGGCAACAGCGATACGACTTCGCTGGAAAAAACCATCACGGCCACGATCAGCGCGACGTTTGGGCTGAAGTGAAGCAAGGTGGGCGTCGGTTTCCACACCGACGCTGTATTTTGTAGCCACGTTTCTTGGTTTTTGTAGCCGCGTTTGAGGCGAAGCCGAAAACGCGGTCGGAACGTCTTCCGCGCTGTCGCTTCGCTCCAGCGCGGCTACTTCCGATCAGTCGCCGATAGGGAAATCGACGACCATCTTGCCTACAGATGAATCTCCGCCGGCATGACAATGCCGGCGTTTTCTTTGACCGGCACAGCTTTCAAGGGATAACGGAAACGTTTGCCCTCGAAATTCCGGAAGACCACTTCATCCTCGGTGATTTCTTCGACGTAGTCAGGGTTGATCGGCACCTTGCCGCCGCCGCCGGGCGCATCGATCACGTATTGCGGGACGGCGTAACCGGTGGTGTGGCCGCGCAACGCCTGGATGATCTCGATCCCTTTGCGCACATCGACTTTGAAGTGCGAGCCGCCCGTGATGAGATCCATCTGATAAAGATAATAGGGCCGTACGCGCATCCGCAGCAGGCGATGCACGAGCGCCTGCATGACCTCGGCATCGTCGTTTACGCCGCGCAGCAAGACGCTTTGGTTGCCCAACGGTACGCCGGCGTAGGCGAGACGTTCGCAGGCATCCTTCAATTCCTGCGTGGCTTCACGCGGGTGATTGACGTGGATGCTCATCCAGATCGGTCCATGTTTTTTGAAAACTTCGCAGAGCTCGGGCGTGATGCGTTGCGGCAGAAAAACCGGAATGCGCGAACCGATGCGGATGAATTCCACGTGCTTGATCGCGCGCAAGCGGCCGAGGAGATGCTCGAGTTTCTTATCGGAGAGCAGCAGCGGATCGCCGCCAGACAGGAGGACGTCGCGGATCTCGGGGTGCGCCTCGATGTACCGGAGCGCCTGCTCGTATTCGGGATGGAAATTGTAGTCCTGCGCGTTGCTGACGAGCCGGCTGCGCGTGCAGTAGCGGCAATACGCGGCGCAGCGATCGGTCACGAGAAAGAGCACGCGATCGGGATAACGATGCACGAGGCCGGGGACGGGCGAGTGTTCGTCTTCGCCGAGCGAGTCGAGCATTTCGCCGGAAGAGACGACCATCTCGTCGCTGCGCGGGATGACCTGCTTGCGGATCGGGCAGTTGGGATCTTGGCGGTCGATCAGGTTGAAAAAGTACGGCGTGATCGCGAGGGCGAGCTTCTGGTTGGCGAAGAGGCAGCCGGCTTTCTCTTCAGGCGTCAGTGTGAGGTGCCGCTCGATCTGTTCGATGGACGTAATCCGGTTTTTGAGCTGCCAGGTCCAATCCTGCCATTGGGCCGCTGGAATGTGGGACCAAAGTCCCTGCCCTTCGAACCACTGCGTGCGATCTTCTGTGTATGCCATGTGCTTCAGCAGAGGTAGCCGCTTTGCCGAGGCTGTCAAATGAGGGAATCCTGAAGCGGATTAGTTCGGACGCAGCCATGCCTCAACCACGAAGAGCGCACAGAAAACCAGCTGGATAACTGAAAATCATAGATTTAATGTTATGCAAATAGGCTCAAATTAAGCGGAATTGTGCCGATGCATGCAGGGTCAATCCATCAGAGGACCGATGCAGGACCATTTTGCCCGTCCTGCCTGCAAACAATTCAACGCCAATGCCCCAGAAAGTCCAAACGAGCACAACCCACCTGATGCCCAGGTTGGCCGGAAAGAACATTCGGCTGATCGCCGGATCAATCGCCGGCGTGGGGCTGCTCCTCGTTTTGGGTCTGGTTTGGTGCGCGCTGACCAGGCCGTCGGTCCTGCACGCGACGGTTCTTTACCTCGCCGCCGGTGGCATTGCCAGCATCGCCTTGATCGCGTTCGCCGGGCTAAAAATCGCCGCCCGGACCATTGACCAGCTCCAGCAAAGCGCGGAGGGAAATCATTTTGTGCTGAACACCACGTTGCCGTTGCTTCAAGCGCTGTGGGACAAAGCCCCCATCAGTATCATGATTTTCGATCCGCACGACCCGCAAGTGCCGGTCAAAATCGTGGATTGCAATCCTCTGGCCTGCACCATGCACGGCTATACAAAAGCAGAATTAATCGGGCAATGCTGCGACCTGATTGAAGCTGATCCGTGGACCCAAAACACCTCGAACTGGTTCCGAGACCTGCGCCAGGCAGGCCGATTCGAAGGCGCAGGCAAACACCGGCACAAAAACGGCACGACGTTCCCCATCGAATATTTCACGAGTCTGATCATGGTCGATGGTCGCGAATTAGTGATCGGCATTGATCGGGATGCCACCGACCGCAAAGCCGCCGAGTTAGCCTTGCAGCAGAGCGAGCAACGCTGGCATCTGGCGGTTTCCGGCAGCAACGAAGGGGCGTGGGATTGGAATATCGAGCGCAATGAAATCTGGTTTTCCCCACGCTGGAAAAGCATTCTGGGCTTTGCTCCCGAGGCCTTGCCCGACCGGCGCGAAGAGTGGCTGGCCCGGATACACCCTGATGATCAGGCGTTGATCAATACCGCACTCCTCGCCCACCTGCATCAGCAGTCGGATGCTTTTCACTGTGAGTATCGCATGCTTCATCAAAACGGAAATTGGATCTGGACCTTGGTCCGGGGCAAAGCCCTCTTCGGCCCCCATGGCCGGGCGATCCGTATGGTTGGCATCCAAAGCGATATCACCCAGCAAAAGTTAGCAGAATCAGAGCTCCGCCAAGCCAAAGAAAACGCCGAAGCGGCGGACCGCTCCAAAAGCGAATTTCTCACCGTGATGAGTCATGAAATCCGCACGCCCATGAATGGCGTGCTCGGCTTCACCAACCTCCTGCTCGATACCGCCCTCGGCCGGGAACAGCGCGATTGGTTACTGACCATCCGCTCCAGTGGCGAATCCCTGCTCACCCTCATCAACGACATCCTGGATTTCTCCAAGATCGAATCCGGCCGCATGGAATTCGATCGGCATCCCGTTTCGGTCCGCCGTTGCCTTGAAGAAGTGCTCGACCTGCTCTGGAGCAAAGCCCACGAGAAGAAAATCGAGCTGCTCCATTGGATCGATATCGATGTCCCCGAGTGGGTGCTCACGGATAGCACCCGGCTCCGTCAGGTGCTCGTCAACTTGATCGGGAACGCCATCAAATTCACCACTAAAGGCGAAGTAGAAATACGCATCGGGTTGGTCCTCTCCACGACCAGTCAAGCCCCGCAACTCAGCTTCACGATCCGTGACACCGGCGAAGGCATCGCGCCGGATCGGATCAACCGATTATTCCGCCCCTTCAGCCAAGCCGACTCCTCCACCACCCGGCGATTCGGCGGCAGTGGTCTTGGTCTCGCCATCAGCCGCAACCTCACGCAGTTGCTCGGCGGCGACATTGAGTTGGCCTCCACTTCACCCCAAGGCTCCAGCTTCCGTTTCACCATCCAAGCGGCCTTCACCACGGCCCCAGCCGATCAAGCGGCCGGCGCGCAACCGCTCCGCCCCACGGTAGCCTTGGAAGGCCGCCGCGCCGTCATCGTCGATGACAATGAGTGCAACCGGAACATTCTCACCAGCCAGTTGAAACGCTGGGGGATTATCTGCGAATCCTTTAAGGAGCCGCTCAAAGCCATCGAACACATCCGCGAGCACGGCGAATACGATCTCGCGATTCTCGACATGATCATGCCCGGCATGCATGGCGTGGAGCTCGCCGCCCAACTTCACCAATTGCCCGGCCGCGCGAATCTCCCCATGATTCTGCTCTCCTCGATCAACCATGAAGAGCTCCGCGTCTACCACCCGAAGGATCATTTCACTGTCGTGCTGACCAAACCGGTTCGCCAATCCGCCCTGCTCGATGCCTTGAATAAAACCTTGGGTGACACCCGCCACGCCGAAACCAACAAGCCCGAGCCGACCCACCCACCTATCACCAAATTTGATCCCACCCTCGGCCAGCAACACCCGCTCCGGATTATTGTCGCTGAGGATAATTTGGTGAATCAGAAACTGATCACCGGCTTACTGCGCCGGATCGGCTATCAACCCCAAATAGTCGGTCATGGTTTGGCCTGCATCGAAGCGCTCCGCCGCGACGCCTTCGATCTGATTCTGATGGACTGCCAGATGCCGGAAATGGATGGCTATGACGCCACCGTCCGCATCCGCAACGGCGAGGCGGGCGATCACAACCGCAACATCCGCATCATCGCCCTGACCGCCTCCGCCATGGTCGGCGATCGTGAGATCTGCCTTAAGGCCGGCATGAACGACTACCTGACCAAGCCCCTCAATGCCCCCGATCTCATCCGTTTGATCCGCGCCAGCTCCGCAGCATCCCATTAGTGGGTGTTTTTCAGGAAAATTGCGAGCGAGGTGCCCGTCCTATCTCGTAGGTTGCGAGCTTGCCTCGCAACGTAACTCGTAGGTTGCGAGCTTGCCTCGCAACGTATCTCGTAGGTTGCGAGCTTGCCTCGCAACGTAGCGCGACCAGCGCACTACCTACCACGGTTCCGTCATCCAGTAGCCGTGTTTGAGGGCGCAGCCCGAAAACGCGGTTATGACAATCACCCGCAGTCCTAGATCAGTTGTCGCATTCGCGCCAACGTGGCTATCACAGGGAAATTTGTGGGCGGGTCCCCTCACCCCACGAGACATGCGCGACGAAGGTTGAAGCCAGCGGGGTTACTCCGACGCCAAGACTATGGAGGACGAGGAGGGCACCCCGCCCACAGGCAAACATGGCCCAAAAGCAACAAAGAATAATCGCCCGCATGTTTCCCCTTGGCAGGCGGGGTCGGACTCCTTTTCGTCGGCGGAGAATGTCCCAGTCCAAACCCGCAGTTCTCGCCCTCGAAGATGGTAGCATATTCCGTGGCATCGCCTTTGGGGCCGATGCCACCATCGCCGGTGAATGTGTTTTCAACACCTCCATGACCGGCTACCAGGAAATCATCACCGATCCCTCCTATTTCGGCCAAATCGTGACCATGACCGCCGTGCAAATCGGCAATTACGGCATCAACGTCGAAGACGAGGAAAGCTTCGCCCCACGTTGCTCCGGCCTCGTCGTCCGCGAAGTTTCCCCCGTCGTCAGCAATTGGCGCAGCACCATGTCGCTCGACGCCTACCTAAAAAAATACGGCATTCCCGGCATCAGCGACGTCGATACCCGCACCATCACCAAGAAACTCCGCGTCGATGGCGCGATGAAATCCTGCCTCAGCACTTTGCCTCTCAGCGATGAAGAAGCCGTCAAGCGCGCCCGCGGCTGGCGGGACATGGCCGGCAGCGATTATGTGAAGGATACGACCTGCAAAGCCCCGTACATCTGGCAAGCCTACGACGCCTCGCGCCACAACACCCAGTATCTCCCCGTCGGCACCACCCAAGGCGCGACGATCACGCCCTCGAAAAAATTCAAGATCGCCGCCTTCGATTTCGGCGCGAAGTACACGATTTTTCGCAAGCTCGTTCGCCACGGATTCGATGTGCAGGTATTTCCCGCCACCGCCACGTCTGAGCAAGTGCGCGAAGCCGGCGTCGACGGCGTGTTCCTCTCGAACGGCCCGGGCGATCCCGCCGCGTTGCCCTACATTCACAAAATGGTCACGGCCCTCCTCCCCGACTACCCGATTTTCGGCATCTGCCTCGGCCACCAGATGATCACGCACGCGATCGGAGGCACGACGTACAAATTGAAGTTCGGCCACCGCGGCGGCAACCAGCCCGTGAAGAATCTCGAGACCGGCAAAGTTTCCATCACGGCGCAGAATCACGGTTTCGCCACCGATCCGAAGTCAATCGAGGCCCACGGCGCGATGGTCACCGAGATCAACCTCAACGACCAGACGGTCGAAGGCCTCCGCCACAAAACGCTTCCCGTGTTCTCTGTGCAGTATCACCCCGAAGCCGCCCCCGGCCCGAACGACGCCGACCCGCTCTTCACCGATTTCTACCGGATGATCGAGAAACGCAAAGCCGGAAAGATCTGAGCCGCGCTGAGCGCGGGAAGTGCCAAGTAACAAGTGGCAGGTGACCAGTGTCGGCAAACTCACCTGCAATCAGGCAACTTCCGAGCAGCCAATTTCCCAGTAGCCGCGTTTGAGGGCGCAGTCCGAAAACACGGTCTTCGATGTCGTCTCAAACTGAAAGGTGCTCGCCGTTTTCCACATCGGCGACAGAGCGTCGGTATGGAAACCGACGCCCACCTCCTGCATATTCTCGTTTCGGGTCGCCCTCACCCCACCCGCGCCTTGGCCTCCGCCAAGAGCGGATGCTCGAACGCACTCTCGTACGCATCGAGCACGCTCGCCTTCAGCCGCAACTTTCGTCCGACCACACGCCACGGCACGACCGACTTAAATACCTCGCGCAAGATTGCTTTTGCCTCGCTTGGCTTGAGCCCAAACCGCGCCGCCACAGCCATGGCAGTTTCAATGGACAACTCGCCCGACTCCTCGGTGATCGGAGTTTTGTTCGTCTGGGCACGATCAATCTCCGGCGCCGGATTCACATCGTAAGCCGGCGCCAGCGCCCAACGCACCGGCTCCACCAGGATAAATCCGTGGTTGCTTAGATGGTCGTCGTAATCGCTCACCAGCAGGGAAAACACCAGCCGCCGCCACAACTCCCGCAGATCGCCGGCGACCTCGTGACCGAATTGCCGAATGCCGTCGGCCATGTGCGTGTACGAGCCGGGTTCACCCGCCGACACCCCGAGCAACGTCGCCGCCGAGATAAACGGAATCCGTTTCGCCCCTTTGCGATCAAAGCGCGTGATTACCGCCACACTACGCTTCCCCACCGACACGAGCCGGTGCTCTGCTGTGTTGATGCCGGCAGCCATGGCCAAGCCGAGCGCGAGAATTTCACCGGCGGCGATGTCGCGCACATCGTCGGGCTTCGGAAATTTCGCGATACCCAGCACGCCCCGTCCAGCTGCACCGCCGATTTCGGCCGGGCTCCGCCGAGTGGCAAACCTTCGCCCAGGAGAAATCGCCGGTCTTCCACCGTTTCTTTTTCGTGATGTATTGCATCCGTCGCGTGGATAAGCTCCTTGAGCTGCACCAAGGGAGGCAACCGGCCCCAGTGCGCCGCGAGAAACGCCGGTTCCCCGCCCACGCGAAAGCGCAGCGCGCCGATGCGGGAGAAGTCGTCGAGCGCGAGTACGTAATCGATGTCGCGATACGGTTTCGCACTCAGAACTTTTTTCCGCACCGCCCGCTCGATCAGCACGCGACCCCAACGGTCAGGCCCACAATCTTGGAATAAACCAAAGAGCGCGCCGCGATGCTGAGGATCTCGTTGCAGCGGCAAACCCGTCGGATCGATGGCGAACGAACCCGGCTGCGCGAGCCATTCGCGAGCGTATTCAAACGTGACCGCGCCCCCTTCTCCGTCGTGAACAGCCGTCCAACCAAAGCGGTTTTTCCCAGCCAGTCATGTGGACTTCCAGGTTTATACGCGGCGGCGGTGAATCCGTTTCGGCAAGCGGTCCTCGTCCAAAGCCAGCGCGAGCCCGTCGCTCGCCGGTGCAGCCAGCGCGGCCAAGCGATCATGCAGTTGCAGCACAAAAGCCACCGCCGCCAAAGTACCGATCGCCACCGTCGCATCGCCACGCTCCAACCGCCAGAGCGTGTCGCGGCTGACAAACAGCCGAGCCGCCATGTCGGCGGTGGAAATTACCCGCTTCCGCCGCGCCAACGCCAGATCCCGCCCAATTTCCGGAGCGCCTGGGTCGCAGGCAGAGGAATGGTCGTCAGCGTTCGCCGGTGCGTTATGTCAGCCATATCGGACGTATCGTCAATTAGGGTCTGCTATTGCGGATAAAAAACGGAGGCTGCAACCCTCATGATCACGGGCGACGCCGGGCAGCACTCCACCAACTTCAATCGGAAGATCGAGAAGCGCCAAGCTGGGAAGATCTGAGCCAAACGTTTCATCGCGGTCGACTGAGGGATGGACTCTCGTAAGTCGGCGGGGCTTTTCTCGTGCTTGCTTTCCCCTAAACCCCAGCCAACAACCCCTCCGTGAAAAAGCTGCTCGTCTTGATTCTGTTGGGGGCAGGCGCATGGTTTTTCTTTCATCAGCCCGCCGCCAAATGGCGCGGCATGCCCGCCGCCCATGATCCACGCCAATTCAACACCGATCTACCCAAGCCTTTCCCGTTTAAGGGCCACACCGTCACTCCGCTCGCACGCTATAGCGTGACCGCCGTTGTCCTGAGCCGGGAACGTTATCGCAACGACCGCGCCGCCGAACTTTCCCCGCTCGATCTTGCCCTGGGGTGGGGCCCGATGTCGGTCGCCGCCGTCGTCAACAAACTCGATATCAGCCAATCCGGCCGCTGGTATGAATACCGTTTTCAGGGGGAACCTCCGCTCGACCCCAGTCTGATTGCCACTCACTCGGCCAATACCCATTGCCTCCCCGCCGACGATGCTGTGCGTCTCCAGTTGCTCGAGGTCAAACGTCACGACGTCGTCACGCTGGAAGGCTACTTGGTCGAGGTTGCCGATCCCGATGGTTACCGCTGGCGCTCCTCGCTATCCCGCGAGGACACCCGTGGCGGCTCCTGCGAAGTCTTGTGGGTCACGGGCGTGGGCAACAGACGGCTATAGCGCAGATCGTCGACCAAGAGCACCGAGTTGATCGTCGTGCGAGGACATTCGTGCACGGGTTGCGCTCCCGCAACGGTTGATTTATCAGGTCCCAAGGAGCGGCATTCTCGCTTCCAGCGGAATTTATCGCGCTGGCTCCAACACGTGGATCTTGAGTTCGCAAGGCGCGGACGTTCCGCGCCCGTCGCTCACTTTGAAGCTAAGACGATCCGCGCCCCGATAACCTAGCACCGGATGATATAAATAAATTGTCTGAAGCGGGTTCTCCCTTTCCAGAGTCAACGTTCCATGAATGGGGCGGTCGACAAGGCTGAAAGTTATGTCGTCTTCGTCTGCATCACTTGCCTCAAGGGACACCCGTCCAAGATGATTGCCCGCCACCAAGAACTCCGGCTGTGGTACGGGAATGGGCACGGCGTTGGCCGGCGGTCCATCCCGCCAACGCTCGAAGAGATTAAATTCATACTCATGAAAAGATGCGCCTTTGGACTCGAATTCCTGATGGTTTTCGAAAGGAACGGAAATCATCACTGGACCCGCTCGTTTCCGGTCCGTCGGCGGCAGGCTGGGAGCAGGAAGAGTTGGGGTATAGCCGAATGGCGCTAAGATAAGCGGCATGCTCGACGCCTGCCTGACGTTTCGTCTGCGATGATTTGCTGCGGAATTTCGGAGGGCCGCCCCTGGTGGGCGAGCCGTTTCAGGTGCGCACTCCGGCACGGCCACAAGGGCCGGACACTACATTCCTCATGCAAAATAGTTGGCATGATCACGCGTGGTAGAATGACGACCAACCGCCTTATCTTAGCGCCATTCGGGTATAGCCTCTGTTCCGCTTCTCGAGTGTCAACGCATCAACCTCGTACGCCACGAACAAGGGCTCCGCCACGCCATCCTGCGCAAAAAGTATCCCGTCGCGCACGACAAGTTGCCGGACGTACCGGGTCCCTTCAGGATACGGACCTACCGCCTTCATCCCGTCTGGAGTGAAATCAGCATAACTCACCCACCTGACCGTCGGCCAATTCGCAGAACCGTCCGGAAATATTCTCATGGCCGCAGGGATCACACCATCGAAAGCCGCGCCAAATCCAGCGTAATTGCGATACGTACCCACCACGGGGCGAGGTGTCGGAGCGGAATGCGAACCGGCGTGATCTTCTCCGTCGCCTTGGGATGCCGCGATGACCCGGTACGGGCGGCCAGCAAAAGCGCGATTCCGATTGGCGCGATGCGCGATGCGAGTGGGCCGGTTTTCCGGGAGGTAATTAGAGAGAAGAATAGGGCAACCGGAAGTTTTCGAGTGTTCGGCGCAGCGTTCACCCCAAGAGCGCCTCGAACTTCGCCGCATCTTCCGCCGTATCGACACCGAGGCTCGGATCTTCCGTCACTTCGATCGCGATCGGCTGGCCCGCACCCAACACGCGGAGCTGTTCCAGTTTTTCAATCTGTTCCAGTTTGCCGGGCGGGAGCGTCACGAATTTTTCAAGAAAATCGGCGCGATAGGCGTAGAGTCCGAGATGCTTGAAACAGGGATTGGTGGCCACCCACGCATCGTCCACCTGGCCAGCCGTGTCGCGATGATAGGGAACCGGCGAACGGGAAAAATAAAGCGCGCGCCCAGTCTTACTCATCACCACTTTCACTTGGTTGGGATTCAGAAAATCCTCCGCGCGTATAAACGCCGTGCAGAGCGTCGCCATCGGGCACTCGCCCTGGATCATCCGCGCCAAGGCCTGAATCTGGCGATCCGTGACCAAGGGCTCGTCCGCTTGCACATTTATTACGTAGCTCGCCCGCACCCGGCGATTAGCCTGGGCAATACGGTCCGTTCCACTGGGGTGATTGGCGTCGGTCATGATCGCTCTAAAGCCCGCGCCTTCAATGCATTCGGCCAACAGAGAATGATCCACCGCGAACCACAAAGGCAGGTCGGGAGCCTGCTCGGTGATTCTCTCGGCGACCCACAATACAAGTGGCTTACCTTTAATCGGATGCAGCAGTTTTCGAGGAAACCGAGTGGATTCGAGGCGACAGGGCACAATGATGGCGAAGGCGGGCATACTAGGGTCTTTATAGTTGCAGAGCTGGAGCGGGTCCGGTTTTTTCCGAATCCTTTAATCTGAACCCACCGACCTACCGCAATGGAAAAGAGTGATACCACCGCCGCCGCCGCCACCCTCACCAGGGAGCTTCTTGTCCAAAACAAGATGGGCATCCACGCCCGCCCGGCCGCCATGATCGTGCGCATCACCAACAAATATAAGGCCGAGATCTTTGTCGAAAAGGAAGACGAGCAAGTGAACGGCAAAAGCATCATGGGCCTCATGATGCTCGCCGCCGCGAAGGGTTCGAAAGTGAAGTTCATCGCCACCGGTGCCGACGCCCCCCACATGCTCGACGAACTCGAAGCCCTCTTCGCCAAGAAATTCGACGAAGCGTAAAATTGGTTGCCCACGGAACACACGGAATACACAGAAACTGAAGCCGGTCCCTGACCGGCTTTTTTGTTTTCTAATTTTTCCGTGTATTCCGTGGGTTCCGTGGGTTCCGTGGGTTCCGTGGGCTAAATTCCGAAAAACTTCCGCGCGTTCGCCGTCGTGACTTCCGCCAGCCGTTCGTAGCTCACGCCAAACAACCCTGCGCAATATTCCGCCGTATGCCGCATAAAAGCGGGCTCGTTTGGTTTTCCCCGGTGCGGCATCGGCGTCAGGTACGGCGCATCTGTCTCGATCATCAGCCGGTCCAACCCCTGCGCCAGCGCCGTCGCGCGCACTGCTTCCGCATTCTTGTAGGTGACCACACCGGTGAACGACCCGAATCCGCCGCGCTTCGTCAACTCGGCCATTTCTGCCACCGTCTCCGTGAAACAATGAAAAACCACCCGCGCCCAATCGACCCCCGAAGCATCGATCATCGCCACGCATTCCGCGAACGCGCCCCGCGAATGCACCACCACCGGACAACTCAGTCGCTTTGCCAAAATCAAACCCTCGGTAAACGCCGCACGTTGCCAACCGATAATTTTCTCGGCCGCCACCGCGTCATCCTTCGGCAAATGAAACCGATCAAGCCCGATCTCGCCGAGCGCCACTGGCCGTTTTTCTCTCTGCCAAAATCCTTCCAGCTGCGCGAATCGCTCCGCCCATGGTTCGTCCACATTGCACGGATGAATTCCGACTGAATAGTCCACGAAACCTGGATTGGCCGCTGCGATGTCGTGGTAGAGCATCCAGTCATCCGCATCGGTACCGATAGCGATCATGCCCGCGAGTCCCGCATCGCGCGCGCGCTGCAACACCGCCGGCAACTCGCCGCGCCGGGCGAAGGAATCCAAATGTGTATGCGTATCAATCAAACCCATCCCAGCATTGAACGCCGCCGATAGCCGGAAGCCAGCGCTTTCGCACCGGCCTCATTAACTCCCGTCCCACCTCGCGCTAAGCAGAAAATTCATTTTACCCGAATCCGAATATCTCCGCCACTCGACCCAAGATTCAACACCGGTCCACCTCCGTTGACCTTGCCCGACAGACTGCTCTTGCGCAGGCCACCATGATCAATCGCAATCGTGAGGCCTTCGACATCGACGTTTCCGCCACTGGTGCGAGCTCGCAGATCAAAGGCGGCGATGTTATCCACCGTGACGACCACCGAGCCACCGGAAGTGGTGAGCGTACAATCCCCCGTCAATTCCCCCTCAAGCGTCGCTTTGATATCGCCCCCGGAAGTCGTGGCCTTCACGCGACTGCGCACGGATTCGATCGTGATGTTTCCGCCCGAGGCGGAGAGATCCGCTTCACCACCGGCGCGTTCAACGTGAATATTTCCCCCGGAAGTACTCAGCCGCACTTTGGCCGTCCCTTCGCGGAGCGTGATATTCCCCCCGGAAGTACCGCCATCCACTTCACCATTAATTCGCTCAAGCTTAAGATCGCCCCCACTCGTCCGTAGCCGCGCTTGGCCTTCGATGCTCGCGACCCTGATGTTGCCACCAGAAGTTTCGAGCTCGACGTTATAGCGGACCGGAACCACGACGGTAAAACTCACCGTGACAGGCGTGGAACTCCAAATCCAGCCACCCCGCTTATGATATTTTGCCATCGCGAATACCTTATCCCCTTTCTGATCCATCATCAGCGCGAGATCCCTGACCATATCGTCGGCTTTCTCTTCGGATGAGGCGTCAATCAACTCCTTGGCGGTTATTTTAACTTCATTACCGGTGCCGGTCAGGACGGTGATATCGCCCCCGTATGTCTGGACTTTCAGCAAACCTCCCGCCTGCACCTTGAAGGATTTTTCCACGAGGCGAGTAATCTTGGCTTGGAGCAAAACCGGGGAAACCAAGAGGGTCACGAGGAAGAGTAAACTAAACAGTGATTTCATAAATAAAGCGGGATGGATTTAATAACAACGATTGTTGTTTGTCAGACTTACCGGACCTGCAGGGTAGAGGCGGTTGCCCTCAACCGCCAATCGCTATAGATTATTTTCTGCATGGCCGTTGAGCGCAACAGCCCCTACCTGACGAGCGCTATGGCCCAAGCCTCCTCATCAAACCCGACCAGCGCCACCCCGCGACCGATCACAAACGGCCGCTTCACCAGACGGCCGTTGCCCGCCAGCAAACCGAGCGCCTCGTCCGTCGTCAGAGCGGGCAGCTTCTTGGCCAGGCCGAGCGCCCGGTATTCCATGCCCGATGAATTAAACAGCCGGCGCACCTCACCTTGATACGCCGCCAGCATCGCGCGCAGCTCGGCCAGTGTGGGCGGCGTTTCGCGAATCGCTTTCTCCTCACAATCAATTTTGCGCGAGCCCAGCCACTTCACTGCGGCCCGACAGGTGCTGCACTGGCGCAGCGTATAGAGCGTCAACCGGCTCATTTGCTGACCGCAAAGATTTCGTTGAGGAACGATTTCATGTGCTCCCACGAACGCTGATCTGCCGCCACATTGTAGGCGATGGGCAAACCTGTTCGCTTCGCCGTCGCGTCCGACTGCGGATTCGTGAACGCATGCACCGCCCCGGCGTAACCAATGAATTGGTAATCAAATTTGCCGTCGTTCAACGATTTCACAAATGTGTCGATCTGCTCCTTGCTGATAAAGGGATCGATCGCGCCGTGACAGATGAGAATTTTCGCCTTGGTTTTCGCCGCTGCGTCGGCTGGCACCGGAATGGGTCCGCCGTGAAAACTTACGATGCCGGCGAGTGGCGCACCGCTGAAAGCGAGCGCCTGCACCGTCGAGCCACCGAAACAATAACCGATCGCCGCCACGCGTTTCGCATCCACCAGCTTGGTCGCGAGCAATTGATCCAACCCGGCCTGCGCGCGCTCGGCCATGAGCGGCTTGCCATAAAATTGCCCGGCGAGCTCTCCCGCTTTCTTCGGATCGTCAGTCGTCACGCCCGCGCCATACATATCCGTCGCGAAGGCGATGTAGCCGAGTTTCGCCAACTGTTCCGCCCGCCCCTTGGCGTAATCGTTCAGCCCCCACCACTCGGGCACCACGAGCACCCCTGCGCCGGTTTTTTCGACCGACACCTTCGCGTCGTCATACGCGAGCCAACCTTCCAGTTTCACACCAGCATGTTCATACGCGACCGCCTTGGTAATAATTTTGGCTTGAGCGACCACCGCCAAAGCCATCAAACCAAGCAACCCCGAGAGAATGTTTTTATTCATTCGGCCAAACTAGCCAGCAGGTTTTCTCGCGCAAGCTATGAACTCCTTCACGCTCCACGGCAAGTTTGCCAAAGGCCTCCGGACTTGGGTGATTGCGTAGGTTGCGAGCTTGTCTCGTTCTGCTGGCCAGCAGAATGAACGTGGCGCGGCCAGCGCGCCATCTACCACTCCTGCCTCAATAAGCCAGACGCGTCACTCCATCGGCTTCGTAGCCGCACTTGAGCGCAGCGAAAGTGTGGATTCCCCTCGACCCCGTTTTCTGGCTGCGCCCTCAAACGAGGCGACCAACCATGCTCGCACTCATCACTCATCGCCGCCCTCGCACGCCACGCCCCTCACGCCGACAAATCACCCGAAATATATTGCCGCAGCGTTTCCGCTTCGGCGCGATGCATGTTCGCAATCCAAGCCGAGACATCGCCGATGGAAATCAAACCCTGCAGTTCTCCACCATTCATCACGGGGACATGGCGACAGCGCTTGTCGCGAAACAAGCTCATCACTTCATCCACCGTGGTTTCAGGAGTGATCGTCAACACCTCGCTCGTCATCACTAAAGCCACCGGCGTCGTCAAAGGATCACGTTCACCGCCGACGACTCGGCTCAGCACATCGCGCTCGGTGAAAATTCCGACCAATGTCGTACCATTCATCACAAGGACAGCGCCAATTTTATGGCGGTTCATTTCCCGGACGGCCTCTGCCACGGTGACCGTATGCGCAACAGTCCGGGTGGCACCGCCTTTTCTTTCCAACAACGTAGCAATCGACGTATTCATGAGGTAATTGGGTTATGTGCGAAAACTACCCCACATCCCGCGCACGACAACACCGAAATATCCCCCCAGCTCCGCCCACTAGCTTAACTTCAGCGTAACGAGAAAAACATTCCGCACCCCAATGCCCAAGTAACCTATTGGGTTACTTTGAATTTCTCTCAACGAGGAAGATTGCCCAAGGCGTCGAGGCTTTTGAAGACCATCTTGCCTTTCACCGGCAGTGGCACGGCGAGTTTCGCCGGGGCCGGCGCTGCCTGCTTCGCGCTTCCGCCACTTAAGCCGATTTCTTGGAGAGCTCGCGACAGCCGTACGACTGAGACGGGCTCTGCGGTGCCCAACTCCTGGGCGAAGAGACTCACGCGAAATTCTTCCACCAACCAGCGGAGTGAATCGGCGGGTGGTCCGTGTTTTTTAATCGCGGCCGCGAACGGCGCGATCTCGGCCGCGCGCTGAGCATCCTTGGCCGCATCGCGCTTCCACCGATCCGCGCGCGCTTGCATCGCTTTCAGATAACGCGGCAAATGTTTCAACCGCTCGAAGGGCGTTTGCCGGAGAAAATCCGACGGCACCAGCGCAGCCAGATCCGACTCCATCCCGGGAAAGGGCGTCTTGTGGGTCTGCAGCGCGAGTCGGAGCGCGAGCGCTTCGCGCAACCAGTCGACCAGCTTCGGCACCAATCCGTGCAGATCGCTTTTGGCGGCATCGAGCTGTTCCGTGAAATTTTTCTCGTGCAACGGCGCCACCTCGCGAGTGCAAATCCAGCGCACGATCGAGCCGAGCGCGTCCTGCTGCAATTGCTCCATCGGCGCCAAAGTCGCCGTCAAGGTACCGAGCGCGCGCAAGTCCTTCAGATCCTTCCCGAGCCAGCCGAGTTCATAGCGGAGCTGCGTTTCGAAAAGTTTCGCCAAACCAATCCGCGACGCCACGCGCGCTTCCTCCGCCGTGGCAAACAACCGCACCGCCACGCCCGCTTCACGCGCCTGCAAACCCGGATGCGCGAGCACCGGCACCCCGGCGTGCTCCGATATGACCACCGTCACGGGCAGATCGCCAAATTTCCATTCGAGCGCCGGCGGTTGTTCCCATTTCGCCCGGGCGGCGCGCCACGCGGCGTTGTCGTCGGTCGCCGCTTTCTGACTCAACTGCCGTTGCTGCGCGCCCAATTGTTTTTGCAGTTCGCTGAGTTCACGACTCGCGCCGAGCACCTTGCCATGATCGTCGATCATTTCCACGCGTACCCGCAGGTGATCCGGCAACGGCTTGTCGGCCCACAGTCGCGGATCGATCCTCACGCCCAGTCGCTCGGTCAGAATTTCCGCCAACGCTTCCGTGAGAGTAGGCGGCACGGCCCGCGCCGCAATCAGCCCGATCTGCCCGGCTATTATCTGCGCCGTCTCCGTCAGCGGGATGAGAGTTCGTCGCTGTTCCTTGGGCATCGCTTTCAACATCAACTCGATTTTCTCCTGCAAATGTCCCGGCACCGCCCAATCCAAGGCGGCGGCCGACAACGTCGCCGCTTCATCCACGGTCACCTGAAGAGTGACGCCGTCGTCCTCCTTGCCGGGCTTGTAGGCGTAGTTCAGCGGCAGCGCGCTGTTTTGCAGCGGCAGTGTCTCGGGAAATTCCTTGGCGGCCTCGGTGAGTTCCTCCGGCGGCTTCAAATCGTTTTCCGCCATGAACAGAAATTGCGGTTCCGTCATCTGCCGGTGGCGGACGAAGTCGACCAGCTCGGGGACACTGCTGATAACGTCCATTGGAGACGCGGCGCCCTCGTCGCGTTTTTTCTTCGGCTCATCCGGAGAATTCGCCCTGCCCTTTGACAACAGCTGCGCGGCATAGAACCGGTACGCGGCTTCATCGAGATCGAGGTAGCCGGCGCTGCGCGTGCGCGTGAGAATCGTTTCGGTTTTCTCCCGGAGCCGTCGGTTGTGTGCGATGAAAGCAAAGGGCCACGTGATGGTGTCGCCGACCAATCCTTCGCGGATAAAAATCTCCGTCGCCTCCACCGGGTTGAGTTTGCCGTAACTCACCGAGCGCGTCTCCAACTCCAGATTATACAACCGGCGACGCTCCTTCACCAACACCCGACCCGCTTCTGCATTCCAAAACGGTTCACTGTGTGAGGAGCGGATAATGTGCGCCCCGAGATCGAGCAGCCATTGCGGATCGATCCGCGCACAGGTGCGGGCGTAGATCCGCCCCGTCTCCATAATTTCCGCCGCCATGAGCCATTTCGCGACTTTTGTTTTAACAGGTGGAGCCCGACCTCCGGGCGGGTTTTTCTTCTGTTCTTTCCGCTCAAACAACGCCGATCCCGGGAACAACGCGACCTTCCGATCATGCGTGGCCTGATAATCGCCATCGTCAGCCAGCGTGGCGATGTTGCCCAGCAAACCGGCCAGAATCGAACGGTGAATCGAACGATACGCCGGCGTCCCGGGCGCGAGTTTCACATCTTCGATCTTCTTCACGCCATCGTAGATCGAAGTCCGCGTGAAGCCGTCGCGTTCGCGCAAAACATCCTCGATCTGCGAATGCACATCACGCCACTCGCGCATCCGCATGAACGAGAGAAAGTGCGTCGTGCAAAATTTCCTCAGCTTGCCGAGCGACATCCCTTCGAACTCGTCGTGATACATTTCCCAGATGGCGAGCAACGTGAGAAAATCCGAATCCGGATGCGTGAAACGCCGGTGAGCCGCGTCGGCTTTTTGCTGCTGGTCGAGCGGACGTTCTCGCGGATCCTGGATGCTGAGCGCCGCCGCGATGATGAGCACTTCGCGCAACGATTTCTCGTTACGCGCCTGCAAAATCATCCGGCCCACCGTCGGATCGACGGGCAGATGTGCCAACTCGCGGCCGAGAGGAGTCAGCACGCCGTCGTCATCAATCGCCCCGAGCTCATGCAACAACGCGTAGCCGGCGCGAATTCCTTTCGCCGGTGGAGTATTCAAAAACGGAAACTCCTCAATGTCGCCGAGACCGAAAGCCTTCATCCGCAAAATGACATCCGCGAGATTGCTGCGCTGGATCTCAGGCTGCGCGAACCGCGGCCGATCGAGAAAATCCTGTTCGGAATATAGCCGGATGCACACGCCATCGCTCACGCGACCGCAGCGGCCCTTGCGT
Source organism: Opitutales bacterium (assembly GCA_038206205.1). Lineage (GTDB taxonomy): Bacteria > Verrucomicrobiota > Verrucomicrobiia > Opitutales > Opitutaceae > Didemnitutus. The sequence goes on from JBBRBC010000011.1 coordinate 30,667, forward strand.
TGGTCAGCGCTGCTCTGCGCCACCGGCTCGACGGGCAACCGTCGCGTCCGACTCTGCGGCACGTAACGGCTCACCCGGGCGAGTCCGGTATCGATCACGAAGCGGATGCCGGGAATCGTGAGTGAGGTCTCGGCGATATTGGTCGCGACGACGATTTTTCGTTTCTGCGTCGGCGCGAAGACGCGTTGCTGCTCGATATTCGTCAAGCGGCCAAAAAGCGGCACCACCTCGAGGTTGCGGAGATTTCGGCCTTCGATCAGATCGCGCATTTCCCGGATGTCGCGCTCGGTGGGGAGGAAAACCAGAATATCGCCGAACGAACTTTCATGCAGCACGCGCTCGACCGCTTCCTCCGCTGCGTCGATGTAGGTGTAGCTTTCGTCGTGCTTGCGTTTGGGGTAGGGCGAGTCGTCCCGACGAGCCGCGTTCTTCGGCTTATCTGGAGGATTCGCCCTATCTTCAGAGGCCATCTCCTCCAGCGGCGAATAAATCACCTCCACCGGATAAACCCGACCCGACACCTCGATGATCGGCGCGCCATCGAACGCGGCCGAAAACGCCTCGGTGTCGATCGTGGCCGAAGTGATCACGATCCGGAGATCGGGCCGGCGCAGACGCAACCGGCGCAGATGCCCGAGAATGAAATCGATGTTGAGCGACCGTTCGTGCGCCTCATCGACGATGATCGTGTCGTACTCGCGCAACTCGGGGTCGCCTTGCAGCTCGGCCAAAAGCATGCCGTCGGTCATGAACTTGATCAGCGTCGCATCGGAAGTCTGGTCGGCGAAACGAATCTTACAACCGACCTCGCGACCGTAGGTCACATTCAGTTCCTCGGCCACGCGCCGCGAGACCGACGCTGCGGCCACGCGCCGGGGTTGGGTGCAGGCGATCCGTCCGCGCGTGCCGCTGCCGGCGGCCAGACACATCTTCGGAATCTGGGTGGTTTTCCCCGATCCGGTCTCACCGGAGAGCACGAGCACCTGATGACGTTGTAAAAGACCAATGATTTCATCGGCCCGGGCGCTGATGGGCAGCTCGGGAGGGAACTCAATGCGGAAAGAAGGCGACTGTTTGGGACGTGACGACATGTCGGTGCGTGTCATGGTCATCTTGAAACGAAGTAACCTGAATCTGAAACAGAAAAATGCCTCCTGCGACTCCTACCCCTGCGGAAAAAACCTTCTCCCGCATCCTGAAGCTGTCCGGCCTCAACGGCTGGAGCGCCATCATCATCGCCGGCCTGGCCAGTATTCTCGCCTTCTTCATGGGCGATCTGGTTGGCCTGAGCGTCGGCGTGTTGATCGTCGTTTCCGGTTATATGGAACTGCATGGTCGGCGTCTGCTGAAAAAGAAACGTGATGCCTGGGGCATGCGCTGGCTCGTGCGTGCGGAGTTGCTGTTGCTGACCGTGCTGGCCGTTTATGCCGTCAGAGGACTGGTGAGTTTCAATGCCGACTATCTGCGGGATCAGGCCATTCCTGATGCGCGAGCCACCCTCCAACCGTTGCTCGAGGTACTCGGGGTAAGTTTTGATGACCTGTTAAAATCCTTTAGCCTGACCGAGGACAACCTCATCCCTCTCGTCCGACTGGTTACGATAGGGCTGTACGGGACTGTCCTACTCGTTGCCGTGCTCTATCAAGGCGGCATGGCGCTCTATTATCGGCGCAAGACCGAGGGAATGATCGAGTTTTTATATGTCAAGGCCGCCCCCCAGCGCTGGGAAAGACCCATGCCGCCCCCACCTCCGCCCTCCATCTACAAGCTGCGGCCCACCAAATCTCCCTTTAACTACGACAGCGCTTTCTCGCCTCAATCCATCATCACGAAAAAACGCGACGGCGGCGCCCTCTCCCGCGAGGAAATCGATTCTTTTGCCCAAGGCGTGTGCAATGGCCGCTTCGCCGATTATCAAGCGACCGCCCTGCTCATGGCAATTTACTGGCGTGGCCTGTCGTCGCAGGAAACCGCTTGGCTCACCGACGCCATGATGCGCTCCGGCGAAATCATGGATCTGAGTTTCATTCGCGGAGCCAAGGTGGACAAACATTCCACCGGTGGCGTGGGCGACAAAGTCTCGCTGATCCTCGCGCCGCTCGCCGCCACCTGCGGCCTTAAAGTCCCGATGATGAGCGGACGCGGCCTCGGCCACACCGGCGGCACACTCGATAAACTCGAAGCCATCCCCGGTTTCCGCGTGATGCTGAGCCCGCCGGAAATTCGTTTCATGCTGGAGCGGATCGGCTGCGCGATGCTGGGACAGACCGACAAAATCGTGCCCGCCGACAAAAAACTTTACGCGCTGCGCGACGTCACCGGCACCGTCGATTGCATCCCGCTCATTTGCTCCAGCATCATGAGCAAGAAACTCGCCGAAGGCATCGACGCGCTCGTGCTCGATGTGAAATTTGGTCGGGGCGCGTTCATGAAATCGAAAGCCCAAGCCATCGAACTCGCGCGGGCCATGGTGGACATTGGCAAGGCCTCCGGCAAATCCGTGCGCGCACTCATCACCGGCATGGACCAACCACTCGGTCGCGCGGCGGGCCACACCACGGAAGTCATCGAAGCCATCGAATGCCTCAAAGGCCGCGGCCCCGCCGACCTGATGGAAGTCACTTACGCCCTCACCGCGCACATGCTGATTCTCGGTGGCGTCGCGAAAACCGAATCCGAGGCGCGCCAGAAAATGAATGAAGCCATCTCCAGTGGTCTGGCGCTCGCCCGATTCCGCGACATGTGCGCAGCGCAAGGCGGCAACCCAGAGGTCATCGATGATTACACGCGGCTCCCCACCGCGAGGCAGATAATTGAAATCACCGCGCCGGCCAATGCCGTTGGCTTCATCAGTGAAGTTGATGCGCTCAAATGCGGCGAAGCTATCATGGAGCTCGGCGGCGGGCGCACGGTCGTGACGGACAAAGTGGATTTTGCCGTCGGCCTCAGCAACCTGGTCAAGATTGGCGAACCCGTCGCGCCCGGCACGCGGCTTTGCACGCTGCATTTCAACGATGAAGCCCGCGGTGCCCGGGCCGAAGCGATCCTCCGCGACGCGATCAAGTTTTCCGCGACTGCGCCGACGCTTGAGCCTCTGGTGCAGGATTTGATTCAGTAACAAACGGGTGGGGCGCGCAGCGTCACCCCACGATCGCATCCCAACTCTCACGTTTTAAGACACGCGCCACAGCCTCAGTCATCCTGAGCCCAGCCCGTGGAGAGAGGAGGAACGAGGAAACGAGCTGAGCCTGTAAGGGCGCAAACCGGATGAACGGTATCCAGGTGGAGCGCGACCTTCCGACTTCGCCAAAGCTAGACGGACAAGCGGGAGCGCTGGATCAGGATGTCTGAACCGCGATCAGAGCCCCTGCCCGAGATAGCGCGGATAGGTCAGGACCGGCCGCAACGCTCCTGACGCGTCCGGGTGCACAATCGAGTGCGCGAAGAGCACGAGCAATATCGCCACGCCGCGCAATAGATCCAACTGGATCATCCGCGATGGATTTGGTCTGCCGGACGATCCCCTATTGTTTGTCATCGCAGGTTCAGCGTCCGGACGAGGAATTCCGTTCGGTTGCTGGTGGTGGTTGAACGATGTCCGCCGCCATGTTCGAACGGCGAACACAGACAACGTGAAAAACCGGCGCGACCAGCAGTAGCAGCCCGCGAATCACCGGCCAGTTTTTGATCCGGTGATACACGTTCACCACGGCCCGTTGGCCGACTGAAACCGAGGCGAGTTGCGCCTCGCTAAACTCCGGCAGCTTGATTGCGCAGCACCCGAAAGACGTGTGCCGAACCATGCGCCGGAGCTGAAAAACCGAGAGGAGCCGAACGTGATCGTAACTCACGCCCTTGCGCCATTTGACGTAGCGCTGCCGCTGCGCGAGCGGCAACCAGCCCACGCCCCACAACCGCACATGCGGCTCGGGTGCGGCCGCGAGACGATTCCACGTCGTCGCGAAAAACACGCCGCCGGGCATCAACACGCGATGGGCTTCCTCAATCAAGTCCTGCTGCCGCGCCGTGTGCTCCAGCACATTTTCGGCGACCACGACATCGAACGAGCCCGGCTTGAACGGCAAAAATTCCGCGCAACAACACACGAGCTGCGCGGGCCGACCGACTTCCTCGAGGCGTTTGCGGGCGACAATCAACCAGCGAAATGCAATGTCGATGCCGACGACTTCAGGCGCGCGCTCCGCCGCCGCGAGCAGCAGTCCACCCGTGCGGCTGCCCACATCGAGCACGCGCGCCGGAGTGCTGCGCCGGAGTATCGCATCCACTCGCGGCTGCGCTTTCAACAAATCGCGGCCGCGCTCCGCCGCCGCCACCGCGAGCGCCGTGAAGCGCTCGGCCATCTCCGGCGGCTCGTCCGGCGTGATCGACCAATAATAACGCACCAATTCCTCGAAGCTCGCGCCGGCGGCGGCGCGCTCAGCGATCCGCGCGCCTTTCCGATGGTCGTCGGCGATGCTGAGGTACGGATCGGAAAAAACGCGAAAATCCGGAATGCCGAGCACCACGGAAAAATGCGCGGCGCACGCAGTGCAGGTGTATTTTTCCACCGCCGACGCCAACGGCCCTTTGCAACGCGGGCAGCAGTATTCGAGAAAGAGAGGATTGGACTCAGCGTTGCTCATCGCATCATCCATTCAGTCGCGCTTTGAGCTGGCGGCCCGCGCCGCGCAGGGCGAGGTAAGCACCACCAGTCCACGTACCGAAGAAATTAAAAATCGCCGGACTCCGAAGATAATAAACATCGAGGCGCGGCATGGCCGCCCGATCCCCCTGCGGCGCAGCCATGCCGAATTCCACGCTGCACCCGGCGCGAAAATTTTCCCGCACGCACTCGCGACCGGTGGCATTCATCGCGCCAAAGGGATAGGCGAAGGTCGTCACCGCGCGACCGAGGCGATTTTCAATCTCGGTCTTCGATTCCAAAATCTCGCGCCGTGCTTCGTCGTGCGACAACTTGCTCAATTGCCGGTGCGTGACCGTGTGCGCGCCGATCTCGCAACCCGCGGCCGACATCTCCGCGAGTTCTGCCCATGTGAGCAGCGGCAGGCGGGGAATTCCCGGCGCTTGGTCGGGCCAATCGTTGGTCTGGCCGCAGCGCCCGCTGACGGCGAAGAGCGTCGCGCGGAATTTAAATTCCGCGAGCACCGGCGCGGCGTGCGGCAGCAAATTGGCGAAGCCATCGTCAAAGGTCAGCACCACCGGTTTCGACGGCAACGTCCCCTGCCCGGTCCAGCCGTCGAGCAGATCCGACAGGCTGATACCGGTGAAACCGCGCCGGGCGAGCGAGCGCAGGTGCGCGGCGAAGTCGCGGGGAGCGACGGAAGTAACCGCGCCGGAATCATCCAGCGAATGATAAGTCAGGATCGGCACGCGGAGCGCGTGAGAGGGCAACCCTGGCCGGGGAGTTGCACGGGGGGCGCTCACGGATTTTTTGCCGGAGTGGTACCGCGACTGTCTGTGCTCGCGCCCCGGCGGATCATCAACTGGTCACGGACAACCGCCACGGTCCGGGCGTCCACCGGGCTGATCGGAGCGGCGACTTTGCCATCCACCGCTTCATAAAATTGCGCGGTCAGATTTCGCAAGCCGGGATAGGCGGACTCGCCCTGCACCGCCCGCGTGGCAAGGTTGATGCCGGCGGCGACGAGCGTGCGGGTCGCGAGGTCAAAGGGGTGAATAATTTTCCGCCATCGCGAGACTTCACCCGGCTCGACCACGCTGAAGCCGTGAAACAAATCGATATGGATCGTGCCATTCGTCCCCAACAGGTGCAGCGAAGTCGTCGTGGGCCGCGTGTTCATGCTGATTAAGATCGAGCAAATGATCCCCGCCGACGTGAGCGTGGCGTGAAATTCGCCGGGCGCGGGCCGGATCACGTTCCAACCGTTTTCAGACAACCGGCCAGGGGCGATGGCCTGCATCAACGAAAGCGGATGCGGCAGAATATCGGCGACGATCGCGTCCTGCTCCGCTGCGGTTTTGCCCAACCCGCCGGCCGAACAAAACCGGGCCTCGAAATGGCGGAGCTTCCCGATTTTCCCCAACGCCGCCTGCGCCCGCAAGACACCGCGCTGAAAGGGAAACTGATGAACCGGGCAGAGCTGCACGTGGTGTTCGGCAGCCAGCGCGCAGAGGCGTTCGGTTTCGGCCGCAGTGGGCGTCATCGGTTTCTCGACGAGCACATGAATCCCGCGCGTGAGCGCGGCGGCGGCGAGTTCGTAGTGGCTGGCCGTCGGCGTGCAAATGTGGAGCACGTTGATTTTATTTTCCTCCAGCAGAGCGACGAGATTCGTGCCGGCGAGCGCCCCCGGGAATTTGGCGGCGAGGCGCTGCGCGGCGGCGGCGTTGAGATCGAAGACGGCGGCCACGATCCCGCCGAGATGTTCAACGGTTTTGGCGTGCCAGAAACCCATGAGGCCGGCACCGGCGATGGCGACACGGTGCTTCATCGGACGGGCGTCGGTGGCGTGACGCCGGTGGCGGTGAAATAGGGCGCGAGTTCGACCCAGCGCTTTTCGGCGGCAGAATCGTAAGCCGCAAAAATCAGTCCGAGCGTCTTGCGGTGATCGCGCGCACTGCCGGTGGGCGGACGGTTCTGTTCGAGGGCGTCGAGAAAACTTCCGAGATGATAAGCCGTCGAGCTGGCAAACGGGTTGATGCCGTCTTGGGCGAGAACGCGGGATTTATTGCCATCCTGCCAGAGCGCTTTGCCGCCCTTGACGAAGCGGAGATTGAAAAACGGCCGACGTTCGCGCGTGTGTAGGCCGGCCTCGAAGGAGAGTTCGCCGCCGATCGACGTGGAGATCGCCGCGTGTTCTCCATCAAGCCGGAGATCAAGGTAGCGCTCGGGGCCGCGCGACAGACGGTCCAGAATGATTGAGGCAGAACGACCGTCGGCGAACTCGATGTTCACCATGTTCAGCACATCGGATTTGCTGCCGACCGGATTGGGCATGTGAGCGCAGAGGCGCACCGGATCTTCCGCGAAGAAAAAGCGGATCAGTTCGAAAACATGCACGCCAAATTCGAAACCGAGGCGCCGCGTCATCTCGCGCCGCCACGTGCCTTCCGTCTGCGCGGTGGGCCGGAAAGTTTGCGAAGCGTGCAAGAACAGCAACCGACCGAAATCGGGCTGGCCGATCCGGGCTTTCGCCGCGAGATGGATCTGCATGTACGGAAATTGGCTGTTCACCACCACGTGACGGCCGGCGGCCTCGGCGGCGGCGATGATCACATCGGCCTCGGCGAGCGTCTCGACCAACGGCTTTTCGCAAAACACGTGGCAGCCCTGCTGCAAGGCCGCGAGCGATTGTTCGCGATGGAGAAACGGCGGAGTACAGATCGCGACCATGTCGGGCTTGGTGGCGCTGAGCATTTCCGCGTAGTCGGAGAAGACCGGGATCGCCGGATGGGATTTTTTCAACTGCTCGCGCGCTTCCGGCTGCACATCGCAACCGCCGACGAGCGTGAGGCGAGCCCCGAGCTGAGCGTAAGCCGGCAGATGAATATTGCGGGTGACGGCCCCAAGGCCGGCGATGGCGAGACGAATCATGACTGTGAATTTAACTTATGAACTCGGAAGATCCGAGTAAATCGCCAACGAGTGATCTCCGCCATGAAATTTCCTGACTTTTTCGACTGTCCGTTTTCTCCCCCGCCTGGCACCAAAGGATCGCCCCCGGTCGACATTGCAATTGGAGGACCTATGCCACCGATTTGAAGGGCAGAAAAAGAAGATTAGCTTCGACCAACTCCATGCCTCGTAGTGCGAAATCGAGCGCGACCGCACTAACTTTATAGCCAACAACCCGGAAAAACGGGCCGATCAAGCGAAAAACAGGAGCAAAGATTTTCCAAGTGGAAAGAGTATTGTAAGCGCGCGCGACCATTTTTCGTATCGCAGGGTAACGGGAAATTTCCTCCGGCGGAACCTGCGGGATCAGGATGCGGATTTGGAATTTTGTATGTTGCCGGAACAACCCGAGGGTTTCGCGCACACTCAACAAGCGGGTAAATTCATAACTAATGCCTTTGCGGAATTTCACATAGGCCTTTTGCCAACGCCGCAGAATCCAACCCACCCCCCAGATGTAAACATGCGGTTCCGCCGTGAGACTGTACCGGTTGGGTGTAGCAAACGCGACGCGTGCGCCCGGAGCCGCCACCCGCTCGATTTCACGCAGATAGATCGGAACGTCGGCAACATGTTCGATCACGTCGAGAGAAACGATGCCGTGGATGGTGCCGTCCGCCAGCGGCAGTGCCTCGGCCATAGCAGCAGCCAGCACAGCTTTCCCATGGGCTTCCTCGATGAGGCGCTTTGCGACCAGCAGCCAAACCAGCCGCACATCAATCCCGATCCCACTGCGATTTCGCAGGCTCGCAGCCGCCAGCAACTGGCCGTTGCCGCATCCCACCTCCAAAAACACTCCATTGGTCCCGGTGGAGTCATCAAGCCAGCCTGCGATCTCCCGGGTCATGCGGGGAATTCCCGCCATGACTTGGGCCGTGCGCAAATCCATCCAAGCGGCGTCGCGCTCCGTCCGCCATCCGTAGACATGCCGGACCATTTGCTTAGCCGTGAAACCTCGTGTCTCGACCATCAGACGTCGGGCTTCCGCCCGGTCCGCTTCGTGATCAACCCAACTGGCCCCCGGCAGGCGCAGATCGGGAATGCCCTCGATACTGGGGTAGGCTGCGCGGCAAGAATGACAGGTGAGCGTTTCGCTCGCAACGATGAGTCCGCCCCGGCACCGGGGACACCGCCAGATCGGATCGAAAACGCCTTCGACCGCAGTTAGCGTGACCTGTGTTGAAGATTCATTCATGGATAGGGGGGATGTCCCAGCTGTCGTTAAAAGTTCTGCGTAGACGACGGTAAGGGATTGGTTTCAGGGATTGGATGATTGGGCAAGAGTCAAAAGACTCGGGGAGGTGTGGAGGCACGGCGGATTTCTACAGCGGGGTTGATCGGTGATGGGCAGAAGGTTGAAAGAATAGGCGGAACGTTTTCCTGCGGCAGTGTTTGGGTTGAGCGCATGGAGACAATCTGTTTTCGAAAACCAGCGCCGTCTGAACAGGCGATCCTCAGCCGCGTCGAAGTCATCCTGCTGGGTGAGGATGAAGCGCAGGGCGCGCGTTATGACGCGTTGATGGTGTCCCACCATTATTTGCATAACAGCCAGTTGGTGGGCGAACGGCTGCGTTACGTGGCCGTGCTCGACGGGCAATGGCTCGCGTTGGTGAGTCGGAGTGCCGCCGCTTATCACCTCAAGGACCGCGACGCTTGGATTGGTTGGAGCGAGACCGACCGCCGACGCCGGCTCGCACTGATGGCCAATAACAGCCGCTATGCGATTTTGCCTGGCGTGGTTTGTGCGAATCTCGCCACGCGGGTCCTCGCGCTCAACCTCGCGCGTCTGAGCGCGGACTGGGAGCGCGCTTACGGCCATCCGATCCTGCTCGTCGAGAGTTTCGTCGGACGGCCAGTTGTTTCGCGGCACCTGTTACAAAGCGCAGGGCTGGACCTTGCTGGGCCCAACGCAGGGTTTCAGCCGGCACGCGGAGGATTACTACACTGAGCACGAGCGGCCCAAGCAATTCTGGGTGCGCGAGCTGGTCAGCGACGCGCGGGCGACGTTGCGCGCCGCCGTACTGCCGCTCGCCCTCCAGGCGGTGGAAGACAAAGTCCTCCCGCGTGCCGCGGTGCCGGGCCCAGCGTTGCACGCGCTGGTGGCGCGGTGTCGGGCCGTCCCTGACTGGCGGGGCCGCAAGGGCCGGGACTATCCGCTAACGGGCTTGTTGGCCATGATCGTGCTGGCGACGCTCTGCCGGGTCGTGTGCGGTCAGCGCGATCTGGCGGCCTTCGCCAGCGGTCTGAGCCAGGCGCAACGGCGCGCGCTACTCTGTCGCAAAGGGCGGGACGGCCGCTATCAAGCCCCGAAGGAAACCACGTTTTACCGGATCCTCACCACCGTCGATGCCGCTCTCTTCGGACAATCCCGAAGGAGTCACATGTTGAATATTGACAAATGGACCGGGCTACCGCGCTCAGAACCTCCCTGATGCTCCAGCGGCTTGGCTTTGCTTCCAGCACCATGTCGGGGCATAAAGCCCCTCTCACATCAAGATCCCTCATGATTTGATTGATCACGAAATTCAGACTCAAAGGATCGAATAAACCGGTCGGGCTTAGTCCTATGATAGTGTCAGTGGCGCAGAATCAAACATCCAAGCCAGACCCCCTTTTTCAGCTTCGTGTTAACGAGCGGCTCGTGCTCCGATCCTTCGGAGCACAAGCGCCTGCGCCGGTGGGGCTGGACTCCACCGGACGGAGCGACCAACGGAACGCAGGAGGAAGCAGGGCGAGTGTCGGCTGTGCTGGCACGAGACGTGCCGCTGGGATCATTGAAGACGTTGCGACTACAGCAAACAACCAAGCCTGACCCCCTCAGTCAGCTTTCTGACCCCCTCAGTCAGCTTTCGGCTCGGCGATAGCGAGACGGATCATGATAGTATAAAAGGGGTGGCAAATTGCCAAATAGAGCTCCGATTGAAATTCCGCACCGGTAATCGGGGTCGGACGCCAACAGGCTTCAGTGAATGCGAAACCGTAAACGGAATTATCATCGCAGGGAAAGATGCAATTAGACGAAACGGTGGCAACACCAGACCCACTTACACCACGACCCCAGCCGAACGGCCACCGTCACTACCCGTCGCCTCACGAGGGGTGCGTGACCGGAAAGTAACCTCCTCAGGGCAAGTTGTGTATGGACTGATATAACATAATCCAATGCTCCCTCTGAAAAGCTCGAAAACTGGTTACTTTCCGGTCTCACACCCCCTTACGAGGCAAAGAAGGAAGTTACGCTTGAGTTTAATAAACTGCTTCCCGAAACTACAAAGCTTATAGCGAATGACAAATTCCACGACTGCACGAAAATTGCTTTTTTCCCTCAGACACGAGGGTTTCCCGCAATACTAACCTATGAAGATCGGAATCAATGTATCTCGCTTAAGTGGCCAGCGCCTCGGCGTGGGGAGATACTTGGAGTATATGCTCAAATATTGGAGCCAAATGTTGGTTCCGGGCGAAGAGGTGCAGGCCTATCTTCGCGAGTCGGTATCCCCGGAGAGCGTCGCCCATCTCAACCTCAATCCGGCGATTAAGTTGCAGGTGGTTGGGCCGAAACTGACCGGAACCTTATGGGAAAACACGTCCATGGCACTGCGGGCTCAGCAAGCCGATGTCCTCTTCGGGCCGAGCTATACGCTACCGCTTCTCTCGCGAAAACCACGCCGCCGAGTAGTTGCCACCCACAGTGTCAACGAAGCCCAGGCTGGCGCGCATAGCTGGTGGTATAATTTCACCTATGCAAAACGGGACGAGTACAGTGCCCGTACGGCGGATGCCGTCATCGTACCCTGCGATTCCACCGCAGACCTTGTTGTTGATCGCTACCAGGTGGACCGAAAAAAAATCGTCGTCGTGCCGCAGGGTGCCGACACCACCTTCCGTCCGTTGGAAAATCCCGAGATCGCACGCCAGACCCGCATCCGTTTTCTCGGCGAAGATGTCCCCTGTGTCCTGTTCGTCGGCAAACTTTCAGCCCGACGCAATATTCCCAATCTCATCGTGTCCTTCGCCAAGGCGAAGAAGGCGAAGAACCTCCCGCATAAACTGCTACTCATGGGCCCCAACCACCTGAATTTGCCCATCGCGGACATTTGCCGCGAAAACGGTGTAGCGGATGCGGTGGTTCAGACCGACGGGAAATTCACCCATCACGAGGAGTTGATCCAGATCTACAACTCGGCGGATGTTTTTGTTCATCCTTCCTGGTTTGAAGGCTGGTCGATGACGACTATCGAAGCACTCGCCTGCGGCACGGCAACAATAGCAGCCAATCGCGGCGGATTGGGCGATGTCGCCCGCGGCCACGCTTACATGGTCGAAGAACCCTCGGTCAACGCCCTGCAAGACGCGCTGGAAAAGGTGTTGCTCGACGAAACCCTGCGGCAGGAACTCAAACGGCTTGCCCGCCAACGCGGCAGTGCCATCACTTGGGAATATACGACGCGACACACGCTCGACGTGATCCGCGATGTGGCCAAGAAATAATCTTCCCACGCAACCCTATCTCATCTCATGAAAACCGTAATTCTTGCCGGCGGCTTCGGTACGCGCATCGCGGAGGAAAGCGCGCTCAAGCCCAAACCCCTCGTCGAAATCGGCGGCTCGCCGGTGCTCTGGCACATCATGAACATCTACGCGAACCACGGGTATCGCGAGTTCGTCGTCGCCTTGGGCTACAAGGGAGAACTGATCAAAAATTATTTCCTCAATTTCTACAAACTGAGCAACGATCTCACCATCGACCTGAAAGACGGCCAAGTGAAGGTCCACGATGCCGCGCGGGAAGACTGGCGCGTTCATCTCCATGACACCGGCCTCAACACCCTGACCGGCGGTCGATTGAAACGCCTGAAATCCCAACTCGATGGCGGTACGTTCATGATGACCTACGGCGACGGCGTGGCCGACGTGGATATTCCCGCCGCCGTGGCCTTCCATAAGAAAACAGGCAAGCTCGCGACCGTGACCGCAGTACGCCCGCCCGCTCGCTTCGGCGGCATGGAGTTCGATGGCGACCTGGTCTCCCATTTCTTCGAAAAACCGCAGATGGGCGAAGGCTGGGTGAACGGCGGTTTCTTCATCCTCGAGCCCGGCGTGTTCGACTACATCGACTCCGACCAGACGAGCTTCGAGCGCGAACCGCTCGAGCGTTTGGTGCGCGACGGCCAGCTCGCCGTTTACCGCCATCCCGGCTTCTGGCAATGCATGGACACTGTGCGCGACGTCACTTACCTCAACGAACTGTGGGCGAAAGGAAATCCCCCGTGGAAAACTTGGAAATGAGCAACATCATCTCCCCTTCATTCTGGTCAGGCCGCAGCGTATTCGTCACCGGCGGCACCGGCCTCGTCGGCTCGTGGCTCGTCAAGAAACTGCTCGCCGCCAAGGCCAACGTCGTCCTCCTCGTTAAAGACGTGAACCCGCAATCCGAGATCGTGCGCAGTGGCGATCTCGGCCGTTGCGCGGTCACCTATGGCAATCTCGAGGATTTCGACACGCTCGAATACGCGATCAATCTTTACGACGTCGACACCGTCTTCCATCTCGGCGCGCAGACGCAGGTCGGCGTGGCGTATCGTTACCCGCTGAAAACTTTCGAGGCCAACGTGCGCGGCACGTACAATCTGCTCGAAGCCTGCCGCATCCACCCGGGCTTGGTAAAACGCATCGTGGTCGCCTCCACGGACAAGGCCTACGGCACGCAAAAAATTCTGCCCTACACCGAGACCACACCCCTCGACGCACGGAACAGCTACGACGTCTCGAAAAGCTGCGCCGATCTCATCGCCCAGGCATATTTCCACACGTACAACCTGCCGGTGGGCATCACCCGTTTCGGCAATGTTTACGGCGGCGGCGACTGGAATCAGAAACGCATCGTACCCGGCACAGTCATCGATCTGGCCAACGGCAAAGCACCCGTCCTGCGCAGCGACGGCACGCCGTTGCGCGATTATATTTTCGTGGAGGACGTAGCCGAAGGCTATCTCCGCCTCGCCGAAAAGCTGGATGATCCGGCGGTCGTCGGCCAGGCGTTCAATTTCAGCAATGGGAAGCCGGTCTCCGTGCTTCAGATTGTCGGAGCAATCCAAAAGCTGATGGGCCGCGAGGATCTGAAGCCCATCATTCTGAACAACGCCAAGGCGGAAATTCCCGAGCAATATCTCGACGCCACCAAGGCCAAAAATCTGCTCGGTTGGCAGGCCCGCTTCAGTCTCGACGCTGGCCTGAAGCAGAGTATCGACTGGTATCTGAAATTCCTCGCCTCCCGCTAAGCCCACTCCGCGTGCAAAACGAACTAAGAAAACAAATCCTCGATCTGGTCGTACGTTACCACGAGACCGCCAACGCCCCGAAGAAATTCGTGCCCGGCCAGTCCAAGGTCCCGGTCTCCGGTCGCGTGTTCGACGCCGCCGACATGTCGTCGCTCGTCGATTCGTCGCTCGACTTCTGGCTCACCACCGGCCGCTTCGCCGAACAATTCGAAGCTGATTTCGCCAAACTCCTGGGGTTGCCCTCGGCGCTGCTGTGCAATTCCGGCTCCTCGGCAAATCTGCTGGCGGTGACCGCGCTCACGTCGAAACTGCTGGGCGACCGGCGGCTCAAGCCGGGCGATGAAGTCATCACCGTCGCCGCCGGTTTTCCGACGACGCTGAACCCAATCATCCAAAACGGCTGCGTGCCCGTCTTCATCGACGTCGATGTCGCGACCCACAACGTCGATGTCTCCCTGCTCGAATCCGCCAAGAGCGACAAAACCCGTGCGGTGATTTTCGCGCACACGCTGGGCAATCCCTTCAACCTCGACGTGGTCGTCGAGTTCTGCCGGAAGCACGAACTCTGGCTCATAGAGGATAACTGCGACGCGCTCGGCTCCACCTATCGCGGCAAATACACGTCCACCTTCGGCGATGTCGCCACGTTCAGCTTTTATCCGGCTCACCACATCACGATGGGCGAAGGCGGCTGCGTGGTGACAAACAACGCCCGCATCCGGCGCGCCGTCGAATCCTTCCGTGACTGGGGCCGCGACTGCTGGTGCGCCCCGGGCAAGGACAACACCTGCAACAAACGCTTCGGCTGGAAACTCGGTGATCTCCCCGCGCACTACGACCACAAGTACATCTACTCGCACATCGGCTATAATCTTAAGTTGACCGACATGCAGGCCGCCGTCGGCGTCACGCAGTTGAAAAAGCTCCCCGGCTTCATCGCCGCGCGGAAGCACAACTGGCAGCGCCTCCGCTCCGGACTCGCAGCTTTTCAGGAATGGCTCATTCTCCCCGTGGCCACCCCGCACAGCGATCCAAGCTGGTTCGGATTTGTGATCACGATCAAGCCCGGCGCGCCCTTCTGCCGCAACGATCTCATCCAAGCCCTGGAAACGCGCCACGTCGCCACCCGCCTGGTCTTCGCCGGCAATTTGCTCCGCCAACCCGCCTACATCGACATCAACCGCCGGGTCGTCGGCTCGTTGACGAACACCGATCTGATCATGAACAACGCGTTCTGGGTCGGCGTTTATCCCGGCATCACCGACGAGATGATCGACTACATGCTTGAAGTGTTCGCGCAATTTTTCACCACACTGGCCTCCAAGAAAAGCCTGCAGTGACTGCTCCGATCGAAAGCATGACTGACCGCCGAGTGTGCACGCCCCACCCGTGCATCCCTGTGGCGTCCCTGCGGCGCGCATCCACCGGCGCATGAATTTCCCCGTCCCTCCCGCCCCAATCATCGACAGCTAGACTGGATCAACCTTCATTCCGACTTGGAACCGAAATTCTCCTTTCAACGAATCCTCGTCACTGGTGGCACCGGTTTTATCGGTTCGCATCTTGTCCGGCGGCTTGCGGTTGATGGTCATCAGGTGCATGTCGTGCATCGGCTAGGCAGTAATCTAAGCCGGTTGGCGGAGGCAGGTTCTGCGGTGCGACTTTGGCCCTGTGAACTGTCTGATTCCGCAGGTCTCAGTTATGTGCTGGGAGCGATCCGACCGGAAATCATTTATCACCTCGCCGGTGATGCGAGCCTGCGGCATTTCGATCCTGCCCTGGCCGGAGTGGTGAACAGCATCGCAAGGAATCTCCAAGCCTCGATGAATCTGGTGGTCGCGGCAGCCAATGCCGCATTGCCCGAACTTCAGTTGCTGGTCCGGCTCGGCGGAATGGAGGAATATGGTCGCGGTCCGTTGCCCTACGAGGAATCGCAGCGCGAGCAACCTGTCTCGCCCTACTCGGCGAGCCAGGTGGCCGTCACCCATTATCTTCAGATGCTGGCCGCCCGATTGCCGTTTCGTTCTGTCACGATCCGTCCGGCGTTGATTTACGGACCGGGGCAGGCGAAGAGTTTTTTTATTCCGTCATTAATAGAGGCGTGTCTTCAGGGGCGTGATTTCCGTATCTCGACCGGCAGTCAAGGGCGTGACTTGCTCTATGTTGGCGATCTCGTCGCTGGTCTGATGCGGCTGTTGGCCGTATCGGTAGCGCCTGGTGAAATCATCAACCTCGGTTCGGGCGGGGAGTATCTCATCAAGGATGTGGCAGCGACCATCGTACGGCTGACGGGTTCGACCACTCAATTGCTGGAAGAGGGCTCCGCGCGGCCCGGCCAGATTGAGCATCTGTTTGGTTCACGCAAGAAAGCACAGGAGTTGTTGGGGTGGCAGCCGGCTGTGGATTTGGAAGAAGGCTTGCGCAGAACAATCACGTCCCTTCGTGTGGGAACATCGACCCTATGAATGTCATTCGCGGTATCGGCAATTATTTCGCCTCGTGGCTGGATGTAGCCCGGGTGCAGGTGCATGTGGCCGTGATGTTGCTGCGCAATCCCACGCTCACAATCCAACGCCCAAGCGTTTGGCGCTATAATACCGTTAAGGCGATTGAACTGGGCCGACATGTGTCGGTCGGACCATTTAGTGAAATCATCGTTTTTTCCAAATCCCTCCAGAGTGCGATCCCCGGCAAGCTCATTTTAGGTGATGGCTCCATTTTGTCGGCCGGTTGTAATATCAGGGCCGCCGGTGGCGTGATTGCCATCGGGAAAAATTCCGGAGTGGGGCAGAACAGCGTGCTCGTGGCCGCCAATCATGCCATTGCCCCGGGCTTGCTCTATCTGCGTTGCGATTGGGACGAAGTGAAAACCGGTGTGACCATCGGCGACAATTGCTGGATCGCAGCAAACTGCGTCATCCTACCAGGCGTAACCATCGGGGACAACTCTGTCATCGGCGCGGGCAGCGTAGTGAACAAATCGGTACCAGCGAATGAAATCTGGGCCGGGGTGCCCGCCCGGTTAATCAAGAAAATCGCTTAACCTGCCCTCCCGGTCCGTCTCTCATGCTGCGTACATTTTTCTCCCTCGGATTCCTTCAGGTGATAGGCATCTTGGTTACGACCGTCCGCTCGAAGATTTTTGCCGTACTGCTGGGACCGGCGGGGTTCGGTGTCGTTGCCACCATCGACCAATTGGTCACTTCGGCCGCGCAACTATCGAACCTTGGCCTGCCCTTCACGGCGATGAAGTTTCTTTCGCGGGGCCATTCGCAGGGCGAGGCGCAGTTCCAGAAAACCTATGCGGTCTTCCTCAAGGCCATCACTGTGCTGTCCTTGTTGGCGATGCTGGCAGCTATATTTGTACTTTCGCCCTTTCTGGGGAAGCTCGATCCCCAATTGGTCAATTACCGGAAGCCGGTGCTGATTGCTCTGCTGGGGGTGCCGGCCACGATGCTGCTGGTCTTCTTTGCCAACATGCTTGCGGCCCGTCAGCTCAGCGTGCAATCGATCATGTTGACGACGATTTCGAGCGCAGTGCTGCTGGTCTTTGGCGTGCTGGGTTGCTGGCTGGGTGGCATTCCCGGCATCTATTATGCCACGGTTCCGGCGAGCGCAGTGCTCATTATTAGCATGGTATTGTACGCGCGGATCGGGCTGAAGCTACCCCTGCATGAACGGGGCGGGAGTTTCTTTTCCGGATTGAAAGGCAATGAGGCCATCGTGGAGACCGCCTTCTTCACCTACGTCGCGGTCGGTTGCTATTCGCTGCAGTTGCTTGTCGCCCGCTACGTCTCCATCACCCGGCTGGGTGAGGAGTCGGCGGGGTTGCTTCAAGCTGGTCTGGCGGTGGCCCTCTCCCTCGGGGCCGTGCTGGGTCCAGCGAATGCCTTGTATCTCTCTCCCTATCTTAACCGCGATATTCCTGTGGAAAAGAAGATCGAGGCTGCCGGCGGCTTTTTGCCCCGTCTGCTCCTGCTCTATTCCCTTGGGGCCTTACCGATTATACTCTGCCCCGACCTGGTATTGCGCGTGCTTTATTCCTCCCGGTTCGCGGGTGCGGTAGCGATCTTGCCATGGTTTGTTGTTTGGCAGTGTTTTGCCCAGACAGCGAGTGTCTATCAACAACTCCTCATCGGCTTGGATGACGTCAAAGTCGGATGTATCATTATTTCTCTGGGGCACGGACTGGCGGTGGTTCTCTGTTTGTGTCTGGTCGGTCCCTTCGGGTTGGTCGGGGTGGCAATCGCATTCATCGCGAGTGCTCTTTTTATTTTATGCACGGCTGCGGCCAGATTGCACTCGAAGTTCAGAATAAAGGTAACCATGGGCACGCCGGTGTTGGTGGCATTCGCGACTCTGGGCCTGCTGACGGTGGCCTTGCTGGCGCAGCACACGCTGGAATTCTCGCAGATCGGAATCGGCCTCCGGGGGACGCTGGCTGCGGCATTTCTTCTTGGGCTGTGGCTGGTTTTGCCCAAATCACTGCGGTCGGAACTGACGCACGCATTCGCGAAACGCTGGGCTGTTTTCGGAAGAAAATCAAACTGATCGGCACCGCGGAATGAATGTACCTGATGACTGCAACTCCGCAGTGGAAGCGCAGGAAGACTGCGAGCATCGGCGGTGGCAGCAGCCTGACTGGTTGCATCATCGATTCGATCAAATGCATGGGGAGGGCGCGACTTCACACTTGCCGTGACCCAAACGACCGTGAACGTTTCCCGTATTCAGTTTGTCAGCCGTCAAATCGCCGATCAGGTACTGCGTAGGCCCTCCTCTCCAACGAGCTCAGCCGCACCAGAGTGGTTAGCCGGGTGCCAATCTGAAATCACGTTTCCGTGTTGCCGCCTTAGGGTTGATGATACACACGGATCTCCCGCACTATTCCATTCAATATGAACGCACCTACCACGATGAAAGCCTGCCGGGGCTGCACCAGCAGCCGGTTGAAACTATTTCTGCCCATGGGGCCGCATCCGCTGGCCAATGGCTTCCTCAAAAAGGAACAGCTCTCCGCGACCGAAGCGAAGTTCCCGCTCGATACTCACGTCTGCTTGGATTGCGGCCTGATCCAGGTCAATGACCAGATCCCCGCCGAGTTTTTTCGTAACTATGTCTACATTCCTTCATCGAGCGACACGATGCACGGCCACTTTAAGGACTATGCCAAGCAGGTCGTGGAGACCTGCATCAAGTCGCCCCAATCCCTCGTTGTGGACATCGGCTGTAACGACGGATTGTTTCTCGGCTTCGTGAAAGATCTCGGCGTCCGGACCCTGGGAATCGATCCGGCCACGAACATTATCCAGATGGCGCGTCAGAAGGGACTGGAAGTGGTAAATGAATATTTCGTTCCGTCCTTGGCGAAAAAAGTCCGCGAGAAATATGGCCCGGCTTCGGTGATCGTGACGAACAACACCTATCATCACATCGGCGATTTGGATACCTTCACGCAGGGCGTCACCGAGCTGCTCGATGATTCCGGGGTTTTCATCATCGAGGTTCCCCATGCCCAGGAAGTAGTCGCGCTGAACCAATTCGACGGGATCTATCACGAGCACGTGTCGCAGTTCACCGCGAAGGCGTTCGTCGATCACCTTCGCCGGTTCGGCCTGGAAGTCTTTCAAATCCACAGTCTAGGCGTCCACGGTGGCTCGATGCGGGTTTTCTCCCGAAAGGTAGCGAACCAACCGGCAATTCCTCCCGCCGTGGCGGCATGGATCTCGGCGGAAACCAGCAAGGGATTATTCGAGGCGGCGACTTACGATGCCTTTTACTCACGCGTGCAGCAGATCAAGGCCGATTTGCTGGTTCTCCTGAAGAAATTGAAAGGCGAAGGGAAACGGATTGTCGGCTACGGCGCCTCCGCCCGCGGTAACACCTTGCTCAACTATTTCGGCATCGGCCCGGACGTGTTGGATTACATGGTGGACCGCAACCCGCTGAAGCAGGGCCTGTACACCCCGGGCATGCACATCCCGGTTTTCGGGACGGAGAAACTGCTGACCGACAAGCCTGACTACATGCTGCTGCTCGCTTGGAATTTCGCGGACGAAGTCATCAAACAACAGGCGGAATATCAGCGCCTCGGCGGCAAATTCATCATCCCGATCCCCACGCCGCGAATCGTGTAAGGATGGCTACCTTTGCGGTGGGTCCGATACCCCGAAGCATGCTTCGGGGATCTTTACTGCCAGCGAGCGGTAGATCACGGGTGTGACGACGGCGCGATTGCACAACATTCACCGACTGCCGGTTTCAAAAACCACCCCGCTGCTCGCGACATTCGCCGCGCATGGTATGCTCGGAGTCGCGATCCTCGCCCGGGAAAACCGCCAGCCAGGCAATGCGTCGGCCTGCAGCGATGAGGGAATGATCAACTACAGTGAGGTCGCCCGCAGTAAGCTTGGCCAGCGCCCGGAGTTCGATTACAGCCCGAGCATCGAGGCGATGAGATTCCGTTGGATTTCATTCGTCACGGAATAGATGCGGCTGCCCATCGCATCGCGCAGCTCGCGCTCAATCTCGCCCTCGGTTGTCAGCGGCGGCGTGGATCTGGATCGCATCCTCGCAGCACCGAACCCAGCAATCGCTGATGGGCAGCTTGGACAAGGCGGATTCCAGAATGGCTGTGCGTCCGATACTGCGGTGCTAGGCGCTTTGGTACAGAATCGAGCGGGCTGTTTCCAAGCGCAGTTTCATGTCCACGATCTTGCTGCCCACGTGCCGAAATTTCCCAATGGACTGACGTGTGCATTCCTTCCAACGGAATCAGACCAAGCTTGTGGCTCAATTTCGCTTTAGAATCGTCCGGTTAGCCCGATGTTTTTTTGCTCCGCGGTGCTGCGGTATACCGCGTGGGCGATTTCGATCGCCCGAAAACCCGCGAATCCATCGGCGATACTCCCCGGTGTTCTACCTGCTGCGAGCGAGATGAAATCCGTCAGCTCCTGGCGGAAGGTGTCGATCACGGTATGCTGCCAGCCGAAGAGTTTTTCCTTGATGATCATCAGCGGATAAAACGAGCGGCTGCGCCGGCGCACTCCACCGGGTTTATCCATGGAAATCAACACATGCATCATCGGCGCGTAATACGCGCGTACCATCCCGCGATCACCATAGGCTTCGAGATAGAAATGGTAGCCTTTCCACTCGGACCAACTGGCGTGTACGGTCGCAACCGTCCCGGTCGAACTGCGCAGCAACGCAAAGCCGTTGTCCTCGGCCCCGGGCAGATTCCATACGCTGCCGGTCGCCTGACCATAAACATCCTTCACATCGCCCAGCACGTAGGCGGTCAGGTCCACGAGATGAATGCCTACATCGAGCAGCGCGCCGCCGCCGATGACCTTCGGATCGTATTCGGAAGCCGAACGAAACTGGGAAAGCCCTTCGTGGCCGGCATAGGCGCGGACGTGGTTGAGTTTGCCAATCGTCCCGTCGGCGATCGTTTTTTTGAGAAACTGGATCGCGGGAAAATACCGGTGGTTGAAACCGGTGGTGAGAATTTTCTGATGCCGGGCCGCTGCCTGCACCATGCGGCGCGCGGCCTCCAAGGAATTGGCGAGCGGCTTCTCGCAGAGCACGTGTTTGCCGGCGGCCAGCGCGGCGAGCACCGCCTGTTCGTGAAATTGCGGCGGCGTGCAGACAATGACGGCATCGATATCATCCGCCGCCACGAGCTGATCGAGCGTGGGCACAGCCCGCGCACCATGTTTGGTCGCAAGTTCGCGGGCACCCGCTTCGTTCACATCGGTGACCGCCGTCAGGCGGGCTCCGGGAATTTTGGCGATAGCTTGGGCCCGCAAGTGGCCGATGAGTCCTGCTCCAATCAGTCCAAAGCGCATAAAAGTGTGGTGATTAGCTGCGAAGTTTCGCGACCCAAGTATAGATCACTCCGATCAAATAACCCGAGACATAGCCGAGGACGAATCCGTAAATCGCGCCGATAAAGCTGCCGACAAAAGTAACTTTATATCCGTAGAAAAACTGGCCCAGCAGCTGCAAAGTAGCACCCACATGAAGACCTCCTTTTAAAATCAGGAAGTTGGTGGCGAGAAACAGACCGAGTCCAAACATTATCCCCAAAGTAATTCCCAGCACTTGGGCGTTGAGATCGACGATGGTGTTGAGGCTGGCCTGGTCTGCTTCCAATGTGGCGCGCGGCGGGTTGGCGGGATTCGGGATCATGGTGGTGAGGTTGGCGAAATGGCGGGGATAACAAGATTACCGATTGGGCATGGGCGGAGTGGTGACATTGGCTTTGCCTGCGCGGCTCTCGATGATCCGTTTGATCGCCCGGCTGAATTTTTCCCGGCCGAGAAGCATACGCAGCGAGTAGTTGCGAATGACCGCAAAGGCCCAGCCGAACGCGTAACCGTAAACAAAAGCATCAAGGAGGCCGAGCAACGCCCCGAGCCAAGAGACGGAATACCCGGGAAGAAACTGCCCGAGCACGTTCATCGTATGACCGACGCGGTCCCCGCTTTTGAGCAGAAGGATGACGGTGGCGGTGGTCAGGCCGAGACTGGCCACCGCGCCAACCGCGACACCCAGCGCGACCCGATCCAATCCGGTAATAGTGAGATTGATCAACCGGCGCGCCGCTCCGGTGACAGAACCGGACGAGCCATAAAGAAATCCCACCCAGCAATAGAGATCATAGATGTAGCGCCAGAGAGCCGCTCCGAGCATGAATTTCAGCCCGCGTTTCTGATAAAAAAACTTCAACACCGGGGAATTGAGATACAGGAAACACCCGATCGACGGCACAAGGCCCAGCAGCAACCAGGGAAACCATAGTCCCCCGATCATCAGGGCAACGAGAGCCGCCGAGTTGATCAGGCTGTAGCGGTGCTTCGCATCGAGGTTGAGATCAGCGGCTACCTGGCCGCGGTGCCACATTTGTTTCCACAGCAATTTGGTCCACGGCTCACCGCGCAGGAGAACCTCGGTCTTGATCAGGCCGACTGCTTCCCAACGTTTCATATGAGTGATCTGCAGCTCCTTCAACAGGCGGATCCGATAATTGGCCGAGGTCAGCCGGTAGCCCAGCTCGATATCTTCGATCGAGGCGCGAGTGTAACTCTCCGTGAATCCGCCCACGGCCAGAAAAACGTCCCGCTTGATCGCACCGCACGCGCCCCAAAACGTGGATGCCTCGGTCGAGCCGTGCTGATGAACGAAATGATGCAGGAGGTTCTTATACTGCGAGACAAAGGTGGTGTGATACGGCGTGTCATCATACGAACCGATCAGTGCCGATACGTCAGACTCCCGGGCAAAGGTCGCCTCGATCAGCTTCAGCGCGTCGGGGCGGACCGTGCAATCGGCGTCGACAAAGAAAATAATATCCCCTTTGGCGGACTTGGCCCCGATATTCCGGGCCCGGGCCGGACCGCCGTTTTTTTCCAATTTGATGACGGTCGCCCCGAAACTGGGGGCGATCCGATAAGCACTGTCGCTTTCCCCATCGGCCACGACGATGATTTCATCACCTGGTCTTATCGCGGCCGCGACGGACTTGAGACAGGCCTTGAAGACCGCCCCGCCATTGTAGACCGGAATGACGATGGAAAATGTCGGGATTGTTTCGATAGAGAAGGGGAGCGATTTGCGCGGATGAACTCGTGGGCGAAAATGATCCACCCCGCGCCGGACCGGAGCAGAAAACAGACTAAACCAGCCTTTTCATCTATTCCTTTGCTACATCGATTAATCAAGCCTTCTGTCATTATTCTTTTGCACAAGCGGCGGGTGCCCCACACAAAAAATGCCCCTGATGATATGCACCAATTACTGGAACGACTGAATCATTTCCTCACTCAGGCAGGAGTTCGGAATCATCAGCGGATGGTGCGGGCTGGTTTGCTGATCATTGTCCTCATCGCCCTAATCGGAGGAGCGGTGGATATCCTAAACACGGTCAAATTTGGCCAGATTGATTTGCGCAACCGAGTGGTGGGGGCCCGGGTAATGCTGCTCGATCAGAATCCCTATAACTATCTCTGGCATCCCGGCGAATCGGACAAGCTGCTCGACCCCTATCCCTTCAGCCAAAACCGGCTGAGGAGTGCGGTGACCGTGACGCCGACTGTCCTGGCAATTCAGGCCGTTATTGCCGACCTGCCCTATACCCAGCAGAAGTTCATCTGGCTTTTCGTGCAAATGGCCCTGTTGGGTGGTTTGATCTGGCTGGCGATGCGGCGCGCCGAAAATCCCGAGACCCGCGCGATGGTGTTGCTGCTCGGGATCATGTTTTCATGTTCCACCTTTTGGCGCCTGCATGTGGAACGGGGACAAGCCTACGTTCTTTTTGTCTTCTTTGCCGTCTTGTACATTGCGAGTTTCGCATGGAAGTCCGCCCGTCGCGACCCTTGGGGTGGATTTATTCTCGGACTGCTCGTCTGTCTGCGGCCTCAGATGATCTTTCTGGGCTGGCCGCTGCTCGTGTATCGGAAATGGCACATGGTTTTGGGGGCGGTGGCGGGGATCGGCATTGGACTCCTAGTTCCATCATTGATTTCAAAAACGATCTGGCCGGACTATGTGCACGCCATGGGCACATACATTCCGGCGCCGCTCTCAGCCAATGCGCCAGCAACTGTGCCGAGGACGGTGCAGCCGGTGAAAATCGATTTACCGAACGTGATAGAAGGGAGTTCCAACCTGAACACCTACGCTCAATTCGGCATGATGGATACCACGGTAAAGGGTGCCGTGAGATTCTATTTTCACTCGCCCACTTCCTCTCTCTTGCTTCTGGGCCTCATATTGGCCGGTACAGTCGCTTGGTTCATTTATGTTTTCCGCCTCAGGCGGCGAGGCGTGCCTCTCGACTACTGCTCGGTGATGACCTTGGGATTGGTTTTGTTTGTTGAAACCCTCCTGCCGATCACTCGCATCGCATACAGCAATGTTACGATTATCGCGATCTCCCTGTTGCTTGTCGCGATTCGATCGCGACTTGCCACCATGCAAACTTGGGAGTGGGTCTTGCTTTTGACCGCTTGGATTTTCTCGGCTCCCTTTCCTCCTTGGATGTCCGCTGGCTTCAGGGGCGTGGCTCTCGGCATGGTCAGTCAATGTGTCATCATGCTCTGGGCGATGCTGGCGCCCTGGCCGCCATTGCCGGCGAATACCCGCTCGACCGACCTCAATGCGCGCGAGCAAATGGCGGCCCGATAATTTTTCGCGGGCGGCGGATTCTCCGGCGGGATAATGTCCTTGGTGGGCGTCGGTTTCCACACCGACGCTCTGTCGCCGATGTGGATCAGCCTCAGACCTGAATGGCGCTAAGTTAAGCAGCATGATCGTCGCCTGCCTGACGTTTCGTCTGCGATGATTTGCTGCGGAATTTCGTAAGGCCGCCCTTGGTGGGCGAGCCGTTTCAGGTGCGCACTCCGGCACGGCCACAAGGGCCGGCCCTACATTCCTCATGCAAAACAGTTGGCCTGATCATGCATGGTAGCATGACGACCAACCTCCTTAACTTAGCGCCATTCGCCTCAGACATCCTGAGCCCAGTCCGTGGAGAGAGGAGGAACGAGGAAACGAGCTGAGCCTGCCAGATGAAGTGAGTTGACCTCAACGAGCTCAGGTTTGCCCGCGAAGCACGCGAAACAGCGCGAATAGATCTCCGGCCCAAACGCCGGGGCTTTAATTGGGGACTGTTCGGAGCGGGGCACTCATTCGTATTAATTCGTGTGTTTCGCGGGCCAATCCTCCGAGAGAGAAACCCAGAGTTTCCCTCTAAACACCGACAACGGCTGCCAAGAGCGGCAGTCTCCATTCCTTACCGCAGCACTTCGGCGAAAATTGTTTTCCGTCCGCTGACCGTGCGCTCAAACGCCACCACCACTGCGCCGTCTTTCGGCGACACGGCGGCGGAGGCAAACTTGGCCTCCTGCGCAAAAACGGCGGGCTCTTCCGTAGCTCCGATCGTGGTATGCATCAGCTTCGCCCCCCGTTGCCACCAGACATGAACGACCCCACGCGCGGCCAGCGCAACGGGTTGTGTGCCGTCACCAAGATTGCTTTCCTTTCCGGGGCCGGTCGAGAGATACACCCCTCCCTCTCGTTGCCACACACTGGCAAACGAATTGTCAGCCTGCGCAAAGACGACACCGCCGTCCATCGGACACCCTTCCAATTTCCAACTCGCCACTCCTTGGCGCATCGGCGGATCAAATTGCTCGCTCCCCGCCGGACGGACCACCGTCCAGAGATCGCGGGCCCCGTGCAGGGCATTGCGCCACATCACCACGAGATCGCCCCGGGCATTGAAGGCAACGGACGCATGACAGCACTCACACACATGCCCATCGGGCGAGCGATAGACTCGCTCGTTGGCCCCCCAGGTTTTTCCGCCATCCCGCGAGAGGGCTCCATAGATTTCGGTGGCACCCGAACGTAGGTCGAGCCACGTGGCGTAGAAACGCCCCTCCGGCCCAGCCGCGAGATTGCCCAACCCTTCCCGCGCCGAAGCGGCCACGCCGTTGATTCTCGTCGCTGCCGACCACGTGAGGCCGGCGTCTTCGGAATGAAACGCGAAGAGGTCTTTGTCATTCATAGCTGTGACGACCAGCGCGCGCCCGCTCGTCGCGATCCGCGGCCCTCGCCGCATGCCCAGGGCGAGCTTGGGCAGCTTTCCGACTTTGCTCGCCGCTTGAAAATGAAGGTCCGTGTTCTGCGATACGGCGACAAAGATATCGTTGCCCTGGCCGTAAACCACGAACACCCGCCCCTGATCGTCACATGACACTTGAGGCTGGAGCGCACCCCCGGTTGGGGCAGGAGTCACTTCGACTGGAGTCGCACCGACAACCACGGCGGCGGACCAGATAAAAATTCCGCAAGCAATTCTCCGGATTGTTGTCATTAATTTCATGCCGCTCAATAAAACCGTTTGGGCAACGGTTTCAAGTTTCACGATCGAAAAGGTTTTCACGTAATGGGGGTTGAATAATTTTCAGACGTTGGATAAGAATGCGACTTCCATTCCACGGATTGAACACCCCCACGTACATTCGATCGACCCGGCCTCGGCATGAGCAACGCCCGATGGATATTACTATCCGGCCTTGGGCGGCGAAAACGAACGCTCTGCTTCATCTGCCGACCGGAATATTGAGCCTCGACTGAGGCACGCCGGCTGTTCCAGAAATTCAACCGCTTTCACCGACTATGAAAAAAACCACTGTAGCCATCATCGGAGCCGGACCCGCCGGCCTCACCGCCGCCTATCTGCTCACCAAGCGCGGGGTGAACGTCACCGTGATCGAAGCCGATCCCGTTTACGTCGGCGGCATTTCCCGCACCGTGCGCTACAAGGATTATTTCTTCGACATTGGCGGGCACCGGTTCTTCTCGAAGTCGCAGGCCGTGGAAGATTTCTGGCGCGAGATTCTGCCCAATGATTTCCTGCAACGCCCCCGCTCTTCCCGCATTTTTTATCGCGGCAGCTTTTTCCAGTACCCCCTGAAACCCTTCGACGCTCTCTCGAAACTCGGCGTGTTCGAGTCCACCCGTTGCGTCCTTTCGTGGATGCACGCGCGCCTCTTCCCGGTCAAAAATCCCACGAACTTCCAGGACTGGGTCAGCAATCAATTCGGCACGCGCCTCTTTGGCATCTTCTTCAAAAGCTACACCGAAAAAGTCTGGGGCATGGACTGCCGCGAAATTTCCGCCGACTGGGCCGCCCAACGCATCAAGGGCCTCTCCCTCGGCACCGCGATCAAGAACGCTTTCTCCAGCGGTGAATCCTCCGGCAAAAAAGGCGACGTCGTCAAATCCCTCATCAGCTCCTTCAACTACCCTCGGCGCGGCCCCGGCATGATGTGGGAAGCCTGTGCCACCAAAGTACAGGCCCAAGGCGGTGCCCTTCACATGGGCCAATCCGTCGTCGGCTGCGACTATGATGCCGCCACCAAAAAATGGACGCTCAAGCTGCGCGACTCGGCCGGCCGCGAAGATTCCCTCGAAGCCGAACACGTCATTTCCTCCGCGCCGATGCGCGAACTCGCCCAAGCCATCACGCCCCGCCTGCCCGCGCCCGTGCTCCAGTCCGCCGGCAAACTTCGCTACCGCGATTTCCTCACCGTCGCGCTCATTCTGCCGGATCGCGATGTTTTCTCCGACAACTGGATCTACATCCACGATCCCTCGGTGAAGGTCGGCCGCATCCAGAATTTCAAATCCTGGTCGCCCGAGATGATTCCCGATCCAGCCATGACCTGTTACGGTCTGGAATATTTCTGCTTCGAAGGCGACGGCCTCTGGGCCGCTTCCGACGAAGATCTCATCAAGCTCGCCAAAAAAGAACTCGAGCAAATCGGCCTCGCCAAGGCGACCGACGTCACCGACGGCTGCGTGGTCCGCCAGAAAAAAGCCTACCCGGTTTACGACGACGAGTATGCCCAGCATGTCGAGACCTTGCGCAAGGAATTCGAAGTCAATTATCCCTCGCTCCATCTCGTCGGCCGCAACGGCATGCACAAATACAACAACCAGGATCACGCCATGATGACCGCGATGCTCTGCGCGGAAAACATCTTGGCCGGAAAACCCGTCTACGATCTCTGGCAAGTCAACCAGGACGCCGAGTACCACGAAGGCGGCTCAGCCCCCAGCGAATCCGGCGCAAGCGGCCTGCGCCTCGTCCCCACGCGCGTGAAGCCCACCGCCACGGATGCGAAGCAGTGACCTGTGCCCTCTGACCGCGTCCCGTTTCCCATGGCTCTACCTCCGACCAACGACGATCAATACAAACGCCAGGATGCGGCCAGTTACGATCCGGTGCAAAAGTCCTACGATCATTTCACCGAAGCGTTCACCACGCCTCTGGCGATCCGCATTGTGGAGCTGGCCCAAATTCAGGCAACTGATCGCGTGCTCGATGTCGCGACCGGCACGGGCGTCGTCGTCCGTGCCATCGCCGCCAAGCACCGGCCGGCCGGCGGCATTTTGGGCGTGGATCTGTCCGACGGCATGCTGGCCACCGCCCGCGAAAAAGCCTCGACTGCCGGCTTTCCCATTGAGTTTTTAAAAACCGACGCCGAAGCGCTGGCACTGCCGGACAAATCATTCGACGTCGTCCTCTCGCTGTTCGGCCTGATGCATTTTCCGCATCCCGATGCGGCCGTGGCCCAGATGTTCCGCGTCTTGAAACCCGGCGGCCGCGTCGTGATCGGCGTGGGCAGCTCGCCGGCCAGAGATTCCTTCGCGCAAATCGGCTACGCGGGCAGCCGCGCTTGGGAAATGATCGAGCGCGGCCTCGGTCGTTGGCTCGCCGCCCCGGCGTATCTCGACGATCTGGTCCGCAAGCATATTCCCGCCGAGGCCGAAACCGAGACCGCCGAGATCACCCGCTCCGGTCACCCGGGATCATTTCTCCCGTGCCTGGTCCGCGCCGCTGGTTTCGAAAACGTAGAGCGCTCTTGGAGGGGCTTCGCGCCGGAATTCAAAACCGCCGCTGAGTTTTGGGAACTGCAAGCCACCTACTCCACTTTTGCGCGCAAACGCCTCACCCAAGCCACGCCCGCGCAAACCAAAGCCGTGCGCGATGAATTTTTCTCTACCTGCGAGACCGTGCTCGGTCGCGGCGGACGCCTCGTGTACCGCTACGGCTCGCTCTACGTTTCCGCGCAGCGTCCGAAGTAAGCCACTCTCCATTTTTTATTCCGAACGCGGGCGCGCGGCACCCTGAGTCGGGATCATGCAGTAGGTGGGCGAAGGTTTCCACACCAGCGCTCTGTCTGCAGTGGGTGGGCGTCGGTTTCCACACCGACGCTCTGTCGCCCGATGCGGATCAGCCTTCGCCCGGCTACGTCCGTCGCCGAGGCGTTGACGGACAAGACGGTCCGGCCAGAATCGGCGCCCCCTTTTTAGTTTTCCTCTGCTCATTCGGGAATTTGAGTCCGACTGCCTAATTTCGCTTAGCGGATGCATCACACTTTTTCCCAGTCAGGATGAAATTTGTAGGGCCGGCCCTTGTGGCCGTGCCGGAATTTGCGAAGACGGCGCGCCCACAAGGGGCGGCCCTACAAAAACAATCGGGCATATACCGCGACGATTTTGAGTCGGGATACAAAACCCCTCCCACCACAGAATGATATGATGATGATTGCCTGGGGCCGTGAGTGGTCTTGTGAAATACCCCGGGGCTTGATCCTTGGATCTACACTCGACTTGGCACCTATCCGAATACGCCCCCAACAAACGATGATTTACCCTGCCGCATGGAGGTCTGAGCTCCCGCGTAGCCGTGGTTCATCGCGTATAACGGCCTCGCAGGAGCTCGGCCCTCCAAAGGAATTTCAAAGCACTTCCGTGCATGGAATATTCGGATAGGCTCTTACCGCCCTTGGGCTCGACATGTAGTGGGCTGACCGCCAATTTTCCCTCTCATTCCATGTGTTCCGCGATCCACTTCAGCCTGCCATGAGCACTGCCGAATTTTCCATTTCGGTGATCGTGGCGGCGTGGCCGGATACGCTCGGCGTCAACCAATGCTTGGCCTCACTCCAAACTCAGTCGGATGCGCAAATACAAATTTTTGTCGTGAGCCCGTTGCCTGTCCCGGCGGATTTCGCGCGCGATCACGCAACGGTCCACTGGCTGATCTCGCCCCCGGATGCGCTCATACCCAATCTCTGGTCGCTCGGCATGGCGGCGGCGACAGGCGAAATCGTCGCGATCACCACGGCGCATTTTCTGCCCGCCCCCGACTGGATCGCGCAAATTCGCTCCGCCCACCACCGGCATGATTCGGCCGGCATCGGCGGCCCCATCGATCCGCCGCGCGGCGGCAGCCTCGGCGATTGGGCTACGTATTTTTTGCGCTACAGCACCGGCTTCGTTTACCCGCGCGAACAATCTGTTCACGATCTGATCGGAGACAACGCCTCCTATCGGCGCGCATCGCTCCAAGCGCATCACGCATCGATCCGCGTCGGATTTTGGGAGCCGGAGTTTCACCGCCTCGTACTCACCGAGGGAAAAACGCTCACCTTCGTGCCCGGCATCCGCGTCACGCAGAAACACTCCTTCGGCCTTTCCCGGTTTTGTTCGCAACGCCTCCATCACGGCCGGCAATTCGGCCGGAATCGCCTGCGCGGCAAGCCGACCCTTTTTCGCGTGGCGGGAATCGTCCTGGCCCCGTTGATTCCCTTCGTGCTGCTGGCAAAAATCATGACGCGCCTCACCCATAAGCCGGCGTATATCCTGCCATTTCTCGCGTCGCTTCCCCTTCTGCTTTTGTTTGTCTGCTCGTGGGCGCTGGGCGAACTTTGGGGCTACCTGAGCCGGACCGCTCCCGATCACCTTTCCGCATGAATCCCTCCTCCGCCACTCCCACTCCGTCCACGCCGTTCATTTCCGTCGTGATCGCCTCGGTCAACGGCTTCCCGTGGATTGGCGCGTGCCTCGCCGCCCTGACCACCCAGCGCGGCGGGATCGCCTACGAGATACTAGTGCTCGACCGTTGCGGCGAAAAAGTGCGCGAGGAAATCCGCCGCAAATTCCCGCAGTCGGAAATCCGCGTGATGCCGGTCGATGGTTATCCCTCGATTCCCAAACTGCGCGCCATCGGCATGGCCGCCGCGCACGGACGCATGATCGGCATTCTCGAGGACCACTGCAACGTGCCGCCGACTTGGTTTCAATCCATCGAGCACGCCCACCTCGCCGGACACCGCGCGATCGGCAGCGGCGTGGAAAATGGCGCGGTTGATCGCGTGATCGACTGGGGCGTCTTCTTCTGCGAATACGCCAAGTTCATGCCGCCGGTGCAAGGCGGCGTGGGCGTTGAGATTCCCGGCAACTGCGCGGTGTACGACCGGCAGGCCCTCGATCTCGTCGGCCCGGAAATCCGCCAGGAGGTCTGGGAATCTTTCATCCACCGGCGCATGGCGGAGGAAGGCGTGCAGTTTTTCTGCGATCCGGAAATGACCGTCTCCCACAAACGCGAATTCCCTTTCAGCTACTTCATGTCGCAGCGCTACCACTACTCCCGGTCGTTCGCCGGCATGCGCCTGCAAGGCGCGCCGCTCTCCCGCCGCCTCGTGTACGCGGGCGCGACCCCGCTGCTCCCACCGATGCTCATGTGGCGGATGGCCACGACGATCCGGCGCAAAGGCCGGCGAACCAAAGAGTTTCTCCTCGCCGTGCCCGTCATCAGCATTTTTTTGCTAAGCTGGGCTTGGGGCGAATTTATTGGCGCCCTGTGCGGCCCCGGTGACAGTCTCGCCCGCGTCGAATGAAGACCGCTTCCTCAAAAAATCCGCCGGCTCTCTCCATCACCATCGCCTCGTGGTCGGGCGAAGCCGCACTCGTGCGCTGCCTCGACAGCGTGCTGCCGCAAGCCGGCGACGCCGAGGTGATCGTCGCGTATCGCGGCGTCACCGATCTGGCGCAATCGCTCGGCGGACGTTATCCGACGGTGCGTTTCATCGCCGGTCCCGCCGATGCGAGCGTGTTCGTGCTGCGCACACTCGCCGCGCTGCCCGCGACGGGCAGCACGATGGCGATGCTGGAAGATCACGCAGCCGTCGGACCGGGTTGGGCGCAATCGCTCGCCACGGCCCGCGCCAAGGGGTGGAAAATTTTTGGCGGTCCGATCGACAACGGCGAGCCCGCCACCGCCTACGAATGGGCGCTCTATTTTGTCGAGTACGGCATCTACCTGCCGCCGATGCCGGCCGGCGAAACCTCGATTCTCTCCGGCGTGAACATCGCCTACGACCGCGCCACACTCGACAGTTGCCGCGAAATCTGGGCCACGGTTTTCTACGAGACCGACGTCAACGCCGCGCTCGGCCGCGCCGGCCACCAGCTCAACCTTCTCCCCGATGCGACTGTGAGCAGTCGGCTGCGCATGAAATTTTGGGAAGCGATGGACCATCTCTACACGGGCGGAAAACACTTCGGCCAGTTTCGAAAATTTCACGCCACTCCGCTGAAACGCGCGCTGCTGGTCGTCATGACCCCGCTCGTGCCACTCGTGCTGCTGTGGCGCATCATCCGGCTGACGCTGGCCCGGCAACCCGGACGCTGGCTGCCTCTGCTGCTGGGCTTGCCCGCGTTGCTCTTGCTGCTCGGCGCGTGGTCGGCGGGCGAAGCAGTCGGTTACGCGCGCCGGGATGCGGCCCAACCTTCAACGCCGGAGAATAAATAATCATGCGCATCGGAATCGACGCCTGCACTTGGGCCAACCGCCGCGGCTACGGCCGCTTCACGCGAATGCTCGTCACGACGATGATCGCCGATCATCCGCAGCATGAGTTCGTGCTCGTGATCGACCAGCACACGGCCGCGCAATGCCAGTTCCCCGCGCGCGCCAAAATCGTAGTCGTGCCACTCGACCAGCAACCGACAGAAGCGGCCTCGGCCGACGGTGCCCGCGGACCCGGCGATCTCTGGAAACTGAGCCGCGCGGTGTCGCGACTGAAATTCGATGCGTTCTTTTTCCCCACGAGCTATTCGTTTTATCCGCTGTTCTGCCGCACGCCGGCGGCGATTGTCTTTCACGACGCCATCGCCGAGCAGCACCCGAAACTGATTTTCCCCGGCTGGCGCTCCCGGTTTTTCTGGCAATTGAAAAGCTGGCTGGCCCGCCGCCGCGCCCAACGCGTAGTCACGGTTTCCGAGGATGCCCGCAAGCAACTCGCCGAAGTATTCAAAATCGCGCCGTCGGCCATCGAGGTGATTTCCGAGGGACCGGACCCGTGTTTTCAACCGCAAGTAAATCCACCGGCCGCACCGGCCCTCCTCGCCCAGCTTAAAATTCCGGCCGGCGTGCCCTTGATGCTTTATGTAGGCGGCATCAGCCCGCACAAAAATCTTCAGGGCCTGCTCAAAGGCGCCGCCGGTGTCGCGCATCTCCCGTGGCATCTCGTGCTCGTGGGCGACTACAAGAAGGATGGATTTTTCGGCTGCTACCAGGAAGTGCTCGAACTCGCGCGCACGCTCGGCCTCGCTGATCGCGTGACCTTCACCGGATTCATCTCCGATGAAGATTTGGTCGTTCTCTGCAATGTTTCCACGCTGCTCGTGTTGCCCTCCTTCAGCGAAGGCTTCGGCCTGCCGGTGATCGAAGCGATGGCGTGCGGCCTGCCGGTGGCGGCGAGCAACCGGAACTCGATCCCGGAAATCGTCGGCGACGCGGGCCTGCTCTTCGATCCGTTGGACCCGGCGCAAATCACGACGGCAGTGTCACGACTGCTCACCGACGCGACGTTGCGCGCCGACATGCGGGCGAAAGGCCTGAAACGCGCCGAGGTGTTTTCGTGGAAAAGCGGTGCACGGAAAATGGTGACGATCCTTGAGGAGGCAGGCCGTGACACCGGATAGACCACTGCGGTTCTGCATGGTGACCACCTTTTACCCGCCGTATCATTTCGGCGGAGATGCGGTGTTTGTTTACCGGCTCACCGAGGCGCTCGCGGCGCGCGGGCACAAGGTGGACGTGATCCACTC
Source organism: Opitutales bacterium (assembly GCA_038206205.1). GTDB lineage: Bacteria > Verrucomicrobiota > Verrucomicrobiia > Opitutales > Opitutaceae > Didemnitutus. The sequence continues at coordinate 65,080 of JBBRBC010000011.1, forward strand.
GACCGACGCCTATCATCTCCAGCATTCGGCAGAACCCGAGATCGCGTTCCAGCATCATCCCAATGTGACGGTGCATCCGCTGCGCTCGAAGCATCCGAAGCTCGCCTCCCTCGCTTCGCACCAACTCGGCAGCCCGGCAAGCTACGCGAGGAAAATCCGGCGCATCCTCGACGCGGGCGCGTACGATGTGATTCATTTTCACAACATCTCGCTGATGGGCGGGCCCGGCGTGCTGCGGCTGGGCCGAACGGTGAAACTCTACACCTCGCACGAATACTGGCTGGTTTGCCCCACGCACGTGCTGTTCACTTTTGACCGCGAAGCCTGCGTGGAGAAAAGATGCCTGAGCTGCACCCTGCACTCGCACCGGCCACCGCAACTCTGGCGTTACACGGGACTGATCAACCGCTGCCTGCGCGAAGTCGATTGGTTGATCGCACCGAGCCAATTCGCGCTCGGAAAACTGCGCGACGGCGGGCTCAAGGCACCCATGCGCGTGCTGCCACACTTCGTGCCGCTGCCGAAAGACGAGATCGAATCGAAGCCGCACCCCAACGGCGGTCGTCCCTATTTTTTATTTGTCGGTCGCTTGGAAAAATTGAAAGGCGTGCAGGACGTGCTGCCGCTCTTTGCGAATCTCAGCGCCGCCGATTTTCTCATCGTGGGTCACGGCGACTACGCGGCGGTGTTGAAGGCACAGGCGACCCATCTGCCCAACGTGAAGTTCGTCGGCTCGGTCCATCCCTCGGAAATCGGCACTCTCTACCGCCATGCCACGGCTTTGCTGACACCCTCGCTGTGTTACGAAACCTTCGGCCTCATCGCCGCCGAAAGTCTCTCCTACGGCACACCCGTGATCGCCCGCCGCATCGGCGCGCTCGCCGAGTTGATCGAGCAGAGCGGCGGTGGCCTCTTGTTCGATTCGCCGGTGGAATGCCGCGCGGCGATGGAGCGCCTATTGGCCGATCCGACTTTGCGCGACACACTCGGAAAACGCGGCCATGCCGCCGTATTGGCGAACTGGACCGTCGAAGGCCACCTCAGGGCCTACTTGGAATTGACCAACGCAGCGATCACACGTCGGAAGGAAGCACCTCCCGCGCATCGAGTGGTTCGCGTTTAAATAATCACTCAATCCATCCAACCTCGACTACGCTTTCGGAGGCGTGCCGTGGTGCGCCTTGTGCGCGGCGTAGGCTGCGGTGTCGGCGAGCATGGCGTCGATCGTCGCCGTGAGCGGCGCTAGCCGCACCAGCCCGGAGAACACTGCTTTGTCGCTGATCGCATCGGTTAAAATAAAGGCCGGACGCTGGCTGATCTGGTGCGCGAGAAATTCCGCCGTGCTGGCCGCCACGCGATCGGCCACTGCTTTTGACTCCGCCGTCTTGCGCAATTTCTTCGCGTCAATCTTGCCGACCTTCGCCGCGACCTTTACTGCGACCGCCAGATCGCCGACTTTCGCGCCCTCGCGCAGCGCCGCGTGCGCGATGGCTAAGCGGATTTCGTCGCCGGTGAAACCGAAATCCTTCGCGGCCTCGGCCACGAGATTGGGCGCTTCATAATGCCCCTGCCGGGACGCTTCAAACCAGCCGGAGTTGAGCATGTAAGTCGAATTCATCACCGTGCCGCCACTACGCCGGTAGAACCAATCACATTGCACCTGCGAGACGGGAAAATCCTCCCGATTCATCAGCGCAATCTTCCATTCGAACTCAGCGCGTCCCGCATAACGTGTTTTCAACTCCACCCAGACCGGCTCGACCCAATGGCACCACGACGAAAGCATTTCCACGTAATAGGTGATTTTCATAAATCGAGAATCACGCCGCGAATGACCGAGCGTCAACGCCACAAGCGCGCCCACTGCAGCACAGTCGTTCGCGCGCGAAATTACGGCACAAACGCCCGACCGCGCTGGCCGCGCCTTGTAGCCGCGGTTGAGTCGGGCGCAAGGTGTAGCCGCGTTTGAGGGCGCAGCCCGAAAGCGCGGTTGCGCGCGGCGCCATCCGCGTTTTCGCCTTTGGCTCAAACACGGCTACAAATTAATCCCCCCAACACCGTTCTCGCAAAAGATGCGCTGGTCTGGTCAAATCTTGCGGTGACCAGCCGGCGTTAGATCGCTAGAATCCTCTTTTCATGAAAACCCCTTTCCCCATCCTCACCGCCGACGAAGCCGCCGCCATGGTCAATAATGGCGACATCATCGGCTTCAGCGGTTTTACCCCCGCCGGAGCCGCCAAAGCTGTCCCCAAGGCGATTGCGGCCCGGGCGCGAGTGAAACATGCCGCCGGCCGGCCCTTTAAAATCGGCGTGATCACCGGCGCCTCCACCGGCCCATCGCTTGATGGTGAACTGGCCAAAGCCGACGCGGTACTCTTCCGCACTCCGTACCAATCCAATCCGGATCTTCGCAAAAAAATCAATTCCGGCGAGGTACAGTTCTTCGACATGCATCTCTCCCAGTTGCCGCAAACCGTGCGCTACGGTTTCCTCGGCAAGGTGAAGTTCGCGATCGTCGAGGCCTGCGAAGTATTCCCCAGCGGCGAGATCGTCCTCACCACTTCCGTCGGCGCTTCGCCCACCTTCTGTCACGTCGCCGAAAAAATCATCATCGAGCTCAACGCCGCCCAATCCTCCGCGCTGCGCGGCTTTCACGATATCTACGAACCGCGCGATCCGCCGCACCGCCGCGAAATTCCACTCTTCACGGTCCGTGATCGCATCGGCTCGACCGTCGTCAAAGTGGACCCCTCGCGCATCGCCGGCATCGTCGAAACCAATCTGCCGGATGAAGCCGGGATGTTTGAAGAGCCCAACGAAGCCACCATCCGCATCGGCCGAAACGTCGCGGAATTTCTCGCCGGCGAAATTCGCCGCGGCACCATCCCCAAGCCTTTTTTGCCCATCCAGTCTGGCGTCGGTGATATCGCCAACGCGGTGCTCGCCGCCATGGGAGAAAATCCCGACATCCCGCCCTTCGAGATGTATTCCGAGGTGCTGCAAGACTCGGTCTTCAAACTCATGCAGAGCGGCAAACTCACTTTTGCCAGCACCACGGCCATCACCGCCAGCCCGGAGATGGGCAAGGAATTCTACGCCAACCTGAATTTCTACCGTTCGCGCATCGTCATGCGGCCCCAGGAAATTTCCAACAACCCCGAGCTCGTCCGCCGCCTCGGCATCATCTCCGTCAACGCCGCGATCGAGGCCGACATCTTCGGCAACATCAACAGCACGCACGTCCTCGGCACGAGCATGATGAACGGCATCGGCGGCTCCGGCGATTTCACCCGCAACGCCTTCATCTCGATCTTCGTCTGCCCCGCCCTCCAGAAAGGCGGCAAGATCAGCACGATCGTCCCGCTCGTCAGCCACACCGATCACAACGAGCATTCCGTCCAGGTCATCATCACCGACCAAGGCATCGCCGATCTCCGCGGCAAATCACCCAACGAACGCGCCCGGCTCATTGCCGACAAGTGTGCGCACCCGGATTTCCGCGAGCCACTCCGGCAATACATCGACCTCAACAAATCCGGCCAAACTCCGCAGTCGTTGCGCAACGCCTTCGCCTTTCACCGGCACTTCATGGAAACCGGCGACATGCGCGGCGTGAAGCTGACCTGAACCGGAATTACAGAGTCTCGCAAAATGGGATTACAGGTAGGGACGGACCGCTGGGCCGTCGGGTTTGGCGAATTTCACTCGTAAATCTCGGCGGGCCCAGCCGCCGAGGCTGGGCCCGCGTCGCGGTCCCGCGCTACCCATGATCGTCACCCTATAATACGAGACTCAGTAGGCAGTAGGTGGACGTCGGTTTCCATCCCGACGCTCTGTCGCCGAGGGGAATAGTTCGCACCGGGGTAGGTAGCGCGCTCGCGCCCAACGGCTCGTTGCGAGGCAAGCGCGCAACCTCAGACATGAATGGCGCTAAGTTAAGGAGGTTGGACGTCATTCTCCCATGCGTGATCAGGCCAACTATTTTGCATGAGGAATGTAGTGTCCGGCCCTTGTGGCCGTGCCGGAGTGCGCACCGGAAACGGCTCGCCCACCAGGGGCGGCCCTGCGAAATTCCGTCGCAAATCATCGCAGACGAAACGTCAGGCAGTCGACGAACCTACCGCATAACTTAGCGCCATTCGCCTCAGACATCCTGAGCCCAAGGAATTACGGTGAGCTCAACTCTGCCGCGAATCGGGATAAAATGAATTTAACGCGGAGGACGCGGAGCTTGGCGTGATGCGGAAGAGGCGCGGGCTCCCGACCCGTGAGGGCGGTTTTGCCGCGTGCGGGTAGCCTCGTTTGAGGGCGCAGCCCGAAAACGGGGCCGTAAGACACCGCGCTTTCGCCTGCGGCTCAAACGCGGCTACACTCCGGCACCCCGTGGCCGTTGGGGGCAACGGCCGCTACCTGTTACCCACCGCCCTTACAGGTTCAGCTCGTTTCGTGGTGCCTCCTTTCTCCACGGGCGGGGATCAGGATGCCTGAACCTACGAAAACATGCAGCTAGGGCAGCCCCTTGTGGCCGGACCGCTCATCCGGTGCGGCCACAAGGGCCGGCCCTACATAAAGCACAAACCATGTTTCATTCCGACCGGTGCAAAAACACGTTTTGCGTCTGGGGCTGCATGAGTCCGGCTGAGCTGCGCTCCGATTCCCAAGCGAAAGTACCGATCACTTCTCGTCACCAAAAAACTTCTTGAGGCTCTCGCCGGCTTTCTTGGCCGCTTCCTTGGTTTTCTCGAGCGTCGCCGCGCCGGTAGTAGAACCGACCTGACTGAACGCCTTGGCCGTGCCCTCCACAATGCTGCTCAGCACTGGCTTCATCAGCGCGCTGGCCAGTTGGTCGCCGGTGATGCCGCCCTCGGCTACCCCAAGGTTATCGAGGCTGATCAGAGGCAACGGCACCGGCAGCGCGGTCGCCCCGAAACCGATCGTAGCCTTGCCGTTGGTGAGGCGAAATTTCTTCACGATAAACTTGATCGGTTTGCCCGCCTTGGTGGTCGCGGTCTGGCGTCCCGAACCGGTGAACTCCTCGATGTTTTTCAACAGATCCTTGATGTTGCTGGAGACAAACTTCGTCTCATAGAGAAACTCCGGCTGGTCGATGGTGATTTCGTTGATCACAATGTGGTCGCCGAAAATTGAAAACGGCTCGAGGTCGACGTGAACCTTGCCGAGGAAGAAAGCCTGGCCGTCGCTCCAGCCCTTGGGATTGCCGACCGACAGGCCGGACAGCGTGCCCGAACCGGACAGCGGCGAAAGATTGGCCGAGGCCAATTCAACTTTCGTCTGCGTAAGCTTGGGCCCGAAATTATTCACCCCGGCTTTTACGATGGAGCCGAGAAAAAAGGCCACCCCAAGATAAGCCACGAGTCCGAGCCCAAGGAATCCGCCAAGGATGATCTTCAGTGTTTTGCTCATAGGGGTAAGAGTTGCCCGCAGACTGTTTGGTTCCCTCCCCTGCGCAAGTTTGCACCGGCGCGTGCAATCCGCTGGTTTGCGCTTGTCAGGCGGCGTCGCGCGTTCTCTGTTTTCAGTCACACCCATGGCGTCCAACTATACTGAAGCCAGCATCAAGACCCTTAGCTCCCTCGAGCATATTCGCCTCCGCCCCGGCATGTACATCGGGCGGCTGGGCAACGGCAACCACGCCGAGGACGGTATCTACGTCCTTCTCAAGGAAACCATCGATAACTCCATCGACGAATTCACGATGGGCGCCGGCAAGAAGATCGAAGTTGAACTCACCGAACGCACCCTCCGTGTCCGCGACTACGGTCGCGGCATCCCGCTGGGCAAACTCGTGGACTGCGTCTCCATCATCAACACCGGCGCGAAGTACGATTCGGAGACCTTTCAGAAAGCCGTCGGCTTAAACGGCGTCGGTCAAAAAGCCGTCAACGCCCTCGCCCTGTCCTACCGCGCGCAGGCCTTCCGCGACGGTGAGACGCGCACCGCCGAATTCGAGAAAGGCAAACTGAAGAAGGAGTCGAAAACCTCCAAGACCGACGAGCGCAACGGCACGCTCATCGAGTTCACGCCCGACGAAGCGCTCTTTGGCACGGATTTCAAGTTCCGCAACGAGTACATCGAGGACATGCTGTGGAATTACGCCTTTCTCAACCGCGGCCTTACGCTCACCTTCAACGGCAAACCCTTCAAATCCGAGAACGGGCTCAAGGATCTTCTCACCAAGGAACTCACCGGCGAGCCGCTCTACCCGATCATTCACCTCGAGGGCGAAGACATCGAAGTCGCGCTCACTCACGGCAACCACTACGGCGAAGAATACTGGTCTTTCGTCAACGGCCAGCACACCACGATGGGCGGTACCCACCTCGCCGCTTTCCGCGAGGCGCTTGTCGAGACGATCCGCAATCACTTCAAGAAAGACTACGAAGCCGCCGACGTCCGCCAGTCCATCGACGCCGCCATCGTCGTGCGCGTGCAGGAACCCGTTTTCGAATCGCAAACCAAGACGAAACTCGGCTCCAGCGACATGGGACCGAAAGGACCGTCGATCAAGGAATTCATCGGCAAGTTCATGCAGCAGTCGCTCGACACCTACCTGCACAAGAACCGCGAGACGGCCGAGACGATCAAAAAGAAAATCGAAGAGAACGAACACGAGCGCAAAGAACTCGCCGGCATCCGTAACATCGCCCGCGAGCGCGCGAAAAAAGCGTCGCTGCATAATCGCAAACTCCGCGACTGCCGCCTGCACCTCGGTGATCGCAATCCGCGCTCCGAAGAGAGTTCACTCTTTATTGTCGAGGGCGATTCCGCCGCCGGCTCGCTCACCTCGACGCGCGATGTCCAAACCCAGGCCGTGTTCGCCTTGAAGGGCAAACCGCTCAACACCTACGGCCTGACCAAGAAAGTTATCTACGAGAACGAGGAATTCCATCTCCTCCAATCAGCCCTGAACATCGAGGACGGCCTCGACGGCCTGCGCTACAACAAGATCATCATCGCCACCGACGCCGACGTGGACGGCATGCACATCCGCCTGCTGTTGCTTTCGTTTTTCCTGCAATTTTTTCCCGACGTCATTCGGAACAATCATCTCTTCATCCTCGACACGCCGCTCTTCCGCGTGCGGAACAAGAAGAAGACGATGTATTGCTACTCCGAGCAGGAAAAGCAGCTCGCCGTGGAAGAGCTCGGCTCGACCCACGAGATCACGCGCTTCAAAGGCCTCGGCGAAATTTCCGCCGGCGAGTTCAAGGATTTCATCGGAGAAAATATCCGGCTGGAGCCGGTGAACCTGCACCACCTCGCCAGCAGCGACGAACTCCTCGCCTTCTTCATGGGGAAAAACACGCCCGAGCGGCAGGACTTCATCATCGAAAATCTCCGGGTGGAAAAAGACCTGATCGAGGTTTGAATCATTATCTTTGATGCACGAACATCCGATACCACGGAACACAATCTCATCCGAACAGTCGCCGCACGCTTGTCGTTGGATGCGTTGCTGGCGCGGAATTTTGGCCGCGCTGCTGTTGGTTGTGCTGTCTGGTTGCGTCCTGCCGCCGCAGGTTTCCGCGCCGCCGCCCGCAGCCTGTGCCGCCGAAGAGCGCCCCGTGCGGAACCGGCGAGTTTTTGAGCGGGCTTGGGAGTTGGTCAATACGCATTTTTACGACAAAAATTTCGCCGAGGTCGATTGGCCGGAGGCGCGCGAACGCCATCGCACCGCAGCCGAAGCCGCCCAGAACGAAGCGCAGCTGTACGCCGCGATCTACGGCATGCTGGCCGAGCTGAAGAGCAGTCATACGTTCGTCATTAGTCCAACGCGTGAGCGCCAAAATCGACTGCATCAGTCATTTGATGCCGGGTTAACATCCCTGGATCAGCCCGATCAGCCCACACTGGTCATAGATGTCGTCCCAGGCAGTTCGGCCGATGAGGCCGGGGGCGGGTTGGCTGGATAAAGGTTGGCGATGAAGTGCTGCTGGAGCCGGACGTGCCGCTGCAAATCGGAAGCAAGGCACGGTTCCAGTTTTTGGATGAACAGGATCGGCCCCGGGCCCTCGTGCTGGAGGTGCGCGAAGTGAAGAGGCTTTCGCGCCTGGAGTCGCGTCTGTTGCCAGGCGGGTACCTTTACCTGCGCTTCGATAAGTTCAATCACGCTTCGCTCATCTGGGTGCGGCAGCAGCTCAAAGAACACCGAAAAGCGCCAGGGGTAATCGTCGACCTGCGCTTCAATCCTGGCGGCCTGCGGTGGGCGTTGCATTGTTTGTTGAACGAGTTTTTCCCCCGCGCCATTGGCATCGGCACCACCATTGATCGCACCCAAACGAAGAAGATGACGAGTTCGCTATCATGGTGGTATCGGGAATCGTGGGGCGCGGCTCATTATGGCGGCCAACTGGCGGTGGTGCAAGACAAGCACCGCGGTATAGTGATCGGTCCGGGTCGTACGATAGGTGCCGTACAGATTGCCAAGATCTTTGAGTTGCCGGACGAAGGCAGATTACATGTCGCGATCCAGCACTATCTTTCTCCTGCCGGAAAAACACTGGAGGGCGTCGGCGTGCAGCCCGACCTCGTCGTGTCGGCCATCACTGCAGCCGACCTGCGGGCCGGCATGGATACGCATATTAAGACCGCACTCGCCGCTTTGCAGAATCCACCCAGCGAGCAGAAACCGTAGCCACCGATTTTCAGTTGGCCAAGCAGAAGAAGGTGCGCGCGACTTCCTGCACAGCAGCGACGAGCTCCTCGCCTTCTTCATGGGGAAAAACACGCCCGAGCGGCAGAACTTCATCATCGACAATCTCCGGGTGGAAAAAGACCTGATCGAGGTGTGAACAACGGCGATCCAAAAAATGCCTTCGTTGCGGAATAATGCAGATCGGCTTTAACGCGGAAGCCTCACACGTGGAGAGAAATTCATCTCAACGTGTTTTTGGTCGGCTCCTACAAAATGGTGTTTTTCGTAGAACAGCCCCTTGAGGGCGCGCTGGGTGCCGGCTCTCGCTGAAAAAAACGCCCGCCGTTTCGACAGACTCAATGTCCCGAGCCCGTCGAGGGAAAGGTCGGGTTCCACCACCGCAGAGGCCTGCGCCGTGAAACCGAAAACCTGTGCTTTTACAGCGGCTGGCCCGCTCCGGGAGTAGCCAATACGCGTTTGAGCCGCAGGCGAAAGCGCGGTGTCTTGCGACCCCGTTTTCGGGCTGCGCCCTCAAACGAGGCTACCCGCACACGGCAAAACCGCCCTCACGGGTCGGGAGCCCGCGCCACTTCCCCATCACGCCAAGCTCCGCGCTCTCCGCGCCTCCGCGTTAAATTCATATTATCCCGATTCGCGGCAGAGTTGAGCTCACCGTAATTCCTTGGGCTCAGGATGTCTGAGGCGAATGGCGCTAAGTTAAGCGGTAGGTTCGTCGACTGCCTGACGTTTCGTCTGCGATGATTTGCTGCGGAATTTCGTAGGGCCGCCCCTGGTGGGCGAGCCGTTTCAGGTGCGCACTCCGGCACGGCCACAAGGGCCGGCCCTCCATTCCTCATGCAAAATGGTTGACCTGATCACGCATGGGAGAATGACGTCCAACCTCCTTAACTTAGCGCCATTCATGTCTGAGGCTACGACCCGACAAGAGGGCCGACCCGACAAATTTCTATCTGTTCGGGAAAAGTGGGAGGCTTGCGGATTAAAATCTCGTCAGACTTATCTGATCAAATACGGCCGTGGTGCGAACGGTGTTGTTGTGCGAGGTGACGGCGAAACCCACGTAGAGGTTGGTCGCCATGGTCACTTGCTGCGAGGTAATCAAAGTCCATGTAGTGCCGTTCGCCGAGGCGTAGGACGTGAAGGTATTGCCGGCCCGGACTAATTTTATCCAGTACGGGGCGCTCGCACCTGGACCGAAACTCACCGCCGACGTACCCGCCGTCGCCGTCCGAGTTTGGAAATTTATCCCCTGAACGGGGGTCACGTACGCGAGCGCATTGCGCGAGTTCTCGGCCAGACTCTCGCGGAACATCACGCCAGCCTTCGCCCACACATCGGTGTAATCGAGGCTGGCCACCCGGGCAACGATCACGCCGTCGCCGCTCCAGGGTTGATAGACAAAACGGCAGGCATCGCTTGTACCCCAGATATCGGCTCCCGAAGCACTGACCGTGATCGCAGTCGCGCTCACGCTGCCGGAGCCCGCGAGCCCCACGCTGCCGATGTCCGCTTGCACCCAATTTGGCGCAGTCACCGGAGTCGTCGCAGAGGCGATATTGGAAAAAGCGGAAGTCACGGTGCCGGCGACGGCGCGTACCCGGTAAAAATATGTCGTCGAGTCAGGCAAACTCGCGTCGGTGTAGTTCTTCACATTCGCCCCCACGGTTCCGGCGGTGAAAAAGTTCGTGCCGTCGACCGAGTACTGCACCTCAAAACCCGTCTCGTTGGTGGAATTG
>JBBRBC010000012.1:0-70838 GCA_038206205.1 Opitutales bacterium
TCCGCTCATCGCCCCGCTCTTCGGAGCGGGGCGCGGATTGAAACCCGCGAGCCGCGCGAAGCCTTTAGTATCAACCTTATCGCCCCGCTCTTCGGAGCGGGGCGCGGATTGAAACCCGCGAGCCGCGCGAAGCCTTTAGTATCAACCTTATCGTTCTGCTCTTCGGAGCGGGGCGCGGATTGAAACTGGTGGTCACCCGCGCGCCGATCGTTTTTAGATCATCGCCCCGCTCTTCGGAGCGGGGCGCGGATTGAAACCGCGAGCAGCCCCAGCTTCGTGCAAATTGCTCCGGCATCGCCCCGCTCTTCGGAGCGGGGCGCGGATTGAAACCTTCACGATCCAGTCGATGGATTCGAAGCCGCCGAATCGCCCCGCTCTTCGGAGCGGGGCGCGGATTGAAACGCGACGCTTTCCTTGATTAGCGCCGAATCAATCAATCGCCCCGCTCTTCGGAGCGGGGCGCGGATTGAAACCGCGCAGCCGGCGCGGATAAGGTTAAAATAATCATCGCCCCGCTCTTCGGAGCGGGGCGCGGATTGAAACCCCATGAATCCTGATCAAACCAACACTCGCCAGGATCGCCCCGCTCTTCGGAGCGGGGCGCGGATTGAAACACATCCGGGCCGCGCGCGAGTTGCGGCACGGCAAATCGCCCCGCTCTTCGGAGCGGGGCGCGGATTGAAACGACGAAAAAGGCCACAGTGCCTACGTGCTGCAATATCGCCCCGCTCTTCGGAGCGGGGCGCGGATTGAAACAGTGCGATCGCGAAGAGCGGGCTCAGTCTCACCGATCGCCCCGCTCTTCGGAGCGGGGCGCGGATTGAAACTCACCTCTTGGACCAACTCGTTGAAATAATTGGCATCGCCCCGCTCTTCGGAGCGGGGCGCGGATTGAAACACGCCACTACGCCGGAGAAGATGCTGAACGAAGATCGCCCCGCTCTTCGGAGCGGGGCGCGGATTGAAACTCATGCTTACCTCGTCCCCGCCCGCGCCGCCGACCATCGCCCCGCTCTTCGGAGCGGGGCGCGGATTGAAACGACGAAAAAGGCCACAGTGCCTACGTGCTGCAATTATCGCCCCGCTCTTCGGAGCGGGGCGCGGATTGAAACCGCGCCCTCCTGCAGCAGCGCAGTGAGCGACTCGTATCGCCCCGCTCTTCGGAGCGGGGCGCGGATTGAAACATGAGGGAGCGGAAGTGCTGCACCTCGCCCACGGCTATCGCCCCGCTCTTCGGAGCGGGGCGCGGATTGAAACCTGCCGGAGCACATGGCCGAGCACGCGGCCCTCGTATCGCCCCGCTCTTCGGAGCGGGGCGCGGATTGAAACTACCCCTAGCCGGCCGGGTGATCGGGTTAAGCTATCGCCCCGCTCTTCGGAGCGGGGCGCGGATTGAAACTTTTGTGCACGGCTTTCATGCAGCAAACGACGGATCGCCCCGCTCTTCGGAGCGGGGCGCGGATTGAAACTATCGTCCAGGACGAAGTCGAGCGATGCGGCCTATCGCCCCGCTCTTCGGAGCGGGGCGCGGATTGAAACTGCACGAAGGGCAGCTTGCCCGTGCGCGCGAGCAATCGCCCCGCTCTTCGGAGCGGGGCGCGGATTGAAACTCCTCCCAGTTTCCGCTTTCTCTGCACTCGTAGCATCGCCCCGCTCTTCGGAGCGGGGCGCGGATTGAAACGTGCACACCTACGAGTGGACGGTTGACCCTGAGCATCGCCCCGCTCTTCGGAGCGGGGCGCGGATTGAAACGTCCGCACGCAGCTCGCCCACGGCTGGCTGGCCATCGCCCCGCTCTTCGGAGCGGGGCGCGGATTGAAACCGCGCAGCCGGCGCGGATAAGGTTAAAATAATCGATCGCCCCGCTCTTCGGAGCGGGGCGCGGATTGAAACTTAGCGCTTCGGACTTACTGAGCAGCGAATAGATATCGCCCCGCTCTTCGGAGCGGGGCGCGGATTGAAACGCCGAGGTGCCGCGCATCCCACCGACGCAAGCCCTATCGCCCCGCTCTTCGGAGCGGGGCGCGGATTGAAACCGCAAATTGCAGCACGTAGGCACTGTGGCCTTTTATCGCCCCGCTCTTCGGAGCGGGGCGCGGATTGAAACGCGTATCTGCGGCAGCAAACTGTGGGCGGCGAACCATCGCCCCGCTCATCGGAGCGGGGCGCGGATTGAAACTCCAGCCCCGAGGCTTGTCCCGTGAGGGCCTATGTATCGCCCCGCTCTTCGGAGCGGGGCGCGGATTGAAACGAGCGAGCCCAACCAAAAGAGCCCGAGGAAAGACCATCGCCCCGCTCTTCGGAGCGGGGCGCGGATTGAAACCTAACGCTCGCCGGCGTCCCGGCGTTAGGCCATATCGCCCCGTTCTTCGGAGTGGGGCGCGGATTGAAACGATAAGCAGGAGCGCGCCGGTGCGTATCTGAACATCGCCCCGCTCTTCGGAGCGGGGCGCGGATTGAAACTTACGGGCCATAGCTCGCGCCGGCCCGAGGCCGTATCGCCCCGCTCTTCGGAGCGGGGCGCGGATTGAAACAAGGCAATTTGATTCTCGTAGGAAAGAGACGCCGCGCATCGCCCGAATCGTCCCCCCCCGTAGCGATTTCAAGAAACGTGAGGCGGGAGGCGCGTTTTGTCTCTTGGTCTTTTAGTCTCTGAGCTCCCTTCAGGTCGCGTGGTGACACTCAGCGCCGTGTGGCAAACGGGGCGATTGTTTCCAGTGCGGGGCGGGGTTTGCGCGGCAGCCAACGCGGGACGGCGCGTTTATAATCTTCGTACATCGCGCCGAATTTATAACCGAGAGCGGATTCCTCGTAGAGTGCAATATAGAGGTGCACCACGCAGACCAGGCAGACGAAGTAGATCGTGAGATCGATCGATCGGAAAAAGAGGGCTTCGCTGCCGACGAGCAGAAAAATGGCCCAAGACATAGGATTACGGACCCAGGCGTACAGACCGCGTTGCACCAGATGTTTGGTTGGAGCGATGGGAGCCGGAGTGCCTCGGGCCTTGGTGGCGAATAGCCAGACGCAATACAGATAGATCAGTGCGCCGAGGGCGAAACCGAACGCGCTCAATGAGTGAGACCAGCGCCAGATTTCCGGCCACTGGGCGCGGCGCTCAAACCAGTAAAACGGCACCCAGCCGGCGATGAGGCCGGGCACGAGCAGGATAAACAGGAGATTTTTTAGAAAGAGGATCACGCTCGGTGGTGTGACGATTTGGGCCGGTGTCACCCAAAGCGGGAAGGTGGCGGCGTGCAAGCGTCCGTTCGATCCGGTGGCGGTGCGGGGCCCGTGCCCCGGGGAGCACAAACTCACGGGTCGGGAGACCCGTACCCAAAACGTGCGCCGAAAAATCTTAGCCGGGATTTTTCAGTGGGTGGGTGTCGGTTTCCACACCGACACTCTGTCGCCGAGGTGGAAATCGGCGACCCCCTTTCCAGCTCAGTTGCCGGTCGGAAGCTCGAACCAAAAAATTGAACCGCCTTCAGGAGGAAATTCGGCGCCGACTTTGCCGCCTTGCAATTCGATCAGCTGCTTGACGATCGACAGGCCGAGCCCGGTGCTCTCTTCGCCGCCGGTGGGGCGAACGGAAAGTTTGGCGTATTCGGTGAAGAGGCTGGGGCGCTCTGCGGCGGGCACGCCTGGTCCGTCGTCTTGCACTTCGAGGCGGACGAATTTTCCGGCGGTGCTGGTCCGCACGAGAATCCGCTGGCCAGAGGAAAGGAATTTCACGGCATTGCTGACGTAATTGGTCAGCGCCTGATAGGCATGGCCGGCTTCCGTGCTGACGACGGGGAGGGTTTCGGCGGCTTGGAGGCTGAGACTGATGTTTTTGTTTTGGGCGGCGGGCTCGTTCTGGGCGACGACGGCTTGGGCCAGCACGTTTAGGTTTACGCGGCTGATGCCGGGTTTTTGCACATTGAGAAAAGTATCGATGATGCTCTGCATCTGTCGGGCGGAAAAATCGATATTTTCCAATTGCTCGGTGATCGCGGGTGGGGCGCCTTTACGGCGGGCTTGCGCTCCGGCCATTAAAATCAGGCAGAGTGGATTGCGCAGATCGTGGGCGGCGATGCGCATGAATTTTTGTTTGAGCGCCAATTCTTTTTCCAATTCGCGCCGGAGCTGGCAGAGCGTGAGGTGGGTGTTGATGCGGGCGAGGGCTTCGGCGTGCTGGATGGGCTTGGTGATGTAGTCGACCGCGCCGGAGTTGAACGCGCGCACTTTTTCCGAGGTGTCGGCGAGCGCGGTCATGAAGATCACCGGAATATCCCGGGTTTCAGCGGAGGCTTTGAAGCGGCGGCAGGTCTCGAACCCGTCGATGCCAGGCATCATGACATCCAATAAAATCAGACTGGGTCGCGCGAGTTTGGTTTGAGAGAGGGCTTCTTCGCCATCTTCTGCGACCATCAGGGCGTAGCCGGCGGTAGATAGACATTCAGCCAGCACACTGAGGTTGGCGGGGGTATCATCGACGATCAAAATGGTGTCGGGCATGGTCAGTTCGAGGAAGGTGGCGTGCGATAGCGGGTCACGTAAATGCGGATCGCTTTCATGCGAAAGTGCGTGGCTAGTTCGATAATGTGGTCGGCGAAGTCGGCGTGTTCGGGCAGACGGTGGGCGAGGTCTTGCGCATAGGCGCGGACCCCCAGCACATCGCCTTTGGTGGCCAAGTCAAAGATGGCATTGGCTTCCTCCACGGCCGGCGCATTGCGGAGAATCGGAAACGGATCCCGGGATTCCCCCCCATTTGCGCGTGCACTTGTTCGCCAGGTAATGCCGAGGTGGCGTTCGAGCAGTGTGAAAAGATCTTCTTCGAAAAATGGCTTGGAGAGAAACGCGGCGCAGCCGGCGGCGAGGGCTGCTTGTTGCGGACCTTCGAGTGTGCTGGCGGAAACGGCGATGATGCAGGGCGGGCGCGTCTGATAATGGCGGAGGATCGCTTGCGCGGCAGCCATGCCATCGAGACGGGGCATGCGCAGATCCATCAACACGATATCCGGGCGCTGTTTTCGCGCCAGATCGACGGCTTCCTGTCCATCGTGTGCCGCGAGTATTTCAAAGCCGAGGGGTTGTAGCAGGTCGATTAACACGGTGCGGTTCGGCGCATGATCATCGGCGACGAGCACGTGGAGTCTGGGGCCTTCATAACCGATGACGCGACGGGTGACGTTGGGGGTGCGGTTGGCCAGCACGTCGCCGAGTACTTCCGGCAGGGAGATTTCAAACCAGAACCGTGCGCCCCAACCCAAGCGACTTTCTACGCGTAAGGTGCCGCCCATTTGGTCGACGATATTGCGACTGACGTTTAACCCGAGACCGGTGCCACCGGCGTGCTGGCTTTGTGCACCGACTTGGGAAAAAGGCTCGAAGAGCCGGGCTTGGTCTTCCGCCGAAATGCCCGGCCCCGTGTCGCTGATGGAGAAAAGAAACAAGTCGCCGGAGCGTTCGACCGTGAAAATCACCGCTCCTTGCAGGGTAAATTTCATGGCATTGCCCAACAAATTGAAAAGCACCTGACGGAGACGTTGGGAGTCGCCCCAAACGATGCGGGGGAGGTCGGGCGCGATTGAGCTTTCGAGGCGCAGGTTCTTTTCCCGGGCCCGGGGCGAGAAAAACTCCACGGCGGCGTGCGCAAACTCCGGGAGGTTGAATTCCACGGCATGGAGTTCGAGTTTGCCGGCCTCGATTTTAGCGAGATCGAGCACATCATTGATCAAGGCTAGCAGATGCTCGGCGGATTGATGAATGACCTCCACGCCATCGCGCTGTTTCGCGCTCAGCGTCTGGTCGCGATCCAGAATTTGGGTGTAGCCCAAGATGCCATTGAGCGGGGTCCGCAATTCATGGCTCATGCTCGCGAGGAATTGCGATTTGGCGCGGTTGGCGGCATCCGCCACCTCCTTGGCCTGATGCAGCGCCTGCGCGACTTCGCGTTTACTGGTGATGTCGGCCATGACGCCTTCGAAGTGCTGCAGGCTGCCATTGGCGTTGCGGATTACGCGGATGGATTCGGTTATCCAGGCGCGGGTGCCATCAGGGCGGATGATTTCCGACTCAAAATCGGTAACCACGTCCGAATCGTGGATGAGTTGGAGAAATTGCGTTCGGCGATTATGATCGGCGTACCTCTGGTGGCTCGTGTCATGGGCGGCGGTGAGGAGGGTGGCGGGTGAGGCATAACCTAAAATGCGGGCTAGAGCGGGATTCGCGTGGATGAGCCGACCTTCGAGAGTGGAAACGTACAGTCCTTCCAAAGCGTTTTCGAAAATGCCGCGATATTGTCTTTCGGCCCGTTGCAAGGCTTCATCTGTTTCACGTCGGTGCACGGCGCTGGCCGCTTGACCGGCCACGAAGGTCAACAGGCGTTTTTCCTCATCACCATAGGCCTTGGCGTCATGGTAATCCTGGATCGCGATTACTCCGATGGCGCGACCATCAATGAGGAGTGGTACGCCCAGCCACAGAGGGGCGGGTTGATCGGTGAGTGCCGGGACGTGTTCTTTCGGCAAAATGGCGATCTCCCCAGCGGTAGTCAGGAGTGGTTGGCCGCTTTGCAGCACGTATTCAACCAGGCCGAAGCCCAGCTTTCGGTCTTCCGGGGCTGGCAGTTTTTCGTCGACGAAATACGGGAAATGCAGCGTCGTCCCATCGGCACTGAGCAGGGCGACCGAAAAATTCTTCGCCGACATCAATTCCCCGATTGTCCGGTGAAGTTCCGCAAAGAGCACGGGCAATTCGGCGTCGGTCAGCAGGACTTGGGAAATTTGGTAGGTGGCGTCTTGCACTTGTTCCCGCCGGCGCCGCTCAGTTATATTCATCCCGATGGTTAGCATGCAGGGAATGCCATTCACCTCGATGACCTCGGCACTGAGGAGCAGATGCAGGAAGGCTTTCATCTTGGTATGAAACCGTCCTTCGAAGTCTCGTACCCGGCCATTACGATGCATCAGGCTGATAAACCGGTCCCGTTGGAAAGTATCGGCCCACAGGCCTATTTCCAAGGTGCTGCGACCGATGACTTCGGCACGGCTATAACCCGAATTGCTGACAAAGGCGGCATTGACTTCGATGATTTTCCCGTTGTCGAGCCGAGCCACAATCGCGACTACCGGGATGGTTTGCAATGACTTGGCGAAATACTCCTGGGATTCACGCTGACGGATTTCACTTTGTAGCCGCCGTACAGCGGCTACGGCTTGATCGGCGACGAACAGGAGCAGGCGTTTTTCATCCTCACCATAGGCCTGTGGATTCTGGTAATCCATGACGGCGATCACGCCGATAGCCCGACCATCAAGGAGTAAAGGCACCGCGAGACTGGCAGCGGCCGGTATGGTCGTGGGATTGAATGAACCGGTACGCCCAAGAATATTACTCATCTCCTCGCTCCGCGCCAGCAAGGGCTGCCCAGTACTGAGCACGTGTTCGATGAGGCCATTGCCCAACTGATGGGGTGCTGGAGAAGAAACGGTTTCGTCGGCAAAAAACGGATAATGGATCAAGCCGCTTTCACCACTTTGCATGGCCACCTGGAAATTACGCGCCGCCATCAGGCGATTCAGGATGTCTTGCACTTCGGAAAACATCACCTCGCGTTCCCCTCCCGTTAATAAAATCCGCGATATCTGGAAAGTCGCCTCCTGTAATTGTTCTCTGCGCCGGCGTTCCGACAGATCGAATGCGGTCAACAGCAGGCAAGAGGCACCAGCATGCGTAATAATATTAGCATTGAGCAGAACGTACCGGGGTTCACGTTTTTTAGTGAAGAAAACCGCTTCTAAATCACGGACTTGGCCGCCTTGTTGAAGCCGTTGAAACAGGTCGGCACGTTGTACCGGATCTTTCCAAATACCAAGTTCAAGCGAAGTCCGACCAAGCACTTCTACACGGGCAAAACCTGAGGCTTGCAGAAAAGCATCGTTGATTTCGAGAAAAACACCGTCCGGCAGCCGGCTGATCATGAGCATGGCCGGGCTGGCATGAAAAGCTTGAGCAAAATAATCCGGCGTGCCGCCCAAGCTTATTGCCGGACATGGGTTGTGTGCGTTGTTCGAAGCCAAGTTGCGGGGAGAATCAGGCATTTCAGGGGGGAAGCTAACTGCTATCGAAAAGAGAAATAGGGCGCAGGCAACGGCAGAGTATGCCGACCTACGCCCTATTCATTATCCCCCCCCCCTACCAGAGGCCACAGAGCAGCCTCCGGCAAAAAAAATGATATCCTGATTTTATGGTCCGGGGAAAATCATCTCACGCCACAGCACGATTGTGTCGGGCCAAGCCGTCGCGCGCCCCGGTCTTGATCGTTTCAGCCAGCAGCCAGTACGCCTTGGCCCAAGCCTCGCGGGTTTCCTCCGTGAACTCGTTTCTGAGGCATCGGTTTAGAGTCCAAAGCAGGGCTTCGCAGAAAATATCATATTGTTCATCGGTGAGATGATAATCCAAATGTCGCAGCCCCATTTGGCGAAGAACGGGCAGAATGACATCGATCTGCTCGAGACTGAAAACGATGAAGCCGACACTTTGCATCATGTTGCTGCCTTGCGCGGCAATATCACCGCAGAAAGTCGTCCGCAGGGAGGGATCGAGCTCGAAAAGCCGGGCATAGAAAATCACTCCGGCATGATCAGCAATTGGGCTGATCTGGCGGAAGGAATTCTTAATCAGAGTAATTTCGCGGGGAGTCACAAGGGGATGGGTTGAAGCGTCGATGGTCTGTCCGGATTGAAACTATGCCATAAATTGTGACTTTTTGATATTGACCGGTGGGCGTTAGCCGAACGGCTAACGTGCGGCCACCAAATTTGGGGTGGTTCACTTAGCGATGCAGTCGAAATTCTGGCCCACTCTGGATTCTCGAAACGAGAAGGTGGGTCCCGGCCACTGGACGGATTTGCTTGAGTCTTAGAGGGGAAAACCCACCCGGAGGTCGGGCTCCACCTTGGGCAACTGCATCATCCCGGATCAGGCGGGCTTGAAGTACAGGGTGGGCTTTACATCCCGATAATCACGGGTCAGCTTCCCGGCGTGGAAAAAATTCTGGTGATCGACGACGAATCTCGCATGCGCAAGCTAGTGGTTGAAGCCCTAGCCGTGGAAGGCTACGTCATGGTGGAGGCGAATAATGGCCGAGAGGGCGTGGCTCTGGCCGGCCGGGAATCACCTGATCTGATCGTGTGCGATATCACGATGCCGGAAATGAACGGTCATCGCGTCTTGCAGACGCTGCGCGATCAGCCTGCCACCGCGCAAATTCCGTTTATCTTTCTGACCGGGTGGAGCGAACGCGATGATGTCCGCGCCGGGATGAATCTGGGAGCCGACGATTATTTGGTGAAACCGGTTGATCCCGCCGAGTTGCTCGCGGCGGTCCGCTCACGACTGCAGCGGCGCAAACAGACGGCCGGTCCCGCGAATAACCAACCCAAGGCAGAGGCGACGCCTGCAGCGTTGGCCATCGCGCTTGACCTCACGGCGCGGGAAGCGGAAATCCTTTACTGGGTGGTGCAGGGCAAAACAAATCCGGAAATCGGTATTATTCTCAGTATCCAGCTCACGACGGTGAAAAAGCATTTGGAAAGCATTTATGCAAAGCTGGGCGTCGAGAACCGCACGTCTGCCGTCACCACGGCGCTGGAAAAACTGGGTCGGTAAATATACTCCGTTTGTTGACCTGAATCTAATCTGCGCTTTCCCACCTTGATCATTCGGATGTCCGATTGCGGTTTACCGCAGTAAAAGACCAGATGAGAGGCTTGCCCCTGAAAACGAGCCGTTAGATTTGACCCATTAACGGACGGGTGTGATTAATTCCGTGTCTGGGCGAGATCGGTCCAGTAGGCGGGCCAGCCGCCGTTTGCGCGGACGGCGCGGGCGTGGGTGATGGCTTCGGAGTTGGCGCGCAGCCACGCTCCGCCGGCGATTTTGAGGCGGTGCTGGAGGACGTGCCGCTGGCCGCTTTCAATCAGCCCGGAGCCGAGCGGCAGGTCGCGCGCGAGCGCGCGCGGGTAGCCGAGTTGATCGCGGCGATTATCCAAGCAGCGGTGCGCGGCGCACACGGGGGCGGCGGGGGTGGCGGCGGGTTCGAGCCGGGTGGCGAGTTCGGCGAGAACGGCGGCGTGCTCGCCGGCGCAGAGCCGCGTTTTCTGCCGGGCGAGATAGTCGGGTTGGTCCGGCGGGGCGGCGGCGGCGAGGTATTCGCTGACGTGGAATAGATCGAGGAGGAAATAGCCTCGGGTGCCGAAGCACTGTTTGGTCAGGCGGGCGATCCACTCGGCACCGTCGCCCACGGCGTGAATCGCGCTCGGGCTGGCCCAGCCGGCTTGCCGGGCGGTGTGTTCCCCTTGGGCGGCCACCTCGCCGAGGTCGCCGCAGCTCACGCCGTAGTAGGTCTGGGTTTGGCCGACGGCTTGGACCGCGCACAGCCGGATTTCCCGCCAGACCACCTTACGGCGTTTGCGCCAGACCCAAGGCTCGCAACGGCTTCACTAGGCTCTCCTCCGCTGCGTCGATCGTGCCCGGGGCTTCGCCGCCCGCGCGCACCACCGCCAGCACCGCCTCCACTTGCCCGGCCAGCGCCGGGTGGGCGCGCAGCACTTCAATCAACTTCGTCTCCTCTTTACTCAGGGTTATTGATTTCATGCTCTCAGCCCAAACCTGCTTTTCGGAAAAATTGATCGGAATCCACTCCCACCACTTTGGCCCAGATAGAATCACCCCCGCCATCAACAGTCAGCCCTTCATGGTCCGGAAATAATTATTTCTTCATTATTACTGCCACACCTCTTCGCCAGATTGGTCAATGCCTTTACCGGCTGAACGCTTCCGCGCACTGCCGCTGCCTAACGTCGCTATTTCACCTCAACCCTCCCTTCATTCTATGAACATCAAATCCAGTCTCTCCTCCGCCCGGTTTATTCCCGTGGCTTTGCTCGCTGTCGGTCTCTCCGCCCTCGCCCTTTCCGGCTGCTCCAAATCGGAGAGCGAAAAGGTCGGCGATAAAGCCAAAGACGCCTATCAGGACACCAAGACCGCCGTCGCCAATGCTTGGGGCGACGTCAAATCCTACACCTTCGAGAAACGCTCTGATTTCAGCGCGAGCGCCAAGGCCCTCAGGGCCAAGATGGATTCCCAAATGAGCGAACTGCACGCCAACTATTCCGAAGCCAAAGCCAGCGCCAGCCGCAAGGCCGCCATGGCCGAACTGAAGGATGCCGACGCCGACTACAAGGCGAAGCTCGATGCCCTCGGCAGCGCCACCGCCGACACGTGGGACAGCGCCAAGCAGAACGTGATTGCCTCGTGGGACAAGCTTCAGGCCAGCTACTACAAAGCGAAGGCTGAGTGAGTTTGGAAGAACCTCGTCGCTCAGGTTTTCTCTCGCAGACCGGAATAACTTTCCGGTCTTTTTTGTGCGTAAAACCAAGCCCGTCAGGCCCGGCGCTTGGGTTCTCGATAAACGAGGGGACCGAAGGCTTTTTCCCGCGTTGACCGGGCTTGGCGGACGGGTAGTTAAACCAGTTCCTGTTTAATGAACCGAGTTTATCTCAAAACCTCCCGCCTAGGCCTCGCGACTGCTGCCGCGACTCTTCGACGCGGCAAGGCGGGTGCCTCATGAATCGTGTTTATATCAAAACCTACGGGTGCCAGATGAACGAGCGCGATAGCGAGGCCGTGGCGGCTTTGCTTCGCGCCCGGGGCTACCGCATGGTGGCGGATGAAAACGCGTGCGATGTCATGCTCTTGAACACCTGCTCGGTTCGCGATGCGGCCGAACAGAAGGCCATCGGCAAAGCGGCCAACGTTTCCCAGAAACGGAAACGCAACCCGCGCTTCATCCTCGGCATCCTCGGCTGCATGGCACAAAACCGCGGGGCGGAACTCCTCGATGCGTTGCCGGATGTGGACTTGATCATCGGCACCCAGAAATTCCACCAGGTGCCGGACTATCTCGACAATCTGCGCGCTGCGCAGGAAGCCGGTGCCCCGATCGGCAACACGATCATCGATATCGCGGAAGAAGCCGGTTCGCAAAACACCATCCGCGACCACGTGCTGGAAGAGCATCAAGTCACCGCTTTCGTTTCCATTCAACAGGGCTGCAACATGGATTGTGCGTTCTGCATCGTGCCGAAGACGCGCGGCGACGAACGTTCGCGGCCGATGGATGAAATCGTGCGCGAATGCGAGCAGCTCGCCGAACGCGGCGTACGCGAGATCACGCTCCTCGGCCAGATCGTCACCAGCTACGGCCGGCGTTCTGCTGGCCAGCAGAATGCACACCCCCATAAGTACTCTCCTTTCGTCCATTTACTGGAACGCGTGAACGCCCTTCCCGGAATCCGCCGCATCCGTTTCACTTCGCCGCATCCACGGGGTTTCAAGGACGACCTGATTCAGGCGTACGGTCGGCTCGAGAAACTCTGCGAATATGTCCACCTGCCCATGCAGTCGGGCAGCGACCGGATTCTCAAGGCGATGAACCGGCCTTACTCGCGTGATCGCTACAAACAGATCGTCGACGACCTCCGCCGCGTGCGGCCCGACATGTATTTTTCCACCGATGTGATCGTCGGTTTTCCCGGTGAGACCGACGAAGATTTCTCGCAGACGCGCGAGCTGTTCGAAACCTGCAACTACGACATGGCGTACGTTTTCAAGTATTCCATCCGCACCGGCACGCCCGCGGCGACGCTGGAAGACCAGATCCCTGATGACGTGAAGGAAGCACGCAACGAAACCCTCCTGAAAATTCTCGCCGCCAATTCCGACCGCCGGAACGCCACGCTACTCGGCACCACCCAGGAAGTGCTGGTGGAGGGGCCGGACAAGAAAGGCCGTGGTTTCATGGGCCGCACCCGGGGTAATCGCATCGTGCATTTCGAAGCGAACGAACGCCTCGTGGGCGAACTTGTCCCGGTCAAAATCGAACGCGCCTCGACCGCGGTGTTGTACGGCTCGCTGGTGTTGGCGGGAATCGCGGTAGAAAGTCCAGAGACCAGAGCTTAGAGTCCAGAGACTAAACCGAACAATTCCGCTCCTGATCACTCCGCCTTTGACTCTCAGCTCTCAGCCCTAAACTCTCAATTTTTCCGATGCCACTCTTCCTCGCGGTTCTTCTTCCCGGACTTTTTCTCGCCCTGCTCGGCGGCGTGCTGTTGTGGAATGATCCACGGATCAGCTCCGCGGCGAAAGCCTTGCCGCGCTCGCAACGTTGCGCGTGGGTGTTTTTCGGCGCGAGCGCGGCGTGGTTCATCTGGCGGCTTTCACGGGTGGGAGAATCCGATCTGATTTTCTTCCAACAACCGCTGCCGCTGATGATTGGTTTTGGCGTGCTGGCGGTACTGGCGTTCATCTACACGCCGGACTTTCTCGCCGTGCGCGGGCTCAGCGTGCTGCTGCTACTGGTCGGCGAGCCGCTGCTTAAATCCGCGTACATGGAGTGGACGCATCCGTGGCGCTTGCTGATGGTCACGGCGGTTTATATCGGACTGGCACTGGCGCTTTATCTCGCCGCTGCCCCGTTCCGGCTCCGTGATTTTTTTGCGTGGCTGTACGGCTCAGCCAGCCGGCCCCGCGCGCTCGGTGCGGGGCTGCTGGTTTACGGCCTCGCCACTTCGGCGGCGGCTTTCACCTGCTGAACCATGACGGCGAATCATACCGCGCTGCTGATTCTCGCCGGCCCGGCCGGAGTGGGTAAAAGCACGCTGTGTGAACGTCTCGTCCAGGAAGTGCCCGGATTCGAGCGCGTGGTCACGGCCACGACGCGGCCTCATCGACCCAACGAAGTCGAGGGCCGCGATTATCATTTTCTCGGCGAGGCGCAGTTCGACACCAAACTCGCCGCCGGCGATTTTCTCGAATGGGCGTGGGTCCACCAACGCTATCGCTACGGCACGCTCAAGTCGGCGGTGCTCGACCGGTTGTCGCACACCAGCCTGATCATGAACATCGACGTCCAGGGCGTGCGCAACATCCGCACGGCGGCGCAATCGGTGCCGCTGCTCAAGGGCAAGGTCGTCACGATGTTCGTCGCGCCTGACTCGCTGGAGGTACTTCGCGAGCGGATGCTCGGTCGCGGAGAGATGAGCGACGCCGAGCTGCAACGCCGGATGCAGAGCGCCGAAATCGAAATGGCCGAGCGGAATTCCTTCGACTACATCATCCACAGCAAGACGAAGGAGCAGGATTTTCTGGCCCTCCGGGATTTTTGGGAACAAGCGCAAAAGAAATTATCCGTCCCATGAGCGACTCGCTGGCCCCTTTAACGTTGGAAGAAACCTTGGCGGCGCTGACCCGCGCGAATGATGAAATGCCTCGGGCCGCGTTCGCCGCGGCCGAAACTCACCGCGCGGCGATCACGCCGGCATTGATCGCCAGTATCGAGGCGCTGACGATTGCTACCGCCAACAACACGATTGATCCCGAAGATCAGCTGCCGATTTATGCGATGTATTTGGGCGCAGTCTGGCGGGAGAAAAAAATTCATGCACCCTTGCTGGCGTTCCTTTCCCTGCCAGGAGACCTCGCCCTGAATGCCACGGAAGATATTCTAACCGAACAGGGCGATAAGCTGCTGGCCCAGACTTGCGGAGGGGACTGGAGTGGCGTGACCCGGTTAGCGGAAAATTCCGAGGTCGACCTCTTTGTGCGCTGCGCGGCCCTGCGCGCGCTCGGCTTGCTCATGCATTGGGGCGAGATGCCCCGCGCCGTCCTACTCACGCGTTATCTAACACTGATTTCCACTTACCCTCGTCTACCGGACAAAGAAACCTCCAGCCATATCCTCGGTGAAATTGCCAACCTCACTATTGATTTTGGATTGGTGGAATTACGCGAACCGTTGCTCGCTCTTTTCGATCAGGATTTAATCGACGAATTTATCGCCGGCCGCAGTGAAGTGGAAGAGCTGGGGACGACGCCGTATATACCGGATGAGTTTTTGCCGATCACTGATGTCGCCGACGCGATTTCCTGGTGGGCTTGTTTCTCACCTGAGTGGGACGAAAACCTTGAGGAAGACGATCTGATGGACGAGGTCTTGGATGAACCGAGGCCGATCCCCCCAGCCGTGCCGTATTCCTATGAGCCGCAGGTGCCGTATCGTGCCCCGGTGAAGGTCGGCCGCAACGATCCCTGTCCGTGCGGCACCGGCAAGAAATTTAAAAAATGCTGCGGCGCCGCATTGCCTTTCGTTCCCTAATTTTCCTCGCTTCTCCTTATGGCCAAATCTTCCCAGCCCACCTACCCCGTCGTACCCTTGCCAGTCTGGCGCGAGTTGCTCGATGCCGCGCTGGCGTTTCGCGCCGCGAAACCGTGGGAGCGACGGCACGACAACGATCTCTTCGCGTTGATCGACGACCAGCAACGCCCGTGGTTTCCCTCGGTGCTTGGCGCGGCCGGGCAGGTTTTCGGCGTGGTGCTTTATCGCGGTGAAGCCGGCCTGCGTTTTCTTTTTGAAAATGTGCAGACCTTGCCAGGCA
The DNA here is from genome assembly GCA_038206205.1 of Opitutales bacterium. Lineage (GTDB taxonomy): Bacteria > Verrucomicrobiota > Verrucomicrobiia > Opitutales > Opitutaceae > Didemnitutus. The sequence goes on from JBBRBC010000012.1 coordinate 15,486, forward strand.
ACGATCCCGATCTGGGTTTCCTGCAGGATGCGCTGATGCTGGACTGGGGCGCGAAGAAGGCCCTCGTGCCGGAGGAAATCGCCCTCCTCGCGCAACTCGGCTACACGCCCAAGCCACGGGAGCGTCAGGCTTGGCCATGCTTTCGGACGCATACGCCGGGGCTGTATCCTTGGTCGCTCAACGAAACGGAAGCTCGCGAACTCACGCTCGGCCTGCGCGCCACGCTGGCGTGCCTTCTTTTCGCAGACACGCGGCCGTATTTTTTTATGCCCGGCGAAGAACGCAGCGATTTGTTGCCCACCGTGCTGATGCGCGACGCACTCGCCGGACCCTTGCAGCCGGAGCAAGTCGAGTGGCGTCAGTGGCAATTGCCCGCGCCGGCCAGCCCGGCCAGTCCGCAACCGTCGCCCCGTTGGTTGGCCGAGCTCAAGGCGCTGCCCCAAGTGAAAGGCAGCCTGATGGAGTTCGATCAATTTTATATGTTCACTCCGATCTTGGAAGACGGGCGTCCGTATTTTCCGCGGATGGCCTTGGTCGTCGATGGCGGCACCGGTTTTATCTATGGCATGGAAACGGTTTCGCCCAAAACCTCTTGGGGCGACATCGTGCTGGCAGTCTGGAGCAAGGCGCTGCTCAGCGCCCGTGCGCGGCCGGAATTTATCGCCATCGGTCAGGGACCTTGGCTTTCCTCGCTCAAACCGCTCGCGTCAGCCCTCGGCATCAAGCTCCTGCTGAATGAAAAGCTGCCCTATATCGCCGAGGCTCGGGCCTCGTTGAGGCAATTTTCCCAATAAGACGCTGAAGCGCTGCGGGAACGAACCGGCCGACACGATGCGCTTGCCCTTTCCGATCACCGACCACTGCGACGGCCAACGATTTTTCAATCCCGATGGCGTGCAGGCGCGTTCGTTTGCGAATTTGCCGAAGTGGTGGTGGCAACGGTTGGTCTTGCGCCAGGGAGAACGTTGGCCGAAGTCGGTTCCGGCGGTGGCGCACGCGCTATTGCCAATCTTGGTTCCAACCGGACAAGTCGCAGTGACCTGGATTGGCCACGCCACGTGCCTGCTCCAATTTCCCCGCTTCACTCTGCTGACCGATCCGATTTTTTCTGAGCGCGCCAGTCCCGTTTCGTGGGCCGGACCCAAACGCGTGCGGCCACCCGCGCTGAGATTACACCAACTGCCCCGCATCGACGTCGTGCTGGTGAGTCACAATCATTACGACCATCTCGACCTGTCCACGCTGCGATGGCTCGCGCGGGAGCATCAGCCTTTGATTGTCACCACGCTGGGCAACAAGGCGTGGTTGGAAAAACGCGGGGTGGGCAACGTGGTGGAGCTCGATTGGTGGCAAACGCACCGGGCCTCGGCCGATCTCGATGTGCTCTGTACGCCCGCCCATCATTTCGCCGCGCGCTGGCCCTGGGATCGTTGCCAAACACTTTGGGGCGGCTTCATGCTGCAAACGGCGGATCAGTTGATTTTCTTCGCTGGAGATACCGGTTGGGGCTCCCATTTCGCCATGATTCGCCGGCTGCTCGGCGCGCCGGATCTCGCGTTGTTGCCCATCGGAGCATACGAGCCGCGCTGGTTTCTTGAGCCCGTGCACATGAATCCCGATGAAGCCGTGCGCGCTCATCTCGCCCTTGGTGCGCGCCAAAGCATCGGCATGCACTACGGCACCTTTCAACTCACCAATGAAGCGATCGACGCGCCATTGCACGATCTGGCCAAGGCTCGAATTGAACACGGTTTGGTCGCACGGGTTTTCCCAGCTGCACAAACCGGCGAGACCTTTGCCGTGTCGTTGGCTTAGTGGTTTCGCCAAACCTGCCTCGACACGCGCGGAAACTTCCTGCTCTATGCGCTGGACGGGCCAAGATATTCCTTAAGCATGAAACCCCTCCTGTTTACGCTGCTGGCCGTCTCCTTGGTCGCCAATGTTGTGCTGAGTGTGCGGTCCCGGCACTCGGCCTCTTCACCTTCGTCTGACGCATCCGCGCCGGTGTCCGCCCCGGGCACGATGGTTTCTTCCACGACTCCCGATCAATCGCCCGCCTCCGGCCTGGCTGAGGGTGCGCCGCTTGCCCAAACGTGGGCGCAACTGCCCTCGGGTGACCTCAAGGGGCTTGTCGGGCGGCTGCGGACCGCCGGCTTTTCTGAGTCAATGATTCGCGCGATCATCGCGGCTCAAGTTAACGAGCAGTTTTCCGCTCGACGGAAAGCACTGCTCGCGCAACAGGAAGAAACGCCCTATTGGAATTCGCCGCAGCGTTTTGGTCTGGACCCAAAAACGATGTCCGCTCTCCGAGAACTTAATCGCGAACAAAAAGAATTACTCCAGCAATTACTCGGGCCCGACGGCGCTACCAGGAATGACGAGAGGCAAGCCTATCAGCGCCGTCAGTACGGCCCGCTCGCGCAAGACAAAGTCGATCAGTTGCAAAACATCGTCAGTGACTACGGCGAGCTCCGGCAGCAGATCTACTCTGCGGCTAACGGCGTCATCCTACCCGAGGACCGAGAGAAACTCACTCTGCTGGAAAAGGAGCAGCGAGCCGACTTGGCTGCGATGCTCACCCCGCAGGAACTCGAAAACTATGAACTGCGCCGTAGTAGCACGGCCAGTCTCTTGCACTCGCAACTCGGCACCTTCAAACCGACAGAGGAAGAGTTCCGCGCCATCTTCCACGCAACCCGGGCAGCGGAGAATCAATTCGGCTCGATCAGTCCGGGCGGGGGCACGCAGATCCAGCAAATCCGGACCGCCGTGCTCGATCAGGCCAAAATACTTCTTACGCCCGAACGCTTCGCCGATCTCAAGCAGGCCACCGACCCTGTCTATCAACAAGCCAACCGCCTTGTTGCCCGGCTCGAACTGCCTGCTTCCGCCGCGATCCAAATTGTCGCAGTGCAGCAGGACATCGCTAAACGGGCTGGCGCCCTTCGCGCCGATTCCAGTCTGAGCCCCGCACAACGGAATATCCAGCTCTCTGGACTTTTACAGGAAGCCACGACCAACCTGACCGCCGCTCTCGGTGGCGCGCGCGGTCTTGAAGCCTACAAGCAATACGGTGGCCAATGGCTGCAAATCCTCCAGCCGCGGCCCGTCCAGCCGCCGAAAAGTTGAGGGGTTTCACCGCGTCCACGATGTGCTGAAAAAATTCTGCTCCCGCCGACCGTGCGCTCACTCCTGCGCCGTCACGTAGTGGCAGCCTTTGCTCACGGGGTTGAGCGAGGCGGCGTGGACGACCAGCAGGGCGGTTTGCACGGCGTTGCGCAACTCGATGAGTTCGCGCGTGGGCTGGCAATCGCGATAGAAGGCCTGGATATCTTCGCGGAGTTCGAGCAAAATTCGGCGGGCTCGCGCGAGGCGACGACGTGAGCGAATGATACCGGCGTAATTCCACATCGTCGTCTGGATTTGCTGCAAATCCTGACGGATGAGCAACGGATCGGGAATTTTGTCGGGGCTTTGCCAGACCCGCGGCACCGGCAGATGGAAATGATTCACGCGCAATTCCGCGGCATCGGCCCGCGCAGTGGCCTTGGCGCTGACGAGACATTCGAGCAGCGACGTGCTCGCAAGGCGATTGGCGCCGTGCAAACCGGTGCAGGCGGTTTCGCCAATGGCGTTGAGATGATGCACGTTTGTGCGGCCGGAAAGATTGGCATGCACGCCACCGCAGGAAAAATGCGCGGCGGGCACGACGGGAATCGGAATTTTTGTGATATCAATGCCGTTAGCCAGACAGCGCTCATGAATGCCGGGGAAACGGTCGCGGATGAACTCCGGCTTCATCGCGGATAAATCGAGATAGACGCAGGCATCGCCGTTGCCGGCGAGGTGTTGTTGGATCGTGCGCGCCACGATATCGCGCGGAGCGAGCGAACCACGCGGGTGTGCCTCGTCCATGAAGCGTTCGCCACGCACATCGACCAAAACCGCACCTTCACCCCGGAGCGCTTCAGTGACGAGAAAGGGTTGCGCGCCTTTTTTATGAAACGCCGTGGGATGAAATTGCACGTACTCAAGATCGATGAGCCGTGCGCCGACCCGATAAGCCATCGCCACGCCGTGTCCCACGCTGCCGGGTTGATTCGTGCTGTGTTGAAAAATTCCGCCCAAGCCGCCGGTGGCGAGAATGGTTTTCTTCGCCACCAAGGCCATGACCTCGCCGGTGACGGTGTTTAAGGCGTAACAACCGAAACAGGTGAGCGGTTCGTAGCGATCGTGCTGCTCGGAGGAATTGTGCGAGAGCGTCAGCAGATCGACCGCGACAAACCCGCTCCGACGCATGATGTTTTTCGTCGCATCGACGCGTTGCGCGACGGCACTGAGAATGGCGTGCCCGGTCGCGTCCTTGGTGTGGATGATACGGCGTTCGCTGTGGCCGCCTTCGCGCGTGAGATGCAACTCGCCGGTGGGTTCACGATCAAAACCAACGTGCAGGGAGTCGAGCAACAGCTCCTTGACGGCCGCCGGGCCTTCGCGCACGAGCTGCTCGATGGCCGCAGGATTCGCGGTGCCATCGCTGGCCTCGAGGATGTCCTTGGCGAGTTGCTGCGGGTCCGGCGTGGTGTCGTAGATGATCCCGCCCTGCGCCCAATCGCTGTTCGCCTGCAGCGGTTCTCCGAGGGAAAGCAGTTCGACTTTCAAGCCGGCCTTGGCGGCCTCAAGGGCGTAAGCGGAACCAGCGAGGCCGGCGCCGAGAACGAGACAATCCGTTTGGATGGTTTGCATGCAGGCGGAGAAATTAACGCCGGCGGCGCCGCGACGTCGGTCGGATGTCCAAACTCAGATCGACGGACATCGCCGAGTGGGTGAGCGCGCCGATGCTGATGACATTCACGCCGGGCAAAGCGTAATCGCGCAAGGTCTCGAAGCGGACGCCGCCCGAAACTTCCACGATAGCGCAACCGGCGATGATTCTCACCGCAGCGCGCACCTGATCAGGCGTCATGTTATCCAACAAAATAACTCCGGCTCCAGCGTGGCAGGCCTCGCGAACTTCAGCCATCGTCTTCGCTTCCACTTCTATCTTCGCCGCATGGGGTGCGGCCAGCCGGCAAAGTTTCACGGCCTTGGTGAGCGAACCGGCGGCGGCGATGTGGTTATCTTTGATCAACACCTGCTCGCCCAAAGAAGAGCGATGATTGAAACAACCGCCGGTGCGGACTGCATATTTTTCCAGCGCGCGATAGCCGGGTGTGGTTTTGCGCGTATCGACGATGCGCACCTCGGTACCCTTGACGACCTCGGCGTAACGGCGCGCTTGCGTGGCAATCCCCGAGAGACGCTGGATGAAATTGAGTGCGGTGCGTTCCGCGGTAAGCAACGAAGCCGTGGGGCCTTCAATCTCCAGAATCGCTTGGCCGGGTTTGGCGCGGGCACCGTCGCGCACGAGCGCTTTGGTTTTAAGCGTGGGATCGACCCGCCAGAAAACGCGCGCCGCCACTTCGAGACCACAGACAATAAGATCTTGCTTGGCATCCATGATAGCCCGGCTGCGATGCGTGGGAGAGAAAATCGCCCGGCTCGTGACATCGCCAAGCCCGGCATCTTCTTCAAGGGCGAGATCAATCAAAAGGTCGGTGCGAGGAGTAAGCATGGGACGGGGAAAAGTGGTTATGGGGGTAAGAGACGGCACGGCCACAAGGGCTGGCCCTACAGGAAGAATCAGTCTTTCGGGGCGAGTTCGAACATCCGATCTATGCAGCGGGCGGCGCGCTGGCGCAAGGTTTCGTCGAGGGTCACAATCTGGTCGGGGCGCGGGGCGAGAAGGGCATCGCGGACTTTCTCGAGGGAATTAAGCTTCATGTAAGGGCAAAGCCGACAGCCACCAATGAAATTCTTTTCGGGCGTCTCCACCTGCAACCGCCCGACGAGGCCGCACTCGGTCAGCATAAGGAAGTAAGGCGCCACGGTATTTTTGACGTATTTCATCATCGCTCCGGTGGAGCCGACGAAATCGGCGGCGGCAGCAACCTCGGGCGCGCATTCGGGATGAGCGACGACTTTCAAGCCGGGAAAACGAGCACGCGCATCGGTGATGGCCCCCACGTCGAAATCGTCGTGGACGATGCAGGTGCCATCGGAGGAAATGATTTCCTTGTCGACACCGCGATGTTTCAGCTCGGCCCGGACGTTTTCCGCCATGAGGCGATCGGGCACGAAGAGAATGCGGCGCGCCGGCAAGTTGGCGACGATGTCATAGACATTCCCCGAGGTGACGCAGACGTCGCTCTCGGCCTTCACGTCGGCGGTGCTGTTGATGTAGCAGACGACGGTCGCGTCAGGGTAGAGTTGCTTAAGGGCGCGCACGCCGTCGCCGGTGATGGAGTCGGCCAGCGAGCAACCCGAGCCGCGATCCGGTACGATCACGGTGGCGTCGGGGGAAAGAATTTTTGCCGTCTCCGCCATGAACACCACGCCGACGAAAAGGATAATCTTCGCCTTGGATTCACGGGCTTTCAGGCTGAGAAAATAGGAGTCCCCCTTGAAATCACCGACGCCGTAGATGATTTCCGGTTCGACGTAGGAGTGGGTGAGGATGACGGCATTTTTTTCTTTTTTCAGCCGGTTGATTTCCAAGGTGAGAGGCGCGAAACCCTGGCACGCCTGATAATTCCACGAGCGTCCCGGGGTGCAATCGGCGTGCATGAGCGCCTTGAAGAGGCGCTCGGTCTCAGCTTCGAGTTCGGCGGGAGTGAAAATGGGGGCGATCATGCAGGGTACCAATATTATTTTTTAGCCGTTGTTGAACCTGAAAGGTAGCGGCGGTTGCCCTCAACCGCCATCTGCCGGAGAGTATATTCGCAAGGCCGTTGAGGGCAACGGCCCCGACCCGATATAAATCCAAATATTATGAAAAGTGGGTGTAAGGGATAAAAAAGCCCGCACGCGCGAATGCGCAAACGCGGGCGGAAATTAGGCCGGGCTATTTCACATTTCCAACTGGGGACGGGTGGCCTCGGGCCAATCAATGTGGAAGAACTTACCACGCGGCTGATCGACGCGTTCGTAAGTATGCGCGCCGAAATAATCGCGTTGGGCCTGGAGCAAATTCGCGGGCAGGCGGGCGGAACGATAGCTGTCGTAGTAGGAAAGCGCGGACGAGAACGTGGGGGCAGGGACGCCGCATTCGGCGGCGAGAGCCACGACTTTGCGCCAGTTGGCCTGGGCTTTCTTCACCGTCTTGGTGAAATACGGATCGAGCAGAAGATTGGCGAGGTTCGGATTGCGGGCGTATGCCTCGGTGATTTTTTGCAGGAAGGCGGCGCGAATGATGCAACCGCCGCGGAAGATCTGCGCAATCTCCCCAAAGTTCAGCTGCCAGCCGTACTCCTTTTGCGCAGTGCGCATGAGTTGGAAACCTTGCGCATAAGAACAGATCTTCGAGCAATAAAGCGCATCGTGGATCGCCGCGATGAGCGCTTTCTTGGAGCCGCGATATTTTTTCGCCGGTCCTTTGAGAATCTTTGAAGCGGCCACGCGCTCGTCTTTAATCGCACTGATGCAGCGAGCGAATACCGACTCAGCGACGGTCGGGGCGGCCACCCCCATGTCGAGCGCGTTGATGGAAGTCCATTTGCCGGTGCCTTTCTGACCGGCGGTATCGAGGACAATGTCGACGAAGGCTTTTCTCTTATTCTTCGGATCCTTCTGCTTGAGAATGTCGGCCGTGATCTCGATGAGGAAACTGTCGAGTATCCCGGTGTTCCACTCGGAGAAAATCGCGCCCATATCAGCCGCCTTGAGTCCAAGCAGGCCGCCCATCAGCGCGTAGGCCTCACAGATCATCTGCATATCGCCGTATTCAATGCCATTGTGGACCATCTTGACGTAATGGCCCGCGCCGTTCTCACCGATGTAAGTGGTGCAGGGCACGCCACCAGAAACGGGTTGGCCTGGTTTGGCTCCGGGGATGGGACGTCCGGTCTTGGCGTCCACCTTGGCCGCGACGGCTTCCCAAATGGGTTGCAATTCTTTCCAAGCAGCAAATTCGCCACCGGGCATAAGTGAAGGGCCGAAGCGGGCACCTTCTTCACCACCGGATACGCCTGAACCAATGAAACGGAGATTTTTTTCGCGCAACGCTTTCTCCCGACGAATCGTGTCAGTCCAAAGGGCGTTGCCCCCATCGATGATGATATCGCCTTGTTCGAGGAACGGAACAAGGCCGTCGATCACGGCATCCGTCGCTTTGCCTGCTTGCACCAGAATGATCATCTTACGCGGCTTCGCGAGGGATTGAACAAATTCCTGCAAGGTTTTGGTGCCAACGAGACCACCGGGAGTCGTTGGATTTTCGCCTACAAATTTATCCGTTTTTTCCGTGGTTCGGTTATACACCGAAATCTGAAAGCCGTGATCGGCGATATTGAGAGCGAGATTCTGACCCATCACGGCGAGGCCGATGAGTCCGATGTCAGAGTACGTTTTAGCCATAAAGAAGCGCTATCAGTAGCAATTGCCGGGCAAAGACCAATCCGTTTTTAGGGGCCGGTGTGTAATAAAAGCCCATGCCAACTTAGTGATTAGGCTTCGGTTTAGGTTTAGGCTTAGGATTTTTTTTATCGTCCACCCTTAAAGTTTCACTGGAGAAAAAAGGCACGAGTTGATCGATCAGTGGCGTAAGAAATTTAGGTTCGTTTCTTTGGCTAACCCAGGAAAAGAAAATGATCGTGCTCGCGACAAATCCGATAATGCACAGGATTATCTTGTTCATTTTGAATACTTTGGGAACGATCACGAACACGACTACGACGACCAAAATACCCGCGCCTATCTTGAGCCAAGTATTTATTGGCATTTCTTTCATAGCTTCTATCGCGGTGACGGCAAGTGGCAGCATGGGATGATCTCTACGATGATATTGGCCGGAGACGAGAAATTTTAAATAGGCGGACGGCTTTAACTAATCCTTGGCAATTTCTTTCCGGCCTTACTCAGTTATAGCGGCTCGGGAAGCCAAAATAGTCCAGCAACCAAGCTTCCTTCCACACTCGGAAGCGACCTTCGGGCGTGATTTTCCCATATTCTTCGCGCTCGGCATTGGGTACCAGAAATCCCAATTGGGTATTAATTTGCTCCATCTGTTGTTGCTGACGATTGAGATCTTCCAGGGGTTCGGTATCCCAGACCACGGTGGTTTCCTCAGCCACTTTCAATCGTTTGAGGTGGTAGGCGAGCATGTTGGGCAACGTGCGCCGCCAAGGACTTCGGTCGACCAACCAATTTTCCGGATAGAAACCACCGAAGGGCAAAAAGAAATTATCGGTCACATACCGCTGCCCACTTTGCGTCTCAGTGGATAAACTGTAGCAAACGGTGATGGCACCATTTTCTTGGGGTAGAAAGGCTACTTGCAACCGCACCGTATTTTCGCGGTTTTGATAAACTGAAACCCGCAGCCAAATACCTCCTCCAATCTCAGATTTAAGCGCTTGCACCGTGGTGAAATGATTGGTCCGAAGCCAGTCGCGGACTTTCAGCAGGCGGCGATTCGTCGGCCATTCGCCACCACTCGCATTTAAAATAAACTTCGGAAATAAAGGCAGAGGACTGAGGCTGATCGCACTTACCCGGAGCCAATTAAAAACCGATTCTGCGAGTAACCAGAGAAGAAACGCCGTGGTTAATAAAACCCAGTAGGGCCGATCAATCCAACCACTGCGCAGACTTGCTTCTGCTGCAAACAAAGTGAAAAGCAGCCAGCGCAACCAGCGGATAGGAATGGCCAATAGCGGTGAGGCTATTCGCAAATTTACGTAAAGCAGAAGCAACAGGGCTGTGGTGGCGGCGAGTAACCATGCGAGGATCTCGGTCATGATTATTCTCGGGATAAAATGTCCGGCTAAAACCGTGATATTTCTCGCCGTTTAACTCAGCCGCACCGGCATAATCACGCATACGAAGTTTTCGAGTGTTTTAAAAACACCCGGACTTACCTCATCCTTCACCTCGAAAAATACCTCGTCTTTGGTCAAGGCGCGCAACGGATCCATGATGAACTGAGGATTAAAGGCCACTTGGAGTTCCGGACCGCTATAGGCAATGGCCATTGATTCATGCGCTTCACCGAAATCAGGGGAAGACGCGGATATTTCCAACAGATTGGTGCTGACCTTTACTTTGACGGAATTTGATTTTTCCGAAGTAACAAGCGCCGCACGATGGACGCATTGCAAGAATAGCTCCCGTTCCAATTTAATGCGCTGATGGGTTTCTTTCGGGATAACCTGATGATAATTCGGATAATTTCCCTCCACGACCTTGGAAAAAAGATAGATGCTATCGCAGAGTCCACTGGTGTCTTTACCGGTCTCAATTTGGAAAGCCGCGCGGCGTTCGTTAAACGAGATGGTCAATTTGTCGCCTTTACCCAGTAAACGAAGTAATTCCGCGACCGTTTTGGCCGGAAGAATAATCGCGCCCGCATTGGCCGCGGGAACAGGCAGTTCTTTGCTCACTAAGGCCAAACGTCGGCCATCCGTCGCTACAAGTGAGAGCTTACCATCCTTAAAATTGAAATAGACACCTGCGAGGATGTAACGGGTTTCATCGGTAGACTGCGCGTAAGCGACGTTGCCCAACATCGTGGCCAATTCACCTTGTTCGAGCGTATAGGTCTTGTCGTCGCCTGTATCTGGTAACTTGGGAAATTCCTCAGCGCCGATTCCCATGATCTTGAAATGAGAACCACCTGAAGAAAGTTTAACCTGATGGTTAGTCGCTACATCAAGCGTGACATCGACATTGGGTAGTTCCCGAACAATGCCGGCCAACCGTTTGACCGGCAACGTGACACTGCCGCCTTCCTTGACCTCCGCCTTGATTTTGCAACGGATGCCCAAATCAAGATTGGTCGTGGAAAGAGAGATGTAATCCTTTTCGGCTTCGATGAGCACATTGCTCAGGATAGGCATCGCGGCTTTGGAGCCAACGACGTTGAGGACTTGGGCAAGACCGTTGCTGAAGTGATCGCGATTGATCTTAAATTTCATCGGGGCAGGGGTGGCGTTAATGGAGTTCTTCCCAGACAATGGATGAATAGATAGTATTCAATAAGGAAGTATCACTATTACTATGGTCTGCGAATATCTGGGTAACCAGCTTATTTCCGAGTGAACAGGGTTACGCGAAACGTTGCGAGTAGTTTTGGCCGGGGTGCGAATAAGCCAAGGGTTGTTCACAGCCGGGAGTTATTCAGAAGATTCCTGACGCATCTTCACAACCTTATTGCGAAGCATGCGGCGTTGGCCGTGACGCACGCTGCGCTGATAATGCGCGAAGAGTCCGTAGATAATATAACCGAGAAAAAGGAAGAAAAAGGAGATTTCGTGCCAGCGCCAAACCACTACCCCGATAATGAAGAGCAGCACCGCATATTTCAGTCGGGCCTTCATTTGAAAATCCACCTGTTTAAAGCTGGGATAGCGCACGGTGCTGACCATTAGAAAGGAAACGAGTACCAAAATGAAAGGCAGCGCCAAAGCCCATTGCCCAAGTTCCCGGTCATTCGCCGATAAATTCAACAATAATAAAACCAAGGAGGCGACCGTTCCGGCGGCCGCCGGTATCGGCAAACCAACGAAATCTTTACTAGATTCCGCTTCGCCCCGGTAAAGGAGTGGATGGGTAATCACATTGAAACGGGCGAGCCGCACCGCCCCACAAAGCAGATAAATAAAGGCGATTAACCAGCCAAATTCGCGAAACCACTGATAGTTTTCCCGGGGTGACAGAATCAGGAAAAAAACCATCAAAGCCGGTGCCATACCAAAAGAAATCACATCAGCCAGGGAATCAAACTCGGCACCAAAAAGCGAACTGCGCCCACTCATCCGGGCCAGCCGCCCATCGAGCATATCAAAAACGACTGCGATCAATATAAACCACACCGCCTGAGTATAAAGTGTGTTGGCCGACAGGAACTCATACGTTTTGTAGTAGTCACCGGAATCGGTGATTAACCGGGCTTGAATACATTTGATGATGGCAATGAACCCGCAAAACAGGTTTCCCGCCGTCATTAGATTCGGCAGAAAATAAATCCGGCTCGCTTGATTGACGTGATTGGGATGGTCGCGTTGGACGGGCTGGACGGGATCAGGCATGACGTGGGTTTATTTGGTGAGACTTTCGAGATATTTCCAGAACTTGCTGTGCTGTTCGACTAGTTGCTGCTCGGAAACAGGCAACTTTAGTCGGAAAAGCGCATCTTCCAAGGAATCCTTGTGCAGGATATAGTGGGTGTGAAGCTTGTCCTCATCCACCGTGAAATAAAACCGGAAATCGCCCGCGCGCAGTCGGTAGAAATCGATGCCTTTGCGGTTAAACTTACCCAAGGGCTCACGCGGATGGGCCAAAGCGTCCGGCGTAATTAGGCTGATCGGTTCGATGGCGGACATCTGCGTGAGTTTATCGAGCCGGTTGAGCTCGCGCATACTTTGTTCGGAGAAGGTGACTTGATACATGGCGGAGAAGAATAAACCTGTGAAAGACTGCGTTAATCAACCCCACACTGTCAGCAACGTTTATCCCCAGGAGGAAAGTATCTTTCTCTGAGTCGGCAATCAACCGCTACGGTTTCTTTCCATAAGCAGGTTCCACTTTAATTAAGGCAGTGATGATGAACGACGGGATGGTGGCGACACACACCCAGAGGAAGAATTTTTCGTAGCCGAGGTGATCTTGAATCCAGCCGGCGGCCAGCCCTGGCAGCATGATTCCCGCCGCCATGAAGCCCGTGCAAAGTGCGTAGTGGGCCGTCTTATGCTCACCGTCAGCGATCATCATCATGTAAACCATGTAAGCGGTGAACCCGAAGCCGTAGCCGAATTGCTCCACCGCGAGAGCCGCGCTGATAAGCGGCAGGCTTTCTGGCTGCGTTTTTGCCAGTAGAAAAAAAACGGCAATCGGCGCATGCATGATCAAGATCATCGGCCAGAGCATCCGCTTCAACCCGTGGCGCGAAATCAAGTAGCCGCCGAGCAGGCCACCCGCGAGCAACGCGATGACGCCGACGCCGCCGTAGGCCAGGCCCAACTGTTGATTGGTCAGACCCAGCCCGCCGATCACCCGGGCATCGAGCAGAAAAGGCTCCACGAGTTTTAAAGCCAAAGCTTCGGCCAGTCGATAGGTGAGCAGAAAGCAGAGAGCGATGATGATTCCTGGCTTGGAAAAAAATGAACCGAACACGCGAAAAAAATCTCCAGCTGAACGGTTTTTCTTTTTTGTGACCGTGTCAGCGGGCAAAACCGGCAAACTCCAGCGGTGATAAAACCCCGCCAGCAAAAAAACGGTGGCGAGCAGCAAAAAAATCAGACTCCACGCCTTGGTGGGATTACCCGTGACGCCCATTAGCCAGCCCGCCAGCCAGACGAGACCGCCTTTGCCGGTGAGGATGGCGAGACGAAAGCAGGTGCTGCGCACCCCGACAAACGCCGCCTGTTGATCAGGGGAAAGCGCGAGGAGATAAAAGCCATCCGCCGCAATATCGTGCGTGGCGGAACTGAAGGCCATGAGCCAAAGGAGCACGAGGGCAAACCGGACAAAATCCGGAGCCGGGATGGTCAGGGCCATCAGGCCAAAAGCCAGACTCAGGACGAATTGCAGGCCCACGATCCAGTGCCGCTTTTTTCCAAATAGATCAATCAACGGTGACCAGAGCGGTTTGATCACCCAGGGCCAATACGCCATGCTCGTATAAAACGCGATGTCGGTGTTCGAGACGTGCAGGTTTTTGAACATGACAACCGACAAGCTCGTCACCACCACGTTGGGCAGACCCTGGCAAAAATACAGCGACGGCACCCAGCGCCATGCGAGCAGTGCCTTCGGTTTGGGATTTTCCATCAGATTAAGTCTCAGGGGAAGTGACGAGGAATGGGGCTGCAAGAAATGCGGCCGGTCTAGGGCTTGGAACCGGACGATGGGGCCTTGTCAGTCTGGTGCAACGGCAGAGCGTTGAAAACTTCCAACCAAGACCAAGCGGTCTTTGAGAGACACGCGGGAGTTTGTTGTTTGTTGCCAAAAAACAGCGCAATAATTAAATCTGCGGAATTTCTGGAATAAGACTGGTCGCCGTGGCCTGAAATTTGCTAGAGCAATGCCATGAAACGCCACCCTGCCTTCGTTGTCCTGCTCGCCCTGTTTCTCGCTGCTGCGCCTGCCGCCCTCGCTCATCCGGGCCACGAGGGCCACGAATTGACTTGGGATTTTACCACCGGGTTCACCCATCCGCTTTTTGGCTGGGACCATCTTGTCGCCATGCTGGCAGTCGGTCTTTGGGCCGCGCAACTTGGTGGCCGCGCGCGCTGGTTCGTGCCGGCGGCGTTCGTCACGGTGATGGCCATCGGCGCCGCGCTCGCGCAGAACCGGTTGATGATACCCGCAGTGGAGCAAGCCATCGCGGCCTCGGTGCTGGTGTTGGGTTTGCTGATTGCGAATGCCACCAAGGTGTCGGTTGGCGTGGGCATGGCGTTGGTCGGACTCTTTGCGATGTTTCACGGTTTTGCTCACGGAGCTGAGATGCCAGCCACCGCTCGTGGGTTCAGCTATGGCGCTGGTTTTATTTTTGCTACCGCGCTCATTCACGCTGTTGGTGTGAGTGTGGGCCTGCTGGCTGCACCGCGTGCCAAGCAAGTGACTCTAGCCGCCGGCTGGGCCATCACGGCTTGTGGCATCGCGTTGTTCGCGGTTTGAAGGATTCTGCGTTGGAGGCGGGGTGCCCTCACCCCGCAGGTTTCAATTCTCGGAGCGTCCGTCTCGCGGGGTGGGGGCACCCCGCCTCCAACAAGGCATTGATCGCCTCACAATTTTCGCAGATCGCACGCGAGTTTTGGAAAATGTCCCGCCAGAATCCGGCGCAACTCCAGCATGGTTTGCCGCAAGCGAAGACTGTCCGGTGCCACGCACTTGAGGCTCCAACCGCCGCGCCGCAGCGCGCTCACACCGAGCCAAATCCCTGCGCGATGCAGCGCCGTCACGGCCGGAATCCACGTGGCTGTGCCCTCGGCTAGCAGCACGGCATTGCCAAAACAGGCCGTCGGCCCGGAGCCGTTGAGCTCGGCCAGTGCGCGCAGTGCGGCTCCGGAATGCGTGAAACGTTCCCGTAAAATAAGTTCTCCACTCAGACGTACATCGATTTCCAGACAGAGTTTTTCCCACGCCCACGCCTCGCCGTGCCCTACGCGACCGGGCATCAACAGATCCGCGAAAAACAGCGCGCCGCCGGTGGCGACCTCGATGTGCGTCATCTGCCGATACACACATCCACGATGCGGCACGAGCGGCTCGGGCAGGACCTCCAGCCAGCCACCGGACGCGACCGTAAAATGTTGCCGGCACTCGGCGGTGCCATCCTTCATTTTGAATACCCGGCTGGCGCTCGGCGTTGTAACCAACAACGCGGCATTCTCGGCGACGGTGATATTCGATTCGAGCCGGTCGCCCGAAAGAATTCCCGCCGTGGGATTCACCACTTGCACGAGCAAAGTGCGCGCGGCCTCATCCCAGTACGGTTTGCTGATATGGTACGGCGCGCGAAACGATTGCGTGGCCAGCACGGTGCGGCCATCGGGTCGCGCCTCGGCGCGCAGCGTCAGTTGTCCGGAGAATTCAGCCATGATGCTTATAAGGGTAGGGCGAATCGTCCCGATGAGCCGGGAGTTTGTGGTGTGCTCATCGCTCGGCTCATCCGGAGGATTCGCCCTACCTTTTGGCCTTCTGTCCGAACAGTACCTCGCGCTCGATCCAAGCGATCACTTGGTCGAGGTTATGTTCGCGTTTCAGGTCGCAAAAGAGAAATGGCCGCGTGCCGCGCTGGATTTTGGCATCGCGTTCCATCACGCCGAGATCGGCCCCGACGAGCGGGGCAAGATCGATTTTGTTGATGATGAGTAGATCGCTAAACCGGATCGCCGGTCCCCCCTTGCGCGGGATTTTGTCTCCTTCGGCCACGTCGATCACGTAGATAAACGCATCGACCAGCTCCGGCGAAAACGTGGCGGTGAGATTATCGCCGCCGCTTTCGACCAAGAGCAGTTGCAGGTCGGGGAACTTCGCCTCGAGCGCGCGACACGCTTGTTCGTTCATCGTGGTGTCGTCGCGGATGGCGGTGTGCGGGCAGCCACCCGTTTCCACGCCGGCAATGCGCTCTGCCGTCAGGGCACTTTGCTTGATAAGAAACTGCGCGTCTTCGGAACAATAAATATCGTTCGTCACGACTGCCATCGAGTAGCGCTCGCGCAGCCGCTGACAAAGTTTGAGACAAAGCATGGTCTTGCCGGAGCCAACCGGGCCACCGATGCCAATTCGAGGAGAGCGAGAGGGAGCCATAGGAAATTAACCACTAAGCCACACTAATGACCACTGGTGGAGACAAAACATTTCTGAGATTAGTGATCATTAGGGTGGCTTAGTGGTTAAGAAATAAACATCCGCGCTTCAGCCGTCTCATGCCGGGCCGCGGCAATATCCAACCAGGGATTAAACCAACCGATCTCCGTGAACGGCACTTGCTCCGCCGCCGCGATGATGGCCGGAGCGGCGCCGAGCGCTTCCGTCAGTAGCGACTGGCTGGCATTCTGACCGAGCCGCAGCACTTTCATCGCGGCCGAAAGCAAGGCAGCGACCGTCGAGTAAGTGATGCCCGATAAAACTGCCGGCAACGGCGCGCCCAGCACGCGGCCTTCGAGGGCCGCCGAAACGGCTGGCGAACAGGGCCACGTTTCCGCGGTGGCCCGTTGGAGAAATTCGCGGGCCACCGGACTTTCCCGCAGCGTAGCCATCAACTCTGCGCGTTGCCGACCGATATTCTCGGCGGCGAAGCGGGCTTCCTTGGCTGTCTTCAGTGCGGAGGAAAGCCGGCAGATTTCACCAAGTTGTTTCCAATCCGGTCCCTCAAAGGCACGCCAAGCGTGGGCTGCCAGCGGTAACTCGGTGTTTTGCAGAGTGGGTAAAGTGGAGCGAAAAATAAATTCCCTTAACGTGGCCCGATCCCGCACGACGCCTTCCTGTACGAGCGCTTCGAGCCCGAAGGAATGCGCGTAGCTGCCCGTGGGATAAAAAGAATCCCCGGCCTGCAGAAGTCCAACCAGCCACGCGGCGGATGAGGGAGTCTCGACCGTTGTAGGTGGCGAGCTCGTCGCGTAACGTGGCGCGACGAGCTCGCCACCTACCCCGGAATTCATCGTGCCTTCTGCCATTTCAATGCTTGTGGCTGGTTCCGAGTTCATCCGTGGATTTATTTCCGCGCGCGAAACGTCCGGGGCGAAAAAGCGCCGTAGTCGGAGTAAAGGGGACTTGCAAGCGGTCGAGCAACTGCCGCACGGCGGGTTCATCCGCCGTCAGGAGCCGCTCGGTTTCAGCCGAAAGTTCGAGATGCAGATTGCCTATCGCCCAACCGATGCCCGCAGCGGCCGCAGGGGTGATCTCCAGGGAAATTTCCAGCACCGCTTCAGGTAATTGGCGGATGAGATAACGCGCGATGCTGGTCTGCCAGACCACCGCGCCGTCTTTGAGCGGGGCATGCAGTTCAAAACCAAACTCCAGTCCATCTGCCGCCGACCCCCGCCACCGTCGCTTGGCGAGTTTTAATCGTTCGACCGGTACCGCCACCTTGGACAAAGTGGGGTCGGGCTGGGCAACGGGGTGTTGAATTATTTGCAGCATGGAACGGAGAGCAGGGTTAACGATCGTGAAATCAAAACGCCGGGGCGCAAGACTCGAGGCGATCGCGGGGTTACTGGTAGTGCCCAGTGCTTTGGCTGGAGACGGTTTGCGCGCGTTACAACATCAGCTCTGCCGGAGTGGGTGGGGTTTGCTGTTCGATATGCTGCCGGATCGTAATGAGATTTTCGCGCACGAGTGCGCCCATGGATTCGCAGCGCAGGTAGCGGTCCGAGCTGAAATGTTGTGCGAGGCCTTCGCGGAGTTGAATGACGTGGGCTTCGGGTGCGATGGGATCGAGCATCATGGCGTCGAGCACGAGTTTGAGTCGGGAGGCGGAGAGATCGGCGCGCTGGAGCATGAGCGCCTGTTCTTCGCGTTGGTATTGATAAGCTGATTGGGGATTGAGCAATCGCTGGCAGAATTTTACCACGGCCGCGTTCTCGGTAAAGAACTGGGGCAGATAAAAGTTTTTCTTACCGAAGTAAGTCTGCTGGTCAAAATCCATGGCGCGAATACGAATCTGCCAGCCCTCGAAATCCGGCGTGAGTACGACCACGTAATTGTAGCTGCGCATATCGCCGAGCAGGCGGATGAAGCAGCGTTCGTTGAACTTGACGAGTTCCTTGGCGATGCGGATGGGTTTGAGATCGTGGTTTTCCAGCCAGCGTTCGCTAAAAATATCTCCGGGGACGCCGGCGATGTGTTCCTCAACCAGCGTATCGCCGTGCGTGAGATAGTTGAGGCGGTTGGGGGACAGCAGATGTTCCAGCTCGAGACCATAGAGACGGGAGGCATCGGCTTTTTTGATATAGAAATAATCCTGATTTTCGTTGTAGGCATTCACGATCCGGATGCGGAAGGGCATCGAGTTGCCGAAACTGCAAAAATCCACGCGATCAATATAGAGATGGCGTACGACCGAGAGATCCCCGTCGACTTTCAGCAACGCATAGACGCGTTTTAAGTTTTCGTTGAGCTCGTGGATCTCGAAGGAATCGTAGATGACGGAGTCCCAGAGCGTGGGTTTCCCATCGGTGCCGGTGAGAGGAATGGTGTCCTTGAAGGCGCGCAGTTTTTCGTAGGTGATGGGCAGCTCACGCTCGCGCCGGTAGCGGTTCAGGTATTCGCGTAACAGCCCTGAGATCGGGTAACTGGGTTTTTTGCGGGTACGAAACCCGGGGAGATCGTGAGCCTGATCCATGCCGACAACGTAGGCCCTGAGCGTTGCGAGGCAATGCGCGAGTCAGCGGGATCGTAAGAGAAAGATTATTCGCGAGTGAACGCGAAGGGCCGCGACTGAAAGACCGGCAATCGAGGCTCGTGCTAGTGACTGACGTGGGGTGGAACGGATTAACCCGAATGCGTTAGCCTGGCCAGAGGTGACATTTAGCGTTTGAGGTCAAGCCGCTCAAATTTAGGTCGTGCGACTGCTTGGCGAGTTTCAACGGCAGACTGCACGCAGCAATCGTTCGCACAACGCCACGAGCCGCGCACGCAACGGCTGGCTGCGCTCCGCAAAACTGCGCTGATGAATCTCGTATTCGACGCGGCCTTCGGGGGTTTCGATTTTGATCGGAGCGTAGTTGAGTTTGGCGAGATCGTACGGACTCGCCCGCATGTCGATCTCGCGGATGTCGCGGGCGAGAGCGAAGCAGTCGCCGATCAACTCGCTCGGCGTGAATGGCGCGAGTTTGAAGGCCCATTTGTAGAGATCCATGTTGGCGTGCAGGCAGCCGCGCTGCTCGAACTGCGCCGTGGTGGCGCGCTCGGGTTGCAATCGGTTGAGCGGACGCGCGGGTGGCGTGAAAAAACGAAACGCATCGAAATGCGAACAGCGGATGGGTTGGGCTTCGACGATGCGCGCGATCTCGTCGGGTGCGAAGCGCAGTGGCAAACGGTCGTGGCGGATTTCGTCCGGCGTCTGCCGGTAAACCATCGCCCACTCATGCAGGCCGAAGCACGCGAATTGCGGCGGACGTTCGGCAGTGGTCCGCAGGAGATGCAAAATCCACGCGAGACTGTCGCGGCGTTTCGGATCGAACGCCGCAGGGTTGAGGGCGACACCCTTGTTGGTCGCGTAATATTCCGGCCAGCGCAGAAATTCGCGGGCGGCCTCGCCGAGCAACACGACATCCGGGCCGGGGTGCCAGCGCTTCAGCCAGCTCGGCCGGAAGCGGTAATATTCAAAAAGAAAATCCTCCACCGGATGTTTTTCGCTGCGGGTCGCGCGTTGTTGATGCGGATCGGTCCACGCACAGATGCGTTGCTCATGCGCCGCGCGGCGTGGTTGCCAGTCGGATTCAGCGAGGAGCAGGAAAGAGGCGGTGCCTGATCCACTCACGGCTGCCAGATTTTGAGTTGTTTGAAGAAATCCCGCAGGTAACCGCGATCCCGGACGAGTAAACGGTCGGCATGAAACTGCGCGTGCGCGGCGATCAGAAAATCCGGCACAATCCGGCCGCCTTTGCCACCTCTGGTCAGAGAAGAGGCAAACAGCCGGCCGGCGAGTCGGGCGCTGTCGGCGGTGGAAGGTTCGAAGCGAATATTCCAATCGCGGAGAAATTCATCCAGGTGCCGCTCGCCGATGACCGGAGAAATTTCCGCGAGGACACATTCACCAATCACCAAGCTGCCTTCCTTGGCGGCAATACGCAGGGCCGCTTCGGAGGCATCCGCCCACTTGGGATCGTCGGTCACGACATCCAGCAGGATGGAACTGTCAATCGCGGTGACCATCGCGAACCTTTTTTAGATAACCATCGACGTTGAGCTTGCCTGGCAGGCGGCCGTGCCCGCGCCATTTGGTGAGGTGATCCGTTGTTTCCGTCTTGGTGGCGACCAAGCGACCGTTCTCAGCCGCAAAAGTGAGGCGGGTGCCCGGACGAATCCCGAGTTTGGTCCGGACTCCCTTGGGAATCGTAACCTGGCCTTTTTCGGTGACGGCAAAAGTCATACTTTCTGGATAATGAGTCATACTTTGTCGGCAAGGGCAAAGACGGTGTCACCGAGATTGGGAGTAGCGGCAGGGGTCCCGGCCTGCCGGAGTAGCCGTACTTGCGCCGAAAGTGAAAGTGCGGTGCTTGCGCGCTTGTGGCTCCATTTTCGGGCTGCGCCCTCTGATGCGGCTACCAGGGGCCAAGTGGAAGTTCAGGTTTTTCACTATGGCAGGTCGCACGCTCGTCGCGCTATTCTGCTGGCCAGCAGAACGAGGCAAGCTCGCAACCTACAGATTCTGCAATCCCGTCGCACCACAGTTTTAAGGGGGGGGGCCTCTCACGCCTTCATCAACAGCCGACGCACGCCTTCGATGGGCGAGGTGGTGATGAAGTTCAACTCCACCGGCCAGGCCAGCTTTTCGGCGAGCGAGCGCAGCGCGAAGTTGCCGGCCGTGCTGTTTAAAATCCGTCCGCTGACACCGCAGGGAATTTTTCCGGTGGGTTGCGGGAAATATTTATGGATCACCGTATCGGCCAACCGGGCCAGATCCGTGATCGAATCGGCCACGACTTGCTGAGCCGGTCCGCAATTTTCTTCAGCGAGCGCGAGGACACGTGGCGCGAAAGAGGCGATCGTGGCGTTCGCGGAGGAATCGGTGTAGAAGTAGCGTGAGTTGGCGGCGTAATCCATCAGGCCCGTATGATTGACCAAGGCTTCGGCGAGAGGGGATGGTCGGGTATCGGCCATCAGGTTCGTCGCTTGCAGTTCGAGCAGGGCGAGGGCGAGCGCGCGGCGGCCAAGATCGAAGCCGCTGCCCGGATCGCCGAATTTCCAGCCGAGCCCGCCGGTGTAATGGATCAAGCCATCCAGCGCACGCGTGATGACAAAAGAGCCCGTGCCCGCATGCAGCACGAGTCCGGGGGCGCCGGCCGTCGCGAGCTCCAGCACGGGCGCAGAATCGGCGGTGGTGTGGACGGTGCCGTAGCCTGTGAGTGAAGCCGCGACTTCCGACCAGAATGGCGGACTCCCCGCCATGCAGAGGAGTGTGCGGCAGATTTTCGATGGGAGATTGGATGTCGCTCCGCTCGGTAATTCGATTTTGGTTTGGGCCAGCAGCGCAGCGAGGCCCTCGGTGAGAATCGTGCGTGCTTGTTCTGGACCAATTTGGCTGGGGTTGGAGCCGGTTGTGAGCTGCCGGGCCACGATCTCGCCGGTCGAATCGACGAGAATCAGTTCGGTCTTAGTGCCGCCACCATCGACGCCGATCTTGTATGAATTGAGATTAGCCACGGAAGACACGGAATACACAGAAGAAAGGTGGAAGGAATTCTTTTCGGCGCGGGCGGTGAGCCCGGGGTGCGTGACCGGAAAGTAACCTCCTCAGGGCAAGTTGTGTGTGGACTGATATAACATAATCCAATGCTCCCTCTGAAAAGCTCGAAAACTGGTTACTTTCCGGTCTCACACCCGTGAGCCCGTCTGGCTGTTGCACGGTGATTACATGAGATGCAACCGAGCTTGCGGCTAAGAGTTCGGTGGGTAGGGTTGGGCCATGACGGAAATTATTTTCGAAGTGCAGGAAGACAAGGTCGATGGAGGCTTCGTCGCTTCAGCGCTCGGGCCGTCGATTCACACCCAGGGCGAAACGCTCGAAGAGTTGCGGGAGATGGTGCGCGACGCCGTGCAATGTCACTATGGCGACAGTCAGGCGGGCGAGAAACCCAAGATGATCCGGCTGCACTTCGTGCGCGACGAAGTTTTGTCGGTGTGAAAATCCCCGCGATCTTGTAGCCGGTGAACTTGCGAAGGCTCTGCGTTGGCTCGGCTACGAGCGCGTGCGGCAGGAAGGAAGGTTCGCACATCCGCTTCACGACTGCGGTCAACGGCACGCATCATATCACTGTGCCGAATCACCGCCCGATCAAAACCGGCACGCTGCACGGTATTCTCAAAAGCATCGCCGCCCACCACAAGTTGACGGTCGAAGAGCTGATCCGGAAGGTGGGATTGTAATCAAGGTCCGGATTGACCGCGGATGGCACCCGGCTAGATTGCGGCCATGAGTCTCGCCCAGTTCCCCGAGCTTGCCAAACTGCCCAAGCGCCAACGCATGAAACTGGCGGAGGTGTTGTGGTTTTCCGGCGACAACGACAAACTACCGGCCAGCCCATTGCATAAGAAAATCTTGGATGAACGCTGGACGTCGTATCGCAGCGGTAAGATCAAGCGGATTAGTCTGCCGGAGCTGGAGCAACGCCTCGTCCGTTCGTGAATCCGTCGGGTGATCATTTGTCGAACTTACTTTGCGGTCTATTTTGCGAATGTGTCGTCTCGGCTGCTTGTCAAAAGTCGAGACCTGACGTCTTCGGCTTACTTGCGACGTCTTCGGTTTTCTGTCTGGTGGGTTCGGCGGTCTCATCATTCTCCGCTTACTTTCTTTTTTTGCTTCGCTTTGTGCTCCCTATAAGCGCCGACGAATGAAATCCAGGAAACCATCAATGGGAACCAGACATTGATACTTATGATCGCCTTGAGGAAGCGGCTGACGACATGCTCACCGTATCGACCACCTTCGCCAGGGCCTCGCCGGCTTTCTTGCCGTCTTGCGAGATAGTGCCTGAAAAGACCGACATTATGTTCTCGTAGTTCCTTTTCTGCTCAGGCGTCAATTGGGTCGGATCGACCTGTAATAGCACAGCTCGCATTAGTATGATGTCAGCAGGGCGATAGGTATATTCTACATTTCCTCCGGCACTCGAGATTTCACCTAGGATTTCTTTCTTCTTTTTGTCGAGAGTCTCGGTGAAATTCGAGATCGCAATCACAAGGGTCAGCAGAGCAAGGAGTAGTTTCATAAAAGGTTTGCCGAACGCCTCAGATCAGCCACGCCCGCCGGGCGGGCGAGCCGTCTTTTTGAATGACAGGGCCATGTGGAGCGGAAGCATCATCGACGATTCAGGTGAGATTAAGGGTGTTGCGCTGTGGCTGGGATCGGGCCGTTGTCGCCGATGATGGGGTAAAGCAAATGGTAATCCGCATCTCTCGAAACGGATAATTGGCTCACGCTAGCTGGCGGCTCAGGCGGCCTTTGTATTTTTTGCCGAGCTCGCGGTTGTGTTCGATGGCGTTGGGCATGTTTTGGCTGCGAAGAATGGGGAGATGATGGCCGTTGGTTTTCAACCATTCGATGGTTTCGAGCATCAGCAGATTCAGCAGTGTGGTGCCGATCAGGGTTGAGGTGGGGCCGGCGTTGATGGTGTCGGTCACGGGGGTGATGGCGTCGCCAGGAAGTCCCAGATTATCGAGCGTGTTGTCGGCGATCTCGTGGAGCTTCTTGCCGCTGGGATGGACGGTGGCGGCGATCTTCGCCATCTCGACGCTGGTGAGGGCGATCACGTTCATGCCTTTTTGCTTCGCGTAGAGCGCGACCTCGATGGGCGAGGAATTTTTTCCGGAGTTGGAAATCACGATGATCGTTTCGCCGGCAAGCAGGCCGTGGGCGCGATCATAGCGTTCCGCGAGTTTGGTGCCGTAGCCGACGAGGTTTTCGATGAAGCCACCAGTGGCGTCGTAGATGCCGCTGACGCAGACGAGACCGCCGGCGCGGCCGATGATCTCGCGGCCGATGACATCGCTGTGGCCGCTGCCGAAAGTGTGGATCACGCCGCCGTTGGCGACGGACTGGCCGAGGATCACGCCGAGTTTTTTAATCGTGGCAGCGTTGGTGTCACGCGCGCGGGCGAGGAGGGCGGTGGCGGTGGCGTAGTAGGTGTCGGCGAGGGAGGGCATGGGTGCGGAAAAGTTGAGAGTCTAGAGCTGAGAGTGGAGAGCCAGAAAAGCAAGGCCGGTAGATCTTGGCTAGTAGCGAAGGAGATCTTGAGGGTGGCACGCATTGACCTCAAGGCGTAGGTCAGGGGCGAGCGAGAGAAGCGTCTTTAGGTCAACGCTCCACCTCGAGGTGGCTGGGACCAGGCGCTACGTTGCGAGGCAAGCTCGCAACCTACATTGTTGGCACTTGTCCGTAGGACATCAGTGAGAGAACGAGATTCCGACGGAGCCAAACACATCGCGCTGGGGTTGCCCGTAAAATTCTTTGGTGCGGTAATTCTGGGTGTAGGCGATCTGGAAACTCGGCCAGCTGAGAACAAAGCCAAGACTGAGATCGGCCACGACCGGACGTTTGGCAATCGAGGGACTGTCGCGCCAGGTGTTACCATCCAGAAAAATATCGCGGGCGATTATGCGGGTTTCGCCACTGGCGTAGATTTGGGCCGAGAAACGCCGGGGCACGCCACCGTTGGGGGTGCTGCCTCCGGTGGGACGAATCAGGTCCGCGCCGAAATCGGCGGGCAGCCGCCAGCCCAGCCGCACCACCACACCACCGGCCACATGAGTGGCGACGTTACCGATGGTCACGCGATGCCGGAGGATCAGATCGCAGCCGAAGGGTGTGGCCGCGGCGGGAGCAAATTGCCAGGTGCGGTAGCGTCGCTCCCAGGAAATTTGCAGGCCGGGCTCATCGTGCAGTTGGTTGTCCCAGCCTTTCGCGTGCGGTACATTGATGACATCGTGCCAGGAGTTTTGGACGGCTTCGCCCATGGCCGAGGGACCGACGACGCCGGCGGAAATTTCGATCAGCCGAAGCTGATTGTCCAATTGGGCCTGCAGGAGGATCGAGCCATAGAGCCAACCGGCGTAGGGTCGGTCGTTTGGTTGGAGTGCGGTGGTGCTCGTGTCGGTCGGGGTATAGATATTGTGGCCCAGTGCGAAGCCGACTTTGTAACGCCAGTCCTTGTTTTGCTGATCCATCCAAGGTAGCAGGCGGGTGACGAGCTGCACAAAATCCGCTGATTGGTTCAGATCGGTTTCGCCCAGCCAAGTCAGCTTGAAGCCGTTGGTGTAATGTCGGTCGGTACCGGCGAAATACTTGTCGTTTTCGCTGATCAGTGTGAGCGTGTAGTGCTCGATTTTCAGCTCAGGCAGCTCGGCGCGCAGAGCTGCGGCTGCTGGAGCCAGCAAGACCGCCAGCAGAAGGCAACGCATGCAGCGGGAAATACTCATACTCATGCTCGGTAAGCAATGACCTCGATCTCGACGCGGGCGTCGAGCGGAAGCTTGGCAACCTGCACGGTGGAGCGCGCGGGTTTGTGCGGCGCGAAAGCGGCTTCGTAGAGCGCGTTCATCTTGGGGAAATCCGCCATGTCTTTCAGGAACACCGTGGATTTCACCACCTGCTGCAGCGTGACGCCACCGGCCGAGAGGACGGCTGCGATGTTGGCGAGCACTTGGCTGGTTTGGGTTTCGATGTCGTCAGCCACGAGTTTGCCGGTCTTGGGATCGAGGGGAATCTGGCCGGAAGTGTAGAGGAGATGGCCGGCGGTGACGGCGTGCGAGTAAGGGCCGATGGCGGCCGGAGCGTCGGGAGCGGTGATGATTTTCATATTGGAAATTGGGTCTGGGTGCTGGGATCTGGGATTTCAGAGCTGGATTAACAAGAATGATGCCGTCAAGTGCGAGAGTTGAGAGACCAGAGCCAAACCATGCCGTGAATACGGCGTTCCGCGACAAAACCACGCGCACCAGTTTTGAAGATCGGGCTCTCAGCGCTCGACTCTGGACTCTCGACTTCATCGTTGGCTCACGCCGATTCCCAGCGGCCGTAGATGCCGCAGGGGAGGATTTTTCCGTCGCGTTGAATCGGCAGGCCGACTTCGCCGCCGTGGATGCGGCCACGGGTGTCGTGCATCAGGCCATCGAGGAGATTGATGACAACCGAAGGAGAGAGGCGCGCGGTGTAGGCGTTGATCAGGAAAAACAGCGGGCGATCGGTGAGCAATTGTTTGCACTCGCTGAGCAGTTCCCAGAGGTGATCTTCGAGTTTCCACATTTCACCAGTGGCGCCGCGACCATAGGTGGGCGGGTCCATGATGATGCCGTCGTACTTGCGGCCGCGTTTGATTTCGCGACGCACGAATTTCAAGCAATCATCCGTGATGTAGCGGATCGGCGCGGCGGCGAGGCCGGAGAGAGCGGCGTTTTCTTTGCACCATTTCACCATACCCTCGGCGGCATCGACGTGGCAAACGCTGGCCCCGGCGTGGGCGGCTGCGACCGTGGCGGCCCCGGTGTAGCCGAAGAGATTCAACACACTCACTTCACGGTTGGCGGCACGGGCCGTTTTGATTTTGGCGGAGAACCAATCCCAGTTCACCGCTTGCTCAGGGAAAAGCCCGGTGTGCTTAAAACTGGTCGGATGGATTTTGAAAGTGAGCGCGCCGTAGGTGACGGTCCAGTGATCGGGGAGAGGTTTGCGATATTCCCATTTGCCGCCGCCCGTTTCGCTGCGGTGGTAGTAGCCGTCCCAGCCTTCCCATTTCGTCGCGCCGCCGCTGCGGGGCCAGATGATCTGCGGATCGGGACGCACGAGCGTGTAAGGGCCCCATTTTTCCTGCTTCAAGCCGTCGCCGCAATCGAGCAACTGGTAGTCCTTCCAGTGGTCGGCGACGATGAGTCCGGGGCGTTCGATTTTCATGTAAGAGAATATTTGCCCACGAATCACGCGAATGAACACGAAAAAATGAAATACTCTGCCACCTGCGTGCTCTCATCCGTATGCGCCACATAATTCTCTCTTGCCTACTGCTGTTGATCGCAACAGCCAGTCTGGCCAGCTCGCTAAAATTCTCCAGTGGGGAAAACCGCACCCATTTGATTGAGCTCTATAGTTCCGAAGGTTGCAGCAGTTGTCCGCCAGCCGAGCGGTGGCTGGGTGAATTGCACGATGCCCCGGGACTATGGCGTGATTTCGTGCCGGTGGCGTTCCATGTCAGTTACTGGGACCGACTCGGCTGGCCCGATCGGTTTGCCAACAAAGAATTCACCGCCCGCCAATATGCTTATTCGCGTCAGTGGCATAGCGGCAGCGTCTACACGCCGGAGTTTGTGTTGAATGGCGAGGAGTGGCGGGCGCGGCAGACGCCCACGGCTTCGACGGAGAAAGTCGGCGTGCTGTCTGTTGAGTACACGGCAGAAGGGGAGTGCGAGGTAATGTTTCCAATCGTCGGTGATGGCGAAGTCCATGTCGCTCTGCTCGGAGCCGGGATTTCCTCGGTGGTGCGAGCCGGCGAGAATCGCGGTCGTACCTTGCGGCATGATTCTGTGGTGCTGGAATTGAAGTCGGTCCGCTTGGTCAACGGCAGAGCTGAATTGCGTCTGCCCAAATCGAGTGAACCCGACATCCCGCGCCAAGCCTTGGCCCTATGGGTTACGCGCCGAGGTGAACTCACCCCGCTGCAGGCGACGGGCGGCTGGCTCAACTGAGCCAGCGCGCCGCCCCAACGGCAAAGTAACCTATTGGGTTACTTGTGAATTGGATCTTTGGAGGGGCCAAAGTGAAGAAGCCACAAGTACCCTATTGGGGTACTTGTGGCAGGGTGACGCAGGGCTGATTCATTCTCGGCTCGCCCAGAGGGAATTCTTGGTTGCACCACCAGGGACCGATGTTTGCAGAGCCTGTGTCTCTTGTCGGGCCGTAGCCATGGCGAAGGCTGATGTACGGGCCGGGTACGCGCGCCTCCATCCTCGCTCGCGGCGTCTGCAAGACAGACGCTCTGCCAGGAGGTCACAACGGAAATAGAATGAATCAGTGCGGCGACCAAAACGAAAAAGTGACCTATTGGGGTACTTGTGAATTGAGTCTTTTTTTTTTGGGGGGGGGGGGGGGGAGCAAAACTGAAGAAGCCACAAGTACCCTATTGGGGTACTTGTGGCGGGGGGAGGGCTCTCTCCATAAAGGATTATTGACCCGAACCTAACTGTCAGACATTTGTCAGGCATGGATACAACGGCCCGAGAATTCGCGCGAAACTTTCGCAAGCTTCGCGCTTTGGCGGCCCGGGGTAAGACGGTGCGGGTAAAGGCTCCGGAGGGAGTCTACTTGTTTACCCGAGAGAAACCGGCCAAGACTTGTGGGGTGGTGTTGGCCGGGTTGGAGGCTTATGCTGGTCGCGGATTTCTGACGGATGCGGGAGCCGAAGCTCTGAAAGCAGTGAAGCGCAAGCCAGCTCCGGCCAAATCGCCTTGGGATGCGACGCCGTGATTTTCGACTCCACCTTCTTCGTTACGCTTCATCGAGAATTACAACGCGGGGAGCGCGGACCCGCTCAGGAATTTCTCGCGCGTCATGCTGATGAAATTCCGGGCATGAGTGAAATCACCCGAGGAGAGCTGGCGCGTGGTTTCGCCTCGAAAGCGGCGTGGACTCATTTTTGCGATCGGTTTGTGAGTTATCCTTTCAACGATGCGGTGGCTTGGCGAGCAGCGGAAATTTTCAACGACCTGCGCAAACGTGGGGTGATGATGGGAGAAAACGACCTGTGGATTGGGGCCACCGCCTTGGAGGCGGGTGGGGTGCTGGTCACCCGTAACGTGAAACATTTTCAAAACATCCGAGGTTTGAAAGTGGTGGCACATTGAGCCGGGTTCATGCCGTGGGTGGACGTCGGTTTCCACACCGACGCTTTGTCGCCGGGGTGGACAGCCTTCGCCGGGCTTCGGCCCGACAAGAACCGGCGACTCCCTTTCAGTTTGCATCGGCTCATTCGGAATAATGAGTTCAACGTCATAAGCCCGGCTGAGTGGTAACGTCACGTCCCGTACAACCGGTCGCCGAAATCGCCGAGGCCGGGGAGAATGTATTTCTTGGCGTTGAGCGTGCGGTCTACGGCCGCAGTGAAGATGGGGACATTGGGGTGAGCTTTGTCCAGAGCCGCAACGCCCTCGGGTGAAGCGACGATACAGATGAAGCTGATATCTTTCGCGCCTGCCGCATTCACCACCTCGAGGGCTTGGATCGCGGAGCCACCCGTCGCGAGCATGGGATCGAGCACGAGTACGCGTTTGCCATCGAGCGGCGGCAGTTTGCAGTAATAGCTGCGGGCAATCGCGGTGGTGTGGTCGCGCTCGAGCCCGACATAGCCGACCGAGACATCAGGAAAAATATCCTGAAACGGCTGCACCATGCCGAGACCGGCGCGTAAGATCGGCACGATAGCGAGTGGCATCGCGAGCACGCGGCCGGTCATCGGTTCCATCGGGGTTTCGATTAATTTATCCTCGGTGGCGAGATCGCGGGTGGCTTCCAATGCGAGCAGCAGCGATATCTGGTAGCTGAGCGTGCGGAACAGCACGGGCTTGGTGGATTTATCGCGCAGGTGGGTGAGGACGTGAGTGCCGAGGGGATGATTCAGGAGGTGGAGTGGCATGGGGGATTTTCGATTTTGGATTGGCGATTTTCGAATCCTGAAACCAGCGGACACTCATACGGATAACGAGTATGAGAAGGAGAACGAGAAAGATAATTTCAGCCGCCACTCGTCACACGGTTCCGCCAGTCACGACTTTGAGCCCAGGGAAATCAGGGTATACCGTTTGGTGGCGCGGCAGAAAAATTATATCTCTTCTCTCTTTCGCGTTGGTGGTTGCGACCATCTCGCTTTGTTCAGTCGCGGAAACAACATCGTTTCAGGTCAAGGTCACCGACACGGCGAACGGCCGCGTCGGGACAGCCGACGCTTATTCGCGTCTTCGTCCGCGATGGGAATCGTTGTGGGTTCGCGACGCTCAGCAACGGTCACAAAAAAGCAAGGTCCCGCCGCCAGTCTCTGCGGTTGCGGGAAATCATGGCGCGGTGAGGGTGGGGGGAGTCATGGAACCCGGCCGCCGGACGGGTTGGGCTTGAAACGCAGATCTGAAAACGCGTCCGGGGGTGTTGTTCCACCCAAAACAATTGGCTGGCGGGATCATGCAGTTGGTGGGCGTCGGTTTCCAAACCGACGCTCTATCGCCGATGTGGAAATCGGCGACCACCTTATCGATTGTCTCTGCTCATTCGGAAAAACACATTCAATCAGTCCGCCTACGGTTTCAGCACCAGCGTGTGCTGCGTGGGACCGGGGAGCAGGGGCGTGGCTTCACCTTTAACCCAAGTTTCGTGACCGGCCCGGTAATAGGGCGAGAGGGGATGGCCGCTTTGGCCGCCGGGCATGGTCAGAATTCCTTCCGCTTCACGGCCGGGGGCAACGACCAAGCGTTGGGTTTGGCCGAAACTCGGGCCTTGCACGCGAGGCATGTCGCTGTCGCCGGGCAATTGATGCGGCGGCATGTCGAGGAAGGTGGAAATAAATTTTGGCAGCATCCGGCTGAAGGGATGCAGCATCGCGAGGGTGTTGCGCCGGCCCCACGTGAAATTGGCGGGGGAAACTCCGGCTTCATCCGCGTCGTTCAAGACATCGTCTGCTGCGGAGAGCAGCAGCGCCTTCCACGAGGTGTGTTCGGGATTGAGCAGACGGGCGGGCTGTTCGTGGACGAGTTGCCAGAGCGCATCTTCATAGGGAAAGGCGGTGTAAGTGAACGCTTCGTAGTGGGCAGTGGCTTGTTCGACGAAGGGAGCGAAGGCGCGCTCGGTGACGTGGCTGCGAAACGATTTCACGATGCGGTACGCGGCGGAGTCGGTGCTGGCGTGACCGTTCCATTGGCGCACGACGTGGCGCAACTTGGCGCGAGCGGACTTTTGTTCGACGGCTTTATCGTCGAGGACTTCGAGCAGGAATTTCTGCCAGCGTTCGAGGAAGACGGCGCGATCATCGAGCTGGATGGCGTGCAAATCGGCGGGCGCGGCTTTTTTCCCGGAGGCGACGAGAGTACGAAGGTCGTCGCGAATCTGGCCGGCTCGAGCACCGTTGTCGTAGCCGTTGTCGCCGAGGAGGGCGTAATCCTTGCCGCCGACCGCGCGATTATTGCCGTTCCACAGCAGGCCATCGGCGGGATCGAGGATGACGGGGATTTCTTCTGGTTTCAGCCAGCCAGCCCAGCGGCGATCACCGTAAGCCCAGGAAACCGGCAAGCGGCCATCGTAACCGACGCGGCGCGGGATTAATCCGGCAATGGTCCAGGCGATGTGGCCGTCGGTATCGGCGAGGAAAATGTTTTGGTTGGGTAGGCCAGTGCGATGGGCAATCGCGATGGCTTGGGTGGCGTCGGTCGCGGTTTCGAGTTCTAGCAACTTCAGATTGGTGGCTTCGACGTCATGCGCCGACCAACGAAGGACCGGGTAGCGGTCGGCGTTGAGTTCCCCGATGATGGGGCCCCAGTCGGTCCAGCGGGTGGTGAGGGAGAGGGCCGGCTTGCCTTTGACTTTGATTTCTTCGGTCAGGTCATGGATGAGATTCCAACCTTCAGGCGTCCGATACTTGATATTGGCGATGCCGTCGGGCTCGACCAGAATGACGTCGGTGGTATCGACGTAGGCATCCGTGAAACCCCACGCGAGCTGACCATTGGAGCCGGCGACGATAAGCGGCATGCCGGGCAACATCACGCCGATGACGCGGTGCGGGCCAGTGGCATCGCTCCATTGGAGAACGCTGCGATACCACACTTGCGGCACGTACAGGCCGAGGTGCATGTCGTTCGCGAGGAGAGCCGTGCCGGTGGCGGTGTGGCGACCAGCCACGACAAACGCGTTGGACCCATAGACGTGACGCGAGGCAACTTCGGGAGGAGAAATGTTTCCGACCGCGGCAGATTTTTCCGATGGGGCAAAACGCAAGGTGGGCAGGGCGGGTGGAGCAAATTTGCTGTTATCGTAGGCGGCGTCCCAAGAGTTTCCGGGCGGCGCGAGAAAATCGAGCGAGGCTTGCCCGAGGCTTTGCCGCACCGCATCGCGATTCAACTCATAGCTGCCGGTGGAATCCTGCAAATCAAACCACAGGGTGTAGACGCAGAGGAAGGAATCTTCTTCACGCCACGGTTGGGGCGGGGTGCGGAGCACGAGATATTCCCAGGGCGTGTTGCCTAGTGAGGCGAGACCGGCGTTCACGCCGGCGGTGTAGGCTTCGAGCAGTTCGCGTTCGGGGCCGGGGAGTTTTTCGAGGACTTGATGGGCGAGCCGGCGAAAGCCGTGCAGGCGGGCCTTTTTGTCCAGCTCGAGGGCGGCGGGGCCGAAGAGTTCTGCGAGTTCGCCGGCGCCGCGCCGACGAAGCAGATCCATTTGAAAGAAACGATCCTGCGCATGAACGAAACCGGTGGCGCGGGCGACATCGTTGCGGGTCGCGCCGGCGATCGTGGGTACGCCGAGGGCATCGCGGGTGATTTTGACCGGCGCGGAAAGTCCGGCCACAGCGTGCTCGCCATCGAGCTGCGCGAGACGGTGGCGCATTTGCTGCCAACCGTAGAACAGCAAAGCCGCGGCGATGAGGGCCAGCACGCTCAAGAGCGAGAGCAGGAGCGAGAGCAGGAGCGAGAAACGCTTTTTGGTCGGACTCATCAGCAAGGCACTTTGCTTGGGGATTTTGGAGGGCTGCCGCTTGCCCGTTCGAAAGGCTCAGGGTCCCGAGCTTGTCGAGGGATGGCACGCCAGGCCGGCGCAAGCACCGGCCCTACAAATCGGAAGGAAATCGTGCAGGGTGACATACGCCGCAGACGTTTATTTTAGCCAATTCTGTGCGGCGACGGGATCGCGGCCTTCGTCGAAATCGATGTAGTCGAAGAAGGTTTCGATGGTTTTATCCTGGAGACCGGATTCGATGATGCGTTGGCGCAGGCGGACCTGGGCGGCATCGCGCCAGCCGCGTTTCATCATGAAGCCGTTCCAGATCTCGCAGTCTTGATCGGAGCGTTTCGCGCCGCGCGGTTCGCACCACGTCAGGATTTCGTCATCGGTGCCATCGGCGAGGGTGCGGGTTTGGATCTCGGCGAATTTCACGCCGAGGAAAAGACAGCAACGCGTATCGAAGACGCCCGGCTGGGTATCGCCAAGGTTCGCGACATAGTCAGCCGGAAGTTGGCCGGCAGCGTGCAGGCGGATCTTATCGAGCATGCGGCCGAAGTAGACGAGACGACCGACTTTGACGTAGGGACTGCGGAGACCGGGTATGTTGGGCATGGTGTGGACAAGAATCAGTATTCAGAATCCAGAAGCCAGAAGGAAAAGACGCCGGGCGCGCTCAATCTCGCCGGTGGTGGTAATAGTAGATGATCGTGGCGCTGACCGCGAAAATCCACGTGGGCGCATTCACCCAGAGCTGGTGGAACGGAATATGGTAGCGCGGCACGGCCCAGATGACGGCGACGTGTTTGATCGCGATCAGAATCCAGCAGATAAGAATGAGTCGTTCGACGCGTGGATCAGGCGCGGATGATTCTCGCGCGTTCACCTCGTCCACAAAGGCGCGTTCGTAGTCGGGGTTGGGGCGGTGGGATGGGAAGAAATCGGCGAGCATAACGAGGCAAACAATATAGCCAGCAGAGCGGAAAAGGGAAAGGGGAACTTGGTTTAGGCGGACGAAGGCAGTCGAATGCGCTGTTCCATATGAGCTGAAGCAAGAATTGAGGCGGTCGCCGATGCTTGTCGGGCCGAAGCCCGGCGAAGGCTGATCCACCTCGGCGACAGAGCGTCGGTGTGGAAACCGACGCCCACCTACTGCACGATCATGGATTGGGCTCGAAGCGTTCGACTCTGGACTCTTGACCGGATTGTTCCGCCTCACCCCACCACCGTCAGAATGATCCCAGCTACGATGCCGAGCGCTGCGGGAAGTTTGCGCAGGCCGTGGGTTTCATGAAACAGCCAGATGCTGCCAGCAAAGGCCACGAGCGTACTGCCCCGGCGCAGGCTGGAGACGAGCGAAACCAGCGCGGCGGGATTTCGGAGGGCATCGAAATAGACAAAGTCCGCTATGAGCAGAGTGAGCGCGATCAAAGGGATGCTCCAGCGCCAGTGAAATTCTTGACGCGGCCACCAACGCCGCCACCAGCCGACCGCGAGCGGCAGCAGTACGATTGGCAAATAGAGCGTGAACCATGATTGAACCGCCGCAGCGCTGAAGCCCGCGCGGCCGAGGAGAAACTTATCGTAGAGGCCGCTGACCGCACCGCACAAGGTGCCGGCGATCATGTAGCCAACCCATTTGTTGCGGAGGAAATGCACGCCTTCAGCGCGGCCGGCAACCGACAGGCCGAAAAATGAGCCGAGCGTGATCATAATGCCGGTGATCTCGAGCCCCGAGGGTCGCTCGCCCAAAAGCAACAAGGCACCGAAGAGCGTCCAGATTGGACCGGTGGCGCGGATGGGCGCGGCAAGCGAGAGGGGCAGATGCTTGATCCCAAAATAAGTGAAGGCCCACGAGGAGGCGACGATCATGGATTTCAGGAAAATCAGGCCGTGTTGTGCGAGGGTGAGCGGTTCCGGTTTGAAAGCCGCCGGCAGCCAGCCGGGGTTCGTCTGGCCGAGCAGCAACAGACCAATCCAAATAACGGCGCCGCAAACCGTGGCAAAAAACAAGACAGGCACCACGGCATTGTCGCGCAGCGCATGCTTCTTCGTCAGGTCATAGAGCCCGAGGAAGAAAGCGGAGATAAGACTGGCGACGATCCAATGCATGAAAGGCGAGATGTGGTGCCGGTTGGACGCCACGGCAAGCGGCAAGCCTCGCTCGATGATATGTTGGACTGGGCTGATACATTCTCTTTGGGTCCGATACCCCGGAGCTCGCTTCGGTTTGGTTGGGAAGTGGCACGGGTCTTCTGCCCCGTGAGGGAAGGGATCGCGGGTCCAGAGACCCGTGGTACGACAGCGGCGATGAACGAGGGTTGGCCTGAGGGGTTTGATCAAAAATCCGGAGCTTGCTACGGGGATCTTTACTCTCAACTGCTCGTTTTTTTAATTCTTCCCTGAAAAATCAGTGAGCGGATGCATCTGGCAAAATCGAGTCTTCCCTCGGGGAACGCCGAGAATGAATCCATTTCCCCCCGGCCACAAGTACCCTAATAGGGTACTTGTGGCTTACCCAATTTTCCTGCGGGAGAGGTAATTCACAAATAACCCAATAGGTTACTTTGCCGTTGGTCGCGACTGCTGGCTTGCCTAGCAGTCAGGAGTTTTATCTGACTGCTTCGAGCAAGTCACTCCGCGCCTCAGCGCCAAGGCGGATTCATTCCATGCTGCTCGTTTTTAATTCTTCACTGAAGAATCAGGGAGCGGACGGAGCTGGCAAAATCGAGTCTTCCCTCGGGGAACGCCGAGAATGAATCCACCCGGGTGAGCTGGAGGGATTGATTCTCTTTGGGTCCGATACCCCGGAGCTCGCTCCGGTTTGGTGGGGAAGTGGCACGGGTCACGAGACCTGTGCCACGACAGCGGTGATGAACGAGGGTTGGCCTGAGGGGTTTGATTAAATACTCTGGTGCTTGCTCCGGGGTTCTTTACTTGGGCTAAAGCCAAAAACAGTGGTTTCCTGATGAGGAGTATTTGAAGCGGTGATATTCTTGAAGGAATGATGTCCGCCGTATTGCGGTCTTGCCGAGCAGGGGTGCAGGTGTTTGCCTCGGGGTCTTATGGGACGTCAATGGCTCCATGCAAAACGCGCGATCGTTAACCTCAAGAAAGGTCAGACGGTCGGCAAACTCGTCAAAGAAATCACGGTCGCAGCCAAACTCGGCGGCGGCGATCCGACCGGGAATGCCCGGTTGCACGCCGTCCTCGAAAAGGCGCGCAAGGCCAACGTTACCCGCGACGTGATCGAGCGCGCCATTGCCAAAGGCACCGGGGTGGGCGGCGATAAAATCGTCATGGACCACATCGTCTATGAAGGTTACGCGCCGCACAAAGTGCCGGTGATTATCGAAGTCTATACGGATAATCCTCAGCGCACGGCACCCGAGGTCCGGAATGTATTCAGGCGCGGGGTTTTGGGAGCGGGTGGCAGCAATAAATTTTTGTTTGATCACGTGGGGATTGTGGAAGCGTACACGACCGCAGCGGCCGCCGATCTCGAAGCGGCGGCCATCGAGGCGGGCGCGAATGATTTCAGCCCATTGAGCCATGCGCAGAATGACGATATTCCCGAGGGTGTCACCGGCGCGCACTTTGTCACGGAGCGTACCGCGGTGCATGCGGTTTCAGTCTGGTTGAAGGCGAATGGCTGGCATGTGATCACCAGTGAAATCGGCTACGTGGCGAAACAATACCCGGAATTGACGGACGCTTTCCGCGCGGACGTTGGGGAATTTCTTCAGGATTTGGAGGAGCTCGACGACGTCCAGCGCGTCTGGGCGGCGGTGAAATAAAAAAATCCGCGCCCGTTAAGGCGCGGATTATTTTTTAAAAACGTCGGCCCGTTTTAAACGGGCCGGCGGTGGGGGAAAAAGTAACCAAAGGTTACTTCTTCTTCTTCTTAGCAACTTTCTTAGCAGGTTGTTTCTTAGCCATGGGAAAATATTTATACGAGATCGCGCCAAGAAGCACGACATTTTTTCATGACGGAGTTTTGTGCGCTGAATTCAGCGTCCGAATAATGCGGCGAGTTCGCGCAAATATTCCGAAGTGGGGCCGTTGAGCCGGTCGAGTTGTTCGCGTGTGCAACGCCAATGCCAGTTGCCATCCGCGCGACCGGGTGAGTTGAAACGTGCTTCAGTTCCGAGTGAAAGCAGGTCGGGCAACGTGACGACGGCGAGTCGTGCCGGAGAAGCAAAGGCCGAGCGAATGAAGTCCCACGGAATTTCCGCCCCGCTGATCCGCAGATAACAATTCACGTGGTCGCGGGCTTTGTCGTTGAGTGCGCGATACCAGCCGAGCGAGGTGTCGTTGTCGTGCGTGCCGGGATAAACGGCGGCATTTTGCGTATGCAGGTGAGGGAGGTAGGTGTTGGTGGCGTCGCCGCCGAAGGCGAATTGGAGCACGACCATGCCGGGCAGACCGGTGTCGTGGAGGAGTTGGCGGACGGAATCTGTCAGGAGGCCGAGATCTTCGGCGATGATACGGGCCGAGGGAAAACGACGTTGGATCGCGGCGAAAAGGGCGAGTCCGGGCCCAGCGGTCCACGTGCCGCGACGCGCGGTCTTGGCGGGGGAAGGAATGCGCCAATAAGAATCGAAACCGCGGAAGTGATCGATGCGGACGATATCGTAGAGCGCGAAGGAGGCTTCCAAGCGCGCGAGCCACCAGTGGTACCCGTCGGCGGCGTGGGTTTTCCAGCGGTAGAGTGGATTGCCCCAGAGTTGGCCATCAGCGGAAAAATAATCCGGGGGCACCCCGGCCACGGCGAGCGGCCGACCGGTTTGCGCATCGAGTTCGAAGAGATGCGGTGCGGCCCACGCATCGGCTGAATCGCCGGCGACAAAGATGGGCAAATCGCCGATGATCGAGATCCCGCGAGTCTGGGCGGCGGCGTGAATTTGGGTCCACTGGCCGAAGAACAAATATTGCGTGAAGGCGTGGGCGTCGATCGCGGTCGCGAGTTTTTGGTAGAGCGGAGAGTGGCGGGCGGTCTGGTGTTGGCGGACATCGGCGGGCCAGTTTTGCCACGCAGTGCCACCGAAGTGATCTTTCAATGATCGAAAATAGCCGTATGCATCGAGCCAACTGGCGTGCTGTTGCTTGAAGGCGGAAAAATCACCGTAGGGCAGCGCAGGTTTGTTTTCAAGGAAGCGGCGGTGCGCGGTGTAGAGCAGCGGCCATTTCAGTTGAAAGAGCGCGCCGTAGTCGACGCGCTCAGCGGGTAAGGCCGCGAGCGGAGCCAGTTCTTCTTTCGTCAGCAAGCCTGCCGAAACGAGAACGGTAAGATCGATGAGCAGGGGATTGCCCGCAAAAGCTGAGAAGCATTGGTACGGGGAATCACCGTAGCCGGTGGGGCCGAGGGGACAAATCTGCCAGTGCTTGAAACCCGCATTTTTCAACTGATCGAGAAAGGAGATCAGGTTTTCATCCAAGGTTCCGATGCCGTGGGCGCCGGGAAGACAGGTGGGATGGAGCAGGACGCCTGCGCTACGATCTTTTAGCCAATTAAAAAGCGGCAAGGCGGCAGTCGTAGGGAGCGGTGGAGTGGGTGGCTTGGGGACCGGGGGCCGGGAGGAGATTTTAATCGGGGCAGTCGAAAGGGGGCGAACGGGCGCTTTTTCTATCGCGGCTTTTTGGGGAGCAGGCAGACGCTTGGGCTTAGCGGGCGAGGTGGGCTGGGAACGAGAAGACTTCATAACGGGTGGGATCGAAGGACGACGACGTTGGTCACGCGTTCAGCAAAGCCGGAAAACACGGCAAGAACGAGGATGATTTCGACCGGAGTGGGAAGAGTATCAAGCAGGATTCACCTGATTATTTCTCCTACTGGACGCAACCGCCCACGTTGTTCAGCAGCTCAAGTCGCGGGTTCAGCGGACGCCGGTGGCGCTTCCAAGGTGGCTTTGACTGCCTCCAAGAGCTCTTGGGGACTGAACGGTTTTCTTAACACCCGGTCAGCGCCAAAGCGGGTCGCCATGTGGAGATAAAGCTTGGGATCGTAGGCGAAGCCGCCGGACATCGCGATGATCTTAACCGTGGGGTTAAGTTTTCGCAGCTCGAGAATAGTGGCGAGACCCTCCTTCTCCGGCATGACAAGATCAGTAAGCACGAGATCGGCCGCCTTGAATCGGTACATTTCCATTCCTTCGACGCCATTGGAGGCCTGCCGGATATCATGGGCACCCCGGGCTAACATCGCGGCGATCGTCGGGCGGACGTCGTCGTCATCATCAATTAGAAGTATGGAGGCCATGGGGTGGGAAAATCTAGTGGAGTCGTAGGTTGGGCCGTTATGGCGTCTACGCCAATGATAATTACGTGGGGGAAAAATTATCGCTGAATCAATTCATGGGTGGGTCGACAAGGAGATTAGCGGGAGGCGAGAATGATGGGCAAACCGACCACCCTATGGGAGGTGATGCGAGGGTTGTTAGCTCTATTGTTAGCTCAAACTGGCTTGATTCTTTTTCCGGTAACCAACGGGTGATTTTGGCACGGACTGAATCATGGCGCGGGGCTTTTTAAGCGGCTTTTTCTTCGGCGGCTGCGGCGACGATCGCCCGGTTTTACCGGAGTTTGAGGGGGGGGCGAGCAGCCAGAGGTTGTGCGGGAGCATCGCCCACTCACCGCGCGTTCGCGGCCGGCAAATCCTTTCGCGCGGCAGGGCTGCCGGCGAAACAGTGCTGGAAGATCGCGATGCGCGCCTCGGTGGTGTCGCGGCGACGGAGGTCGGCGCAAATGATACGACAATTTAATAATGATGAAAAACCAATGATTGCGACCTATCGCCTTCACCCACTTTTCGCGTGATCGTTGGTCCTTGGCTGCGGTTAAAAATTCGGCGACGCGCGAGCCCATTTTGCCTCGCTCGCCCACGGCGGATTTTTGCACGGTCTTTCGCGCTGGAGGAGCGGTTTTACGCCGCGATGGAAATCCGCATACACTGGATCGCGGCATAAAGCCGCTCCTGCAAGAGGGATTCGACGGGTCAATTCCGCGCCAGCTCGCCGTGCAAAAATCCGCCGTATCGCTCGCTTCGCAAGAGCGATTCGTGCTCGCGTTGTGGAGCGACTTCGCGAACCTTTTTGGCCCCCCCCTCTAATTCGGTTTAAAACATTAGCCAGCGTTCTTCATCGAATTTTCCTTAACCGCAGGAATATCCCCAATGAAAATCACGCTGCTAAAATCACTCCTCGATCTGACCGGTCAGATCGCCTATGAACTCGAGATCACGAGCGGTCTCGTCACGTGGTACGGCACCCAGGCCATCGAGCCCATCACCGGTTATACTACGGAAGAAATCACCGGGGACGGGTTGGCCGGCTGGCAGACCTTGGTGCATCCCGATGATCAAACAACCGTCCGCGTCTGGGAGAAAAACAGTCTTATTACCAGTGAGCCTTTTCACGCGGAATACCGTCTGCGCCATAAAGACGGGAGTTATCGTATGCTGGTTGAGCAGGGAGCAGTGCGCCGCGATGAAACCGGCCAAGCCACTCAGGTGATTGGGTGCATCAGCGACATTACCGAGCGCGTGCAAGTGAACGCCGCCCTTGTACGGGAGCGCGCGTTGCTCCGCCAGATCATCGACCTCGTGCCGCATTTCATTTTTGCCAAAGATAGCGGCGGAAAATATATCTTGGCGAACAAAGCGGTGGCAGAGGGCTATGGCACCACGGTGGAGGGGCTGATTGGCAAGACCGACGCCGATTTCTCCGCTCGCGCGCATGAGGTGAAGCGCTTTCGCTCCGATGATCTTGAGGTGATCCGCAATGGCCGCATCAAGATAATCCCGGAGGAAACCACGACCGATGCGACCGGTAACGTGCGGATTCTTTCCACCATCAAGATCCCGTTTCTATTCGAGCACGCCGAGATTCCCGCAGTTTTGGGCGTGTGCGTGGATATTACCGATCTGAAAAAGGCCGATGAGCACCGGCAGAAAATTGACCGAAAACTACTGGAGACGCAGAAATTGGAAAGCCTCGGCGTGTTGGCTGGCGGCATTGCCCACGATTTCAACAATCTCCTGACGGGGATTTTGGGCAACGCCAGCTTGGCGCGCATGGATTTGCCTCCGGAATCGCCCCTTTTATCGTACGTTGAACAAATCGAACAAGCGGCCCATCGCGCCGCCGATTTGTGCAAGCAGATGCTCGCGTACTCCGGCAAGGGCCGTTTCGTGGTGCAGCACTTGAGTTTGAATCAGCTGATTGAAGAAACCACGCACCTGCTCAATATCTCGATCAGCAAAAATTGTGTGCTCCGATTTAATTTGGCGAAGGCGCTGCCTGCGATCGAGGCGGATGCCACGCAAATCCGTCAAATCATCATGAATCTGGTGATCAATGCCTCCGAAGCCATCGGCGTGCGCAGTGGTGTCATTGCCCTCTCGACCGGGGTGGCCCGGGTTGACCACGACTACATCGCCACGCTGTTGCACCCGGGGAAGATTGCGGAGGGTGATTACGTGTTTTTGGAAGTGAGTGATAATGGCAGTGGCATGAGCGCCGCGACGATCGAGAAGATCTTCGAGCCGTTCTTCACCACCAAATTCACCGGGCGCGGACTTGGGCTGGCTGCGGTTCTGGGCATCATCCGCGGACACAAGGGCGGCTTGAAAATCTATAGCGAGCTCGGCCACGGGACGACGTTTAAGATTATGCTGCCTTGCGCCAACATTTCGTCGGAAGATCTGGATTCTGCGCGCCCGCCGGAGGCAACGTCGTGGCGGGGTCAGGGAACGGTGCTCGTCGTGGACGATGAAGAAACCATTCGGACGGTTTCCGCCCGCATTTTGGAGTCGTTGGGGTTTTCGGTGGTCTTGGCTTCCGATGGCCGCGATGCGCTCGAAATCTACCGGCAGGATCCGGCGCGTTTTGCCGTGGTGCTGCTCGATTTGACCATGCCGCATCTCGACGGTGAAGAAACTTTCCGGCAGCTCCGGCACATTAATCCGGGAGTGAAGGTTGTGCTTATGAGCGGTTTTAATCAGCATGACGCCGTGAGTCGTTTCAACGGCAAAGGCCTCGGCGGATTTCTGCAAAAGCCCTTTGAGGTCGGCGGCATTTTGGCTGCTATGCAGGAAACCTTGATGAAATCCTGAGCAACCCGCGACGGCGGCGTCGGCCCTCAACGCTTATGAAAAAACAGCCGCAGACCTCCTGATCCCAGCCCGGGAGAGACTCGGGACGAGAAAACGAGCTGAACCTGTCACGGCGCAAACCGGATGAACGGTATCGAGGCGGAGCGCGACCTTTCGACTTCGCCAAGGCACAGACATCCAGACCCCGAGGAATTCGGGTGAGCTCAACTCCGTCGTGAATCGGGATAAAATACATTTAACGCGGAGGACGCGTCCGTTCGACTTTGCTCAGGACGGCCTGAGCCTGTCGAATGGCCGGAGAGCGCGGAGCCTGAAGTGATTGTAGCACGGGTCTCCCGACCCGTGTGGGAGGTTTTGCCGGGTGCGTGTAGCCTCGTTTGAGGGCGCAGCCCGAAAACGGGGCCGGAAGACACCGCGCTTTCGCCTGCGGCTCAAACGCGGCTACACTCCGGCTTCCCCGTGGCGAGTGGCCGTTGAGGGCAACGGCCGCTACCTGATACCCATCGCCCTGACAGGTTCAGCTCGTTTCCTCGTGCCTCCTTTCTCCACGGGCTGGGATCAGGATGTCTGAGGCGAATGGCGCTAAGTTAAGGAGGTTGGTCGTCATGCTACCGTGCGTGATCAGGCCAACCATTTTGCATGAGGAAGGTAGGGCCGGCCCTTGTGGCCGTGCCGGAGTACGCCACTGAAACGGCACGCCCACAAGGGGCGGTCCTACAAAATTCCGCAGCAAATCATCCTAGACGAAACGTCAGGCAGGCGACGATCATGCTGCTTAACTTAGCGCCATTCAGGTCTGAGGCTGATCGCGGCATGGCACTGGGGTGCCCTCCGCCGCGACCGGATGCCGGTTAATACCAATTCCTCCCGAAAATTACACCAGCGCCGGCTCACAAGCACTTGTCGGTCACGGCGCCTTCGGAGGCGGTGCTGACGAGCTTGGCGTACTTGGCGAGAACGCCGCGGGTCTCGCGGGGCGGGAGCGGTTTATACGCCGCCATTCGCGCCGCATAATCTGTGTCGGGAATTAGGAGACTGATCGTGTTTTTCACGGCGTCGATTTCGATCAGGTCGCCATGGCGCACGATGCCGATCGGGCCGCCTCGCGCTGCTTCGGGTGTGATGTGGCCGACGTCGAAGCCGTGGCTGCCGCCGGAGAAACGGCCATCGGTGATGAGTGCCACTTCCTTGATGAGCCCGCGACCGGCGACCGCGCTGGTGGGTGAAAGCATTTCGCGCATACCGGGACCGCCGACCGGTCCTTCGTTGCGGATGACCACGACATCACCTTTGACGACGTCGCCCCGGAGGATGCCTTTCAGCGCGTCCTCTTCGCTTTCATAAACTTTGGCGGTGCCTTTGAAGTAGAGTCCTTCCTTGCCGGTGATTTTGCCCACGGCACCAGCGGGAGCCAAGTTGCCGTGGAGGATGCGGAGATGGGTTTCCTTTTTGATCGGTTGGTCCCACGGGCGAATGATGTCCTGTTGATCAGGGTAAGACGGATAGGGCTGCACGTCTTTGAGGGATTCGGCCATTGTCTCGCCGGTGACGGTGAGGCATTCGCCGTGGAGCAGGCCGCGATCGAGGAGCAGCTTCATCATCGGGCGGATACCGCCGACGCGGATGAGGTGGCTCATGCCGTATTTGCCAAAGGGCTTCA
Organism: Opitutales bacterium; assembly: GCA_038206205.1. Lineage (GTDB taxonomy): Bacteria > Verrucomicrobiota > Verrucomicrobiia > Opitutales > Opitutaceae > Didemnitutus. The sequence continues at coordinate 59,205 of JBBRBC010000012.1, forward strand.
CATCGGCGAGGAGGGGGATTTTTTCGCCGATGATTTTGAAATCTTCGAGGGAAAGCGGGACTTCGGCCGAGTGCGCGATGGCCAGCAGGTGGAGAATGAGGTTTGTGGAGCCGCCGAGAGCGAGGCAAACCATGATGGCGTTTTCGAAAGCGTGGCGCGTGAGGATATCGCGCGGCTTGGTGCCTTGGCGCAGCATGGCCATCACGGCGGCACCCGCGCGCTGACAGTCCTGGCGCTTGGCTTCGCTGATGGCGAGTTGGGCGCTGCTGTTGGGGAGACTCATGCCGAGGGCCTCGATGGCGCTGGCCATGGTGTTGGCCGTGTACATGCCGCCGCAGGAACCGGGTCCGGGGATGGCGTTGGCCTCGACTTCGCGCAAGCCGGCATCGTCGAGTTCCCCTTTCGCGTGTTTACCGACTGCTTCGAAAACCGAAACGATATCGAGCGGCGTTTTGTGATCGCAGTCACCGGGGGTGAAGCCGGGAAGTATGGTGCCGCCGTAAATGAACACGGCGGGGCGGTTCAGGCGCGCGATGGCGATCATGGCGCCCGGCATGTTTTTATCGCAGCCCCCGATCGCGATCAGACCATCGAAACCTTCGGCGGCCACGGCGGTCTCGATGGAATCGGCGATGACATCGCGCGAGACGAGACTGTAGCGCATGCCTTGCGTGCCCATGCTGATGCCATCGGTGACGGTGATGGTGTTGAAATAAACCGCTTTGCCGCCAGCGGCGTTGACGCCCTTGCGCGCGTGCTCGCTGAGGTCGCCGAGATGGACGTTGCACGGCGTCATGTCGCTGGGTGAAGAGGCGACGGCGATCTGGGGTTTCTTAAAATCGTCGTCCGTGAAGCCCACGGCGCGCAACATGGACCGGGCCGGGGCGCGGTCGTGGCCGTCAACGACGACGGAGGAATGGGGACGGGGCGTGACGTTCGAAGGAAGGGAGCACATGGGAGGATGAGCAGTAGAGAGAAAAGCGGGGCCCGGCGGCAAGGGGAGATTTGCGGGGGGGCTGGAGCCTGCATTTCAAAGTCAGGCCGCTTCGCCGCGCGATGCGCTAAACCGCTTCGACCAACCGCGCCTGATCATCGGGCTTAGGGTAGGGGCCGTTGCCCGCAACGGTCTGGCAGGATGTGGTCCACGGTATCATTGGCGGTTGAGGGCAACCGCCGCTATCTTTGGGGTTCGGTGAAGGCAAAAAAACAGTCAATCAATCAAGCGTGACGTGTCAGGGTTTCGCGGGCGTGGGTTGGGCCGGCGTGAGAGAAAGCAAAATATTGCCCGGGGTGGTCGGGGCGTTTTCCCGCATGGTGATTAAAGCGGCATCGATTATTTTCGCGGCAGCGGAGGAAAACCGCGCTACGGAAAACCATTCCGCCACGCAGCCAACGCGCCGGCTTCATCAGATGGGACAAGGCATTATTAAACATCGAATCAGTCTCAGTCATCCTGCTTCCGAAGAATCAGGGTGAGCTCAACTCCGCCGCGAAGCGGATTAAAATTAACGCGGAGGCGGCGAAGCTTGATGTGATGGCGCTCCGCGTTGTGCGGGGCCGGGTCGTTTTCATTGGTGGAGATTCGTGCTTCGGAGGAAAACCGAGGTTCGTTCTCTGAAGTTTTGCCTCCGAATCACGAATTGACGAAGGAAGGCCTGATGCCGAACGGTCTCCGGATTAAGACCCAGCGCTGGGGTTCGGAGATTTTTTGCGCGTTGATTGGCGTGATTCGCGGGCCAACCCGAGTGCGTTGAGGTCAACTCCCTCCACCTTTTCTTATCCAGTGCTTAGCGCCTGCTCGGTCGCAAACCCTGAGCTGGCCGAAGGGGGCTCAGATGATTAACTCGCCACCCTTTCCGCACGGGCTGGACTCAGGATGTCTAAGCAGAAGCTGACCTCAGGGCTGGCCAAGTCACGGATAGATTGTATTTTTATCAGTTGTTAAATATTTGTGGAGCAACTGTTAGCAATTAGTAATTGAGATGATTTATTCGGCATTCACCGCCTTCTCTCTGATCGATCAGCTTGGTTGAATTGGAGGAAATGTGTTTATAGAGAATTTCTTGCCGAACTTTGAACGTTTCGGCTGCCAGTGCGTCTTACCCTGTGTAGTTCAATGGTTAGTTTGGTGTTAGTTAGGGTAGTGAAGCCGCTCAGGGGTGAGCGGCTTTTCTGCGTCTAGACACGAAGATTTGCAGTGAACGTCGTCGGCTGCGTTTCTGGAAGATTGCAGTTTATAGAGTTCACCTGGAATTCACCCAGCTCACTTGTCATGATTGCAGGAAAATCAGATGAATACACGGGTGCTATCCATGCGCCTATTCAGTAAATTGATTGCTTTTGTTCTGCTATATAAAGCTGGAAGGATGGAGTTAAGCAAATGGGGCCGACGCATGATGCTGATCGCTGTCCTCGTTGCCGGGTCGTCATCACCAGTTCATGCGATCATTTTTTATTCCACCGCTGATGCGAACTATAACACGACCGCACCCACCGGCCTGCTCGCTGATAGCGGTTGGCAATGGGTCGGACATTGGGGCGGTTTTCAAGGCGTGCCGATCGGTCCGCATCATTTCATCACGGCGCGCCATGTGGGTGGCGCGGTGGGCGAGGCGTTTGTGCTGAACGGCGTTTCCTGCACGACCACGGCATTTTTTGATGACACCGCGAGCGATCTGCGAATCTGGCAAGTGAGCGGCACTTTCCCCTCGTGGGCTCCGCTTTATCGGGCGAATAATGAAGTGGGTCGCAAACTCGTTGTTTTCGGTCGCGGTCTGACTCGGGGAGCGGAGGTTCGTGACGTCGCCACGCACACGCTGCGTGGCTGGCAATGGGGCGCGGGCGATGGTCGAATGCGCTGGGGGCAGAATGGCGTCGTCGCGGTGGTTGATCGCGGCGCTTATTGGGGCGCGTTGCTCTATGCGGTTTTTAATCCGACGGGCGGGAGCAATGTCGCCCATCTCGCTCAAGGGGATTCCAGTGGTCCGGTTTTCATGAACGATGGGTCCGGCTGGAAACTGGCCGGGGTGGCGGCAGTCGTGGACGCGGCGTTTAATACCACGGACAAAGGGGAAGGTTTCAACGCGGCCCTCTTCGAGCTGCGTGGTCTCTATGTCGGCAACAGCAGCAAATGGACTCCGATCTCGGGTGCGAAGCCAGTGCTGAGTGGGTTTTACGCCTCACGGATTTCGGTGCACCTAGATTGGATCGAAAGCGTGTTGGCGCAGGAAAGTCCCGTCCTTGCCCGCCAAACCTTGCCTTCATCGGTTGCTCCTTTGCCGTGATAGTGTTGGTGACCGGCAAGGTTCTGCCACCTACCTGATGCACGGCTGTCGGGCAATCGTTGCGTGATTGAAACGTGGATTTCACGCAGGCCCACTTGCCAGAATAGTTGGGGGCTTTTCTCTTCGGGCGTGCAAGCAACACCTCCTGCTCGTAACGCAGGCCGAGATTTCTTTTCTTCGGCAAAATTGACGGCCAAAATTGACCCCGTGCCTATTCTGGGTACGGGCCTGTTCCCGCGGCCACAGTGGCCCAAGCGCACCACTTGGGTGCGTAGCTTTGGCCCGACCCTCGCCCAGCCCTACACGCGTATTCAGCGCGTGGGCTGATGGGGCCAAACCCGTCTTGGCCGACACATGAGTGGCCTGACAATTCTGCCTTCAAAGTGCGTTTCCCAGGTCGAGTCCAATTTAGGAATGCCGGCATCAGGCGTAGCCGGAGTGACGTAGTCCAGAGTCGAGAGCTGAGAGCTCGATCCTCAGAGCTGGTATGCGTGATTTTGTGACGGGAAACTGTATTTACTGTATGGTCGGGCTCGAGACGCTCAACTCTCAGCTCTGGACTGCATCGTTCCGGCTGAAGCTACCTAGTCGTGCGCTCCTCGTGGTGTTATTTTTCGTCGGGTCATTCTCATCGCTGCAGGCGATGATTTTTTATTCCACGGCCGATCCGAATTACAACACCACGGCACCGACCGGAATGTTGGCTAACAGCGGCTGGCAATGGGTGGGCGTGTGGCGGGGGCTTTCAGGGCGTGCCGATCGGACCCAAACATTTTATCGCCGCCCGCCACATCGGCGGAACCGTGGGCGATCCATTCATTCTCAATGGCGTCACCTACACCACGGTCGCGGTGTTTGACAACACCCTGAGCGATCTGCGCATCTGGCAAATCAGCGGAACTTTTCCTTCGTGGGCACCGCTCTACCGGACGGGTATTGAAGCGGGCAAGCCACTGATCGTCTTCGGCCGAGGGCTGACCCGGGGCACCGAGGTGCGCGATGCCGCCACCAACACGCTCCGCGGTTGGCAGTGGGGTGTGGGCGATGGCTTATTGCGGTGGGGCCAAAACACGGTCGCTGCGGTGGTGAACGGGGGTTCGTATTGGGGTGCCCTTTTGAATGCCACGTTGGATGCGTCGGGTGGAATCAACGAGGCGCACCTCGCGGTGGGCGACTCAAGCGGGCCGGTCTTCCTCGACGACGGTTCGGGCTGGAAGCTCGCCGGGGTCGCGGCGGCCGTTGATGCGTATTTTAATACCACAAACTTAGGCGCAGGTTTCAACGCGGCGATCTTTGACGCACGCGGACTCTATTCTGGCAGCAGTGGCAGTTGGAATTTGGTCGGCGGAACTTCTCCGGTGCCCAGTGGATTCTACGCGACCCGCATATCGGTTCGTGCCGCGTGGATCGATGGAGTGGTTCCTCCGGTCGTGGCCAGTCAGCCGACCAGCGTTCCGGTGATGTCTCCGGCCTGGTCTCTCCTGCTGGTGGCGCTGCTGTTCGGCAGCGGGGTTGTGTTTGCGCGTCCGTGCCGGTCGGACGATCAAGCCAAAGAGCTGGATACGCTATTGTAACAATCGGAACCTTGCTTGGCCGAGAGATTCTTCGCGACGCTGCTTTGCTGCCGCAGGCCAGAGCTGTAGACGCAAAATAAATCTCTTCTTTGCATGATGCGAAAACGTCGTCCTCGTAAACCCGCTGATTCCGACGCCCGGCCAGCCGGCGGTATAATATCCGCAGGATCCGATCATGACCGGGCTTGGTGGAGCATGTCGGCCAGGGCCGCCGGAAATCGACCGGTGTTGTGCTTTATCTTCACCTTTAGCGGGGCTTTGGGCCTGTACTTTTTGTTGACGCTCAGTCTGCGCATGCCGGACGAGGGGTATGCGAGCAAACATCCGCTCGTGGCGCGGCTGGTGGCTGTGAATGAATGGACCCAAGATCACGTCTTCCGGCCATATCAACGGCTGATCGCCAGCGCTTCCTCTGGGACAGTGAATTTGTTCGGTTACCACACGACGGTTGATGAGCGCGAGATTCGTTCGGCCCAATTCGCAGTGACCGTCACCAACGGATGCGACGGCATCGAACTTTCCCTCCTACTTGCAGCGGCCATTGTGGTGTTCCCGGCGTCCGCTCGTCGGAAAATGGCCGGACTTGCCGCCGGCTTGGTCCTCATCGCGCTGCTAAATTATCTGCGCGTGGTCAGTCTCTGGCTTATCGGGGTGCATTGGCGCGCGGGTTTTGATCTCGTCCATTACAATCTCTGGCCGCTGCTGCTCATCTGCGTTGTTCTCCTCTTTTTTGTTTCCTGGCTGAAGCATGCCACGTCGGTCCTCACCGATTTAACGGAGCCGGCCGATGGAGCTGCGCAAAGCTAGACCGGCACCATGCTCGCGATGAAACCAAGGCGGGGCCGGCCCGGTGCAGAGGGAAGTATCGTCAGAAAAAACCTGCGGCGCGCCTCGCGATCGGTCCGCGTTTGATCTGGCCCTTCATCGGTCGGCTCATCGGCTGGTATCTCGGGCTCCTGTTGCTCTGGTTGCCGTTGGGCCACCTCTACCGGGCAGGATTGATTGGAGCCGGCAATCTGACCTTGGGAAAAATTTTGCCTGGAAAGGAAATTCTTTTTCAGCATCACACCCAAGAGAAGGCGCTCGGTATCACCGAAGGGGTGGACCTCGTTGTGTTAGTCCGAACCGATGACATGTATGATCGCGACCACCACAAACAATACGTGTTGGCGAAACCGGTGATCACTTTCTATCAGCCCTACACGGCGGCGGCATTTCTTGGCGCACTGTTTTTGGCCGGTCGGCCGCGTTGGCGAACGCGTTTGCTCAAGGGTGTGCCTGCGATGGCCGGGCTGCATTGCTTGATGCTCGTCTGCGTTCTGGTCGAGGTGAACTACACCATCGGCCTGCACCTGCCTGCTGCGTCAAGCCAGGGACCGTGGGTGAAGACTGCGTGCCAGTTGTTGCATTCGTCGGTCACGGACTGGTCGGCCGGGGTGTTTTTGGTCCCGTTGATACTTTGGACGCTGTCCAATTGGCCCGCGCGACGGTCCGGTGGCACGGCGGAAAAACAGCAGACGCTCCAAGAGGATCAGCGGTAATTCCAATTGCTCGCTGCCATTCCCGTGTCATGGCGAGGAGCCTCGCGTTACAGGACGATAAAGCGGTCCGGCCTCTTTTCACCCGGAGACATCCAGGTTCGCTCGACTGGCGACTGTTCACGCGCAAAACACCTGCCAAGCATCCGCCCAATAATGGTTCGATGGACTCTGCGCGCCAAGCCCGTCCTCACTCCGCATCGGCACGATAGCGCACGGTGGCACCGGCATCACGGAGTGGTTTCATAGTTTGTCCGGGTGGCGCTTTGCAGCAGGAGCTGGTCGTTGAAGGAGAGATAGGTCGCGTCTTCCGCCATCACGGAGACGAGTGTGCCGGCGACAATTTTCACATAACAAGCGCGCGCGTCGGTCGTCAGTCGGCCAAATTCGGCGGCATTGAACGTGAGTGATCCGCCAGCAGAATTCAGTGACGCCAGCTCTATCCCTGCATTGGTGTTGATCAACACGGCGGCCGTCCCGGGTTGATCCAGCAAGATCCTGATGCCCTGCGCCAGGGTCGTTTCATCGCCCACCCGGACATGGGGAAATAGCACCTGCACAAACTGGAGCCGTTGCCCCGGACTGACGTCGCCCGTCCAGGCGTAGCGGGTTTTTTTCATCGGACCCTGGCCCGAAGGACCATCGGGAATGTCTTCCACCGTCATCGCCGCGCCCTCTTTGTTGCCGTAATAGATGAGCAGGTCCATCGGCGGAACCGTGTAGCGCAGGACATTTTGGAAGGAGTGCGTCTCAAACCAAGTGTTCACCCAATTATTCCCGCTGGCCTCACTCACGTTCTGGGTATTCCAAACCGGACCCACGGTTGCCCGGAAGGAGTCGTTGAAAACGGTTTCGTCGCGCACGAGTACGAAACGATTTTTCACCAGCAGAAATTCCCGCGTTTGGGTCGCCTCGTAGCCCATATATTTAGTGACGTTGATCGTAGCATGGCTCGCCGTGGCGTGATCGGTGGGCGGCTCCACGCGGGATTCCATGCCGGTCCAGCCCAGGGGCAGTGTAGTACGGTCGCCCTTAAAGTTTTTTCGCCCAAGGAAGATTGCGCTCTGAGCGGGATCGGTGATCTCCACCACATTTTCCCGGCTGACGAATTTTTCCGAGAGCATCTCGGCAAAGCCTGCCGAGAAACGTTCCAGCCCGAGAATGGCCGTGGGATTCATCGGATCATGCCGCACATAACATTCGGCGAGGAGAAAGAGGTCGCCGGGTTTCCAGCCACTGCGCAACACCAGCTTGCTGGGCATGGTTCGCTGCGTCATGTATAGGTTGCAATCCAAGCCTCCGGCCCCGGGGAAAGTCGTTGCCACGACAGAATTTGGCATCCGGAAAATTTCTTTTCGCCACAGCAGGCTCGATCCTGAACTCGGCTCCACTGGCACCACGCGGTCGTCGCAAATGAGGCTGGCCACGGCGATATCCTCACAATCGTAATCTTTCGGCAGTTGATATGCACCCAGCGTTCGGGCCTGCAGGTGATTCATGAGGCGTTGCGCGACCCACTTGTAACGCCCGTCCCGCGTGTAGCGGGCCGCCAGTTCCAAGGCGAAAATCCGGGCCCCGGCGTGGGTGTTGTAACCAAAATTCGAGCCATACGGAATGACAGTGCCATCCGGCGTGACCTCCTCCATCAGTCGATCAAAAAGGCGTTGATCTGCGGATCCGTGAATGTCGCCGTGCGGCCCAGAAGTTCGGCGCCCAGCAAATTACTGGAGAGTGTTAGAAAAAAATAGCCGGTATCGTTGATGCCGATGTCGCGAAAGTCCCACCAATCGCTCCACGTGTTCGCGGCATACACCGACCATGCTGAGGCACCCGGTTCATTTGGATAAAAGGCAGCGGCTAGGGCGTGCGCGATTCCTTGGGCTTGCGACCGGTGGTGGGAGCCGCGCCAAAGACCGTCGCCCGGTCGCCACGCCATTTGATATTGGCGTACCGTCAGCAAGAGATCGCGCGCCCACCGTTCGTCGTCGATGGTCATAAATCCCCGCCGACGCAGTTCACGAAAATAGAGGGCACACAGCGTGGGTCCTTCTTCGGAAGCGATGCCTCCATCTTGCCGCACGGTCGTATTCACCCAATCGGAGTAGAAATGCAGGGTCTGCTTGATTCCTGCGGCCAGACGAGCGGCACGCAGCGGATCCGTTTCTGTGGCGAAGACGGCGAGCGCACCTAACGCATGCCGGGGTCCGTACATCGCGTGATCGGGACCGGATTCAAATGCTGCTGCACGGTCGCGCACGAAATCCACATAATCGGCGCGGGTCACCGGCCGGCGCGTCACGCCCAGGTTGTTTTTCGTCGGATCGAGTCCCAGTAAGTAGGCATCGCGATCAAACAATCCATCGAGGTTGTTGATCGAAGCAGACGTGCACGTCGTTAGATTTCCGAAGTAACGCAGTTCCCACGCGTCATCGATGCCGTTGCCATTTCCGTCGGTCGAGACGGAAGATGCTGCGTCCGCGTCGATGGAAATCACACAATCCTGCGGCGGCATCATCGCCTGATTGGCCAATGATAAAGTGGCCGGCTGGGCGAAACCGCCCAGAGTTCCTCCACCGATGAGAAACCCCGCGATCAGGAGCGAGCGCACAAACTGATGGATACGATTCATACTGTCAGGCGCGGCCGGAGTGTGTTGCGACTTGGAATGGAGGTGAACATGATCGCCAAAATTAAGGCAGAGGCAGATGGAGGATAGGTCGTCCGGTCGATGAGTATTGATGCAATGATTGAAGTCATAGGTGCGCGGCGGGAGTCGTTGAGTACGGATCGCTCAAGGCGAGTTGAGGCCTTGCTCCCGTTCTTCGTCCCAAAATTGCGGAACTGGTGAAACGAAGTGTTACGTTTTTCGTGAGCCCGGACGTCAAGGCTTCTCACCCGGTTTTGACCAACCCGGTGGGATGCCAGCGGCTGCGTGGGGCCACGACAGGTATTGCCGTAGCCACAGGCCTCGGTGCCTGTGAGGTCGGGGAATTTGCAGGTTGCGAGCATGCCTCGTTCTGCTGGCCAGCAGAATAGCGCGACCAGCGCGTACCCAGTGTCCGCCCGGAAACAACCTGAACGAAAATTCCCCGAGCGAGCCGCGATTATTTTTGGACGATATCGGTCGTGAATCTTTCCGGCACGGGTAAGACAGAAGACGTCAGGTCTCTGACTCTTGACAAGAAGCCAGGCGCAACGCGCGCAATGATCCAAGCGGCACGTCTCGCGCCAGCACAGCTGACGCTCGCCCTGCTTCCTCCTGCGCTCCCGATGGTCGCTCCGTCCGGTGAGAGCAGCCCCACTGGCGCAGGCGCTTGTGGCCCGAAGGATCGGGCCACGGGCCGCTGTTCCACCAAGTTCAGCTCCGCGGCGGGGCCAGGCCGGCCAGCGACATCCCGGCGCGGACTTGGAGCATGGCCAAGACCTTCGGCACGTACATGCGGGTTTCGGCGGGGAGCGAGGAGGCGATCTCGGCGAAGGTTTTGGCTTTTTGTTCGTTGAGCGTGCGCTGGACCCGGCCGGCACCGGCGTTGTAGGCCGCGAGCGCCAGCGGCCAGTCGCCGAATTTTTTATGCAGTTTGCGCAATAGCTGCGCCGCCGCGCTGGCGGATTTTTCCGGATCATTCCGTTCGTCGGGCAAAAGGGTGCTCAAACCGAGTTCCTTGGCGGTGGCGGGCATGAGTTGAAATAAACCGCGCGCACCTGCGGGACTCCCGGCCGAGGGGTTGAAAGTGGATTCCACTTCGGCCAGCCAAACCAATTCGATGGGCAAACCCGCTGTGTTGAAAATTCCACTGAGCAAAGGAATAAATTCATCTGCGCCGGCGGGCTTGGGACGGGTTTGTAGCCGACGCAGCCAAAGATCGTAGTGGGGAATGAACTGCGCCAACGAGGGAGTTTTGGGCGGAGACGTCGTGACCGGCGGCTTGAGCGGAGGGACCGGTGGTTGAGTGGTTTGTTTGGCGGCCTCGATGTAATCCAGTCGTTCTTCCAGCCAGTTGATATATTCCTCATTGCCCGGCAGGGAGCGCAGCGCCGCCAAGGCTCCCCGCGCCTCGGGTTCATACTGGGCGAGCGCTTCGAGATTATTGCTGTCCAGCGCCTGCTGGAGCCGGACGGCGAAATCATCCCATTGCGCTTTGTCGGGAAACGCAAAACGCGCCTTGATCGAGGGTGGGGCGTAGGTATCGAAAAGATCCCGACCAGCCTCGAAAAGATCATCGGTTAAAATCTCCTGGGCGGGCGCTGGCGCCTCGACTTTCGTCGGCTCCGCCGCCGTGGCCAAGCTCACGCCCAGCAAACCGGCATAACACAAGTGACGGAGTTTCATGCCCAATGGAGACCCGTGAAAAAACCTTAGGTTGCCCAGCATCTTGGTGGTACGGGAGGGTGTGATTAATTCCGTGTCTGGGCGAGCTCGGTCCAGTAGGCGGGCCAGCCGCCGTTCGCGCGGACGGCGCGGGCGTGGGTGATGGCTTCGGAGTTGGCGCGCAGCCACGCTTCGCCGGCGATTTTGAGGCGGTGCTGGAGGACGTGCCGATGGCCGCTTTCAATCAGCCCGGAGCCGAGCGGCAGGTCGCGCGCGAGCGCGCGCGGGTAGTCGAGTTGATCGCGGCGATTATCCAAGTAGCGGTGCGCGGCGCACACGGGGGCGGCGGCGGGGTATTCGCTGACGTGGAATAGATCGAGGAGGAAATAGCCTCGGGTGCCGAAGCACTGTTTGGTCAGGCGGGCGATCCACTCGGCCCCGTCGCCCACGGCGTGAATCGCGCTCGGGCTGGCCCAGCCGGCTTGCCGGGCGGTGTGTTCCCCTTGGGCGGCGACCTCGCCGAGGTCGCCGCAGCTCACGCCGTAGTAGGTCTGGGTTTGGCCGACGGCTTGGACCGCGCACAGGCGGATTTTCCGGCCAGACCACCTTACGGCGTTTGCGCCGGTCGCCGGAGCCGGGGGTGAATTCGACCTGCGGTAGGATCGTGCCGTCGGTCTCCGCTGGGCCCACCCGCCCGAGCACCTCCAGACCCAAGGCTCGCAACGGCTTCACCAGGCTCTCCTCCGCTGCGTCGATCCTGCCCGGGGCTTCGCCGCCCGCGCGCACCACCGCCAGCACCGCCTCCACTTGCCCGGCCAGCGCCGGGTGGGCGCGCAGCACTTCAATCAACTTCGTCTCCTCTTTACTCAGGGTTATTGATTTCATGCTCTCAGCCCTAACCTGCTTTTCGGAAAAATTGATCGGAATCC
>JBBRBC010000013.1:0-69181 GCA_038206205.1 Opitutales bacterium
CGCTTTAGGGCGATTAACAATCCAGCGCAGTTCTTTGCGCTGCTCGGACGTAAGAGTAAGAATGCTGATCGGGCGGGCCATTTCGACAGATAAACAGACTAATCTCATTTTGTATAGCTATTTATCATCCAGTACACTAGCACTATTTTTGTGCATAAATTGCGTTCCAATGCAATTACCAGCGCGCAGCCGGCCTTTCCGAGCCCACCGCACCTTGCATCGGGCACTAAAAACCAGCGGTCCCAACCGTGCGTGAAAAGCCCAACAGGCAACACCCGTGATTCTCCGATCACTGCCAGTCGCTGCGATTGTTTAATCGCACCGGTATTTCCGATCACGCCTGACCAGCCGGCTCCAGGCCGCAGCCCGATCAGTCACCATCCACCGCGCCAAGGCGCGCAAGTCCGTCTTTATTTAAGGCAGCTTGGTTTCGGCGACTTTCTTCGATTGCGCGGCACGGAAATCGTCCACGGCTTTCTTGATAGCCGCGTCGCTCAGCGCGAGAATCGCGGCGGCGAACAACGCGGAGTTGATCGCGCCGGGTTTATTGATCGCAAAAGTCGCCACGGGAATTCCACCGGGCATCTGCACCATCGAGAGCAATGAATCCATCCCCTTCAGCGCGGCCGATTCCATCGGCACGCCCAACACGGGCAACGGGGTGAGCGCGGCGGCGAATCCAGCGAGATGCGCCGCACCACCGGCGGCGGCGATGATCACTTTCAATCCGCGGGCTTCGGCGCTGGAGCACCATTCAAAAGCGAGCTGCGGGGTGCGGTGAGCGCTGATGACGCGCCGCTCGCAGACTACACCGAGTTGCTCGAGCGTCTGCACGCAATGCTGCATCACGTCCCAATCCGAGGCACTACCCATGATAATTCCGACCGTTGGATTTGCCATAAGCCGATGAGAAATACCCGTGAAGCAGCCCATGTAAAGAATCGTTCACGGCGAGGAATATTTTTGAGCTCATTCCAGAATGGATAAATCCCGTAGCGCTAGGCGTGGCACGGGTCTCCCGACCCGTGATTCCCGAACCCACGGTCCAGAGACCCATGCCACGCCTACCAATCCCACAGGCCCGGAGGCCTGTGCTGCTCCAAACTTCCAGGCAAATTCTCCCTCAAAGCAACGGCGTGCCCTTCGGCACTTTCACAATCGTCGTGCCGGCGATTTTGTCGTGCCAGGATTGTTTGTCGTCATCGAACGCCACCCAGATGAAACCCAGCCCGGCCACCGCGAGCGAAAGAAACGCGCTCAGTCCCCGCACGATCGCCACGCTCCAATCGAGCGGTCGATCATCGAGGCGCACCACTTTGAGCCCGCAAATAATTCCACCGAGGGTCGTCCCCTTGGTCGCCCACAGGACGACGAAATAAATCGCAAACCACAAAGGCAGGCCTTCTTCGAGATCCACCTGCAGCCGATGAAGCATTCCACCGACAAATGAGACCAAGATCGCGACCAGGATGACATCCAAAAATGTGGCACCCAAACGTATCCAGAAGCCTGCGCGTGGATATAGACTGCTCGCCATCAAGGCAGGGGAATTCACCGGCGGTAGCATCGGAGGCGCGGGCTCCGCTACCGTCGTTCCGAGCGGAATACCAGACGGAGCGACCGGAACCGGTCCAGTCGTCCCGGACGCACGTGGACTGAACAGGGTCAGTATCACACAACCAAATCCGAGCAGCGCAACCAACAGCGAGAGCAGGATTCCGACAATGGGCACCAGGTAGAGCAAAAGAAAAAGTAGCGCACCCGCGATGACGGCGAGTGCCAGGTGCAGGCGGTTTCCCGTCAGCCAACGTCCGACCAAACCGTAGATCGCCGCCTTGCCAAACAACACCGCGCAGAAGACGAGCAACGGGAGCAGGAGCACCGCAACCGGAATCCCAATCACCGTGATCAAGAGCAGCACAAACAACACCGGCAACGCCAGCACCGTGAGCATGGCGGCGAGTATCACGAATCCAGGCTGTGTCGTCAGTTGGTCTCCGCAAGAGCGCAGCGCCCGCGGAAAGAGCAACCCGAGCAGAGCATAAAAGGTGATCATGAACCCCGTGAAAATCCAGAGCCAGCCCATGTGGGCCGCGATGGCGATCGGCCGCCCCCACTGGAGCGCGTGCGTCCACCAGGAGCGGAACGCCTCCAGCTTTTCTTCGAATGCCTCCTGCTGAATCTGCTTTCCCCCCACATAGGCCCCGGGATCAATCACGGTGGAGCCTTGAGGACAGACAATGTTGCCAGCTACCCGGGCTTTGGGCCCGAGATGCACATCACCCTTAATCGCGATCACATTTCGGCTCACCGTGCCGTTCACCACCACATCCCCCAGGATCGCCACGGCATCGCCGTCCACCTCGCCGTCGACGGTGAGGTCGCCCATGATAACCATGACGTCCTGCTTCGATTTCTCGCCGATCGGGATACGCCGGTCATGCAGGATGACCGGGCCGTTGCCGTCTTTCATGCCGTTGGCCCAACGCTCCGGTTCGGCCCATTTTTTCTCCGATGGTTTCTCTTGGGGCTTTTCAAGCGGCGCTGTTGGTTCGGGTTTTTCCCCCGGGACTTCGCTAACCGGGAGTGGAGCGGCAGGTTCCTCAACGCTGGGCGCGGGCGCGATCGGCCCCGACGCAGGCGCGACAGGAGCAACGGGCTCCGTTGCCAAGTCCGCCTCTTCCGCTTCAGCCGGTTTGGTTTCTTTCGGCTCCTCGCCGGCCACCAGCAGGCCTGCACCCAGCATCAGGCCGAAGCCGAAGAACAGCCGGGGAATCACGTTTTGGTAATGGAAAATTTTCATGGGAACGCGTGTTAGTTTTTACGGCTGCTCATGCGATAGGCGGTGGCTCCGAGGCCAAAGCACAAAGCGTACATCACCGCGATCAAGACCCCGCCGGTGCATAGCCAGAGCGGCGAGAGGGTGTTGAGCATGCGGCCGAGGAAATGCACGGTCCACAAGATCGCGCCATAAGTCTGGGTCACCACACTGAAGCGGGCCACGATCAGCTGGCCGATCAGCTCCGGCTGGCCGCCTTGCATAAACAAATAGAACGCGCTGATCGCTGCGCCCGCGAGACCGGTGATCGCGGCGAGAAACAGCGCGCGCACGGCCGCCGGCCAGTAGCTCCAGGATTTATGGTACCACGCGATACGGGCGCGGTGCTCGATGGCGGCGAGCACGCGGGCCTCGAGCGTCGAGGGGGCAGGCCGCACCGGGAGGCCGCGGAGTTCGCGATGGATAAATTCCTCGAGTTCTTCGGGAGTCATTTTTTTCATGGCAGCTCCTGGTTAGATAAAAGTTTCATGAGGCGCGCCGCTATGGGCCAGAATTTTGGCGAGGGCTTCGCGTCCGCGGAGGATATCAGTCTTAACTTTGCTGAGGGAGACGCGGAGCTTTTTGGCGATCTCCTCGTAAGGCAGATCTTCGAAATGAAAGAGCACGAGCGGCACGCGCTGATGTTCGGGAAGTTTTTCCAAGGCGCGTTCCACCCACTCGCGACGCTCGCCCGAATCGACGCTCTTAAAAAACGTGTCGGGCGCGGCGAACTCGACCTCTCTTTCTCCACCGTCGTCGTCGCGCCGGACGAGATCGGAGAAAAAACTCCAACGCTTCTGGTAACGCTGAAGGTGATTGATCGAGAGGTTCGTCGCGACGGTTTTGAGCCAGCCGCCGGCGGTGGGGCTGGACTGCAAATCAGCAAAATGTTCAAAGGCTTTAAGGAACACCTCCTGGGCAATATCCTCCGCCTGCGCCTCATTGCCCGTGATTCGGGCCGCGGTGGAATAAACCATGTTTTGATAGTTGCGCATAAACGTCGTGAAATCGAGCTGGGGCGTTACTTCCGGGAGGGTGGGGTGCACAGTGGGTTCATCGTTCACCTCGATAACCCCGGTGGGGGCCTCCCAGTTGCAGGTATCTGCCGCCTTGTTTTTTGCCGTTTGCCTGCTGCTGATCGATGGTTCCGGCACCGGATTTTCAACCTCCACTTCGCCGCTCATCCGCCGGTGAAAACCGGCAAAGGCCTCCATCGCCCGCCCCTCGGCCGCATGAAACCGATTTTCGCTCAGGCCCAGTGAATCGAGTTTGCCCTGCGGGTTCACCCAAAGACCCGTTTCGCCCGCGAGACCATGCCCGTGCTTGGCCACCAACCCAGACGCGAGATTCAGCAGACAGGCCAAACGCTGATGCTTGTTTTCAAGATCAGGCTGATAATGTTGCCGAACCGCTTCGGTGACATCCTCGGGAAACTTCCAATCTTCCAACACCATCGCGGCCACCTCGTGGTTTCCGATACCGAACAACCGGCCTTCCCATGTCAGATAATTATGATCGTAAGCCGGACGATAGGCGGCGATTTCGTACTGCGCCGCCAAATGATCGCAGACGAACAGCCCGATCGAGCGCAGCAAACCGGCGGTGTACGCCAAGTGCACATCGATGCCGCATTCCACCGCCAGTTGTTCGCTCACAAACGCCGTCCGCAACATGTGCTCGCGCAAATAGTCCGCCTGAATGCCATAGTATTTCAGCACGCGTTCGTTCAGTTGCGAGCCCGTCATGTAGCCCACCAAGCGATACAATTCTTCCAAACCCACCCGGGATATGGCCGCATGAACAGAAAGCACTTTGGGACTACCTGTGTACACCGCACTGTTGGCCACGCGGAGGAGGTGAGCCGTCAGCGCCGCATCGCTTTTAACCAAAAGGCAGATCTCTTCAAGGGAACCGGAATCATCACGCAACATCCGGCCCAGCCGCGCAAAAATTCGCGGTGCCGCCGGCATGGTGCGGGCAATCTCCAGAATTTTATCACGAATAGACAAGCGGTGGGGGAACGTGGCCGAACTGATACTATCGCACCAATCCGCAGATTCTTAAGCAAGCAGGTAGTGCCAACCTCTGGTTTCTCGAGCACGCCCTCGCGCACCGATCGCCCCGGCCACATAAAGCGCAGCCCGATGTTGGAGAACTTCAAGATGCTTGATGCAATAGGCCAGCCATGTCCACCTCGGTCAAAGTTAGAAACATTAACAACGGGCGTTAAAAAAAACGATCAATACTTCAGTGAGCGCGAATATCCTGAACGGCGCGGTAGTGATAACGCGCCCTACCTTTTGGCCGCCCTCTCAAAACCCCATCCTGCTGCGGTGCCCAAAGAACTAGCGACCAGCACCGGCTTGTTGCTCTTGGATATATTCCTGCTTGAGGCCGAGCTTTTCCGGGGCGTGCAAGACCAGCATCTTCATCCGGATGTCGCCGGGCACGTTTTTCACCGTGAGCTTGGAAACCACCACCATGAGCGCAAGGGCAAGAGGCACCGTCCAGATGGCGGGCTGCTCGGCGAGAATGCGGAGCAGCGGGTGCTGCGCCCAAAAACCATTGAGCGGAGCAAAGCCGGCAAAAACCTTACCCATCGGACCCTTGTCGAGCGCGAGCGTGCTGAAGTTGGTCAGCGCGGCGGCGAAAAGCGCACAGAGTCCGCCGGTCAACATGCCGGTGGCTGCGCCCTTCATCGTCATGCCGCGCCACCACACGCTCATGAAAAGCAACGGAAAATAACTGGCGGCGGCGATCGCGAAGGCCTGTCCGACCATGAAGTTGATTTCCAGAAACTCAACGAAGCACCCGAGGGTGATCGCCACCGCACCGATCAACACTGCCGCCACTTTGAAGGCGATCATTCGTTCCGTCGGGTTTGACTTCGGGCGCAGCATCCGGCCGTAGACGTCGTGCGCGAGCGCACCCGTCATCGACACGAGCAGCCCGCTGAACGTGCTCATGAAAGCCGCGAATGCCCCCGCGCACGTGATGCCGCTGAGGATGGAACCGAGCACGCCGTATTTCGCGCTGAGCAGCGTGGGCAGTTCCAAGACCACTTTGTCTGTCCCCTTGGATCCCACGCCCAGATAAAGATCGGGCATGAGATTGCGTCCGATCACCCCGAAGATCGGGGGAAACACATAGAAGACGCCGATCAAAATCATCACCCACATCGTGGTGCGCTTGGCTGCTACGCCGTCGGGGTTCGTGTAGAACCGCACCAGAATGTGCGGCAGGCCGGCGGTGCCACAAACCAGCGCGATGATAAGCGAGTACGTATAGAGAAGTGAATAGGGCCGCTGGTGTTCAGCGAGGTAAGCCGGACGTTGCTCCGCGGGAAGCGCTGCGGCCGCGGCGTTCACCGCCTTGGTGGTGAGCGGACCAAAGGGAGAAACCCATATCGTGTCCTTCGGTGCTTTTTCGACGAGCGGCTTGCGCTCGATCGTGTGGCCGGGGGCGCTGACCCCGGTTTCGCCTGCGGCAACCCCAGCGACCGCAGCCACGGGCACCTGCGTTTGGTTCGCCCCGATATGCAGCCCGTAGAATCCGTAGACCGACATCAGGATGAAAACGGGCAGACTGATCGCGAAAACCTTGATCCAGTACTGGATCGCCTGCACGAGCGTGATACCTTTCATGCCGCCCAAAGCGACATTGAGCGTGATCACCGCGCCGACCACTACGACGCCGACCCAGTAAGGCAGTCCGTGCGAGCCGTCCGCCCAGGTGATGTTTTGGAAAATATAAGCGAGGGTCGTGCCCGCACCTTTCATTTGCGGCATCGTGTAGAAAAACCCGATGAACAGGACAAAGCACACCGCGATCTTCCGGAACAAGGGCGAGTCGTAACGGCCCTCGGCAAAGTCCGGAATCGTATACGCGCCGAACCGGCGCAACGGTCCGGCAATAAACAACAGCAGGAAAAGATAACCGCACGCGTAACACACCGGATACCACAGCGCGTCGTAGCCGCTCGACATCACCATGCCGGCCACGCCCATGAACGAGGCGGCGGAAAGATATTCGCCCGAAATCGCGGAGGCGTTCCAGCCGACCGACACCGAGCGACCCGCCACGAAAAAATCACTGGCCGTCTTTGACGTTTTGGCCGAGCGAAACCCCATCCAAAGCGTCATTGCCACCGTGATGAACGAGAATCCAAAGATCCACGGATCGATGCCACCCAGGAAACCGTCAGAGGCTGCAACCAGCAGAGGAGAATTGACCATGGCTCAGTTCTCCTCCCGATGGTTTTTTACCTGCCTGACTTCATCTTCTTCCAGCCAGATGGAGCGGCGGATAAAGATCCATGAGATCGCCCAGACCGCAGGGAAGAACAGCACCCCCAGCACCAGCCAGGTGAGCGTAAAGCCGAAGATCCGCGTCGCCATGAGCTCCGGCGCAAAATAATTGGCCAGCGGCAGGCCGAGCAAAACGACCAGAAAAGCCATGGCACAGGCGATGGATAGTTTAAGCTGCCGGCGCATCAGCGTATGAAGAAACTCTTCGCTATGCACCGCGTCGTGGGGCGGAGGGGTTGGTGGCGGCATCGGTCGATAGTATGGATAAAGTCCGACCGCCGACGGCAACTCTTATCTCAAGACAGTTTGATTTTCCAAGGTAGCGCTTTGTGGGTGAGTACCCTGCCGAGCGCGGGCGGTTGGAGTGACACAGGTCTCCGACCCGTTTGCCTTGGCTCCACATTTTTTTCACGGGTCGGAGACCCGTGCCACTTTGCGACCACCTCCCCTCACGCGGCCGCCGACCATTCGATCTGCGCGACGCGGTCATATTGCTTTCGCGCCTCTCCGATCATGGCAGCCCAATCGTCTTCCTTCAATCCGGCCAAGGCGCGCATGACCGCATCATTGGTCCAGCCAGTTTCTTCGCCTGGTAAAGCGCAACCCCACTCGACCGCCACCGCACAGGCCAGATGCATCTGGGCAAGGCTCGCAATATGGGTCGATGCTGGATCGGGCACCAGATGTCCGCGCATGGTTTCGACGGTCGCTGGGGAAAACCGCCAGTGATCCAATAGCACGGCGGAAACTTCTACGGCGGTTAGTCCGTGAACCTCTCGTTCCCAAGCATGCAAATCCGGCCGATCAGTCACCCCTGGATAACAAACCCCACCAGGATAATTATTCAGTACAACTTTTCCGATGTTGCGCAGTAAGCCCGTGGCATACGCCGCGCCAGCATCGCCGCTGACCTTTTTGGCAAAGGCCGCCATGAGGGTGCCGATGCCCACGGCATTTTCCCACAAGAGCGTGGCGGGGATTTGAAATAATTCCAATTCACCCTGAAAACATTGGCGCGCCACCGCGAGCCCGACGATTTGTTGCAATTCAGCCAACCCCACGCGCGACACCGCATCATCCAGCGACTGGCAGGAACTTTTCGTGCCGTACAGGACGCTGTTGCTCAGCCGGATCACTTGAAAAGTAAGCGAAGGATCCACCTGCACGAGCTTCACGATATCGTGGAGTTCGGCATCGGGATCACGCAGCAAGGCCTGCAGACGACCAAAAATTCCCAAGCCTGGGGGCAACTTGGTTCCAATCGTAATAATGGTATCGTGGCCCAGACTCATAGCGTGGCTCCCTCGCTATCGGCACAAATCCCCCCCACTGAAGCGAGGTTTTATCGCCACCGTCGTCCCTCCGAGGTGAGCACGATTGGCGGTTGAGGGCAACCGCCGCTACCTTGCTTGACTGGCAAAGCCTAAAAAACAAACGGCGCGGTGATTAGCCGCGCCGTTGGAAGATTTGAACTGGCTTATTTTTTAAGCACCGCCGGCCGCGGCATTGGAGCTGGGCTTGAAACGGGCCTTGAAGAGCGCGGACATATAATCGCGATTCAGGCGGGCAATGAAGTCGTGCGAGATGAGCTTCGGGCAAACCGCGCTGCACTCGTACTGGTTCGTGCAGTTTCCGAAACCGGCGGCGTCCATCGTCTGCACCATGGCGAGTACGCGTTTGTCGCGCTCAGGCTGACCTTGTGGGAGCAAACCGAGTTGCGAAACTTTAGCCGCAACGAAGAGCATCGCGCTGGCGTTTTTGCAGGCGGCGACACACGCGCCGCAACCGATGCAGGAAGCGGCGTCCATCGCGAGATCGGCGTCTTCCTTCGGCACAGGAATCGAATTGGCGTCGGGCGCCGCGCCGGTACGGACGGAGATGAAGCCGCCGGCTTGCTGAATTTTGTCGAAGGCAATGCGATCAGTGACGAGATCGCGAATGATGGGGAATGCGCGGGCACGAAACGGTTCGACAATGATGAGATCGCCTTCCTTGAAGCTGCGCATGTAGGTCTGGCAGGTCGCGATGCCTTTGCCGGGACCGTGCGGCTTGCCGTTAATCGTGCAGGAGCAGGTGCCGCAGATGCCTTCGCGGCAGTCGTGGGCAAAAGCAATCGGGTCGTCACCTTTCCGCGTCAGCTCGTCGTTGACGACGTCGAGCATCTCGAGGAACGACATGTCGGGGCTGATATTCGTCGCGGGATAATCGACGAATTTACCGGGGACGGTGGGGCCGGCTTGGCGCCAGACGCGCAGCGTGACGGAGAAAGGTTTTTTGGAGGAGGTTGCAGCGACCATGGTGATCAGGCTTTGTTTTTCGCTTTACGTGATTTTTTGAGCAGAGTGTGGAAACCCATTTCGCGCTCGGGCCCGGTGGGCGGCGTCATGAGTTCGCGGATGGCGTCGAAGACCGCCTTGAACTGGACGTCGTATTTTTTCTCCAAGGACGACAGCTTGCGGGCGAGGTCGACGTGCGTGCTGAGCAACTGGCGCATACGCACGAAGGCGCGCATGATCTCGATGTTGACCGCGATGGCGCGGGGAGAATTGATCAAGCCGGACAACATGGCCACTCCTTGCTCAGTGAAAGCATAGGCACTCTTGGAAAATTTCAGCCCAGAGGATGTCTCAAATTGAGATATCCTCTGGATTTCCTCACGGGTCAGTTCGAGCAAAAAATCATTGGGAAATCTGTCTCGATTACGACGGACCGCTTGGTTCACCAAGCGAGTGGTTGTTTTGTAGAGCAGCGCCAAATCACGATCCAACAGTACTTTCTGGCCACGCACTAAAACAATGCGCGAGTCGATCCGTTCAGACGGAACGACGGCGGCAAGGTCGGCGGACGAAGCCTGGGACTGGGCGGAGGAGGATATCACAAATTGAGATATCCTCGGTTGGAACGATGGTGGCTCACTTGTAGGAACGAACGCTCATCTTGGTGAATTCGTAGTTGAGCGGCTCGGTGTTGCGGAGGGGTGTTTTGCCTTCGCCTTGGTACTCCCAGGCGGCGACGTGGCCAAACTTCTCGTCGTCGCGTTTGCACTCGCCGTCGGGGTGCTGGTATTCCTCGCGGAAGTGACCGCCGCAGGATTCTTCGCGCGTGAGCGCGTCGCGGCAGAGGAGCTCGCCGAGCTCGATGAAATCGGCGACGCGGCCAGCTTGTTCGAGGGACTGGTTGAGCGTGGCGGCGGAGCCGGGGACTTTGACGTTGGCGTGGAATTCTTCGCGGAGCGCGGGGATTTTCTGGAGCGCGGCTTCGAGGCCGGCCTTCGTGCGGGCCATGCCACAGTGATCCCACATGATTTTGCCGAGGCGCTTGTGATAATGACTGACGGGTTCCTTGCCTTTGTTGGCGAGGAAACGCTGGGTCATCGCGGTGATGTTTTCTTCGGCTTGCTTGAACTCGGGAGCGTCGGTCTTCGGGCGTGAGGCGGGTTTTTGATCGGCGAGGTAATTGGCAATCGTGTACGGAATCACGAAGTAACCGTCGGCGAGGCCCTGCATGAGCGCGGAAGCGCCGAGGCGGTTGGCGCCGTGATCGGAGAAGTTGGCTTCGCCCAGAACGAAGAGGCCCGGGATGTTGGACATCAAATTGTAGTCCACCCAAAGGCCGCCCATCGTGTAGTGGACTGCGGGGAAAATGCGCATCGGCGTCTGGTAGGCGTTTTCGGCGGTGATCTCGTGATAGATATCGAAGAGATTGCCGTAACGCTCGCGGACGGCGGGTTCGCCGAGGCGCTTGATGGCGTCGGCGAAATCGAGGTAAACGCCGAGACCGGTTTCGCCAACACCGCGACCTTCGTCGCACATGCGCATGGCGGCACGGGAAGAGACGTCGCGCGGGGCGAGATTGCCGAAGCTCGGATAAATGCGTTCGAGATAATAATCGCGATCAGCCTCGGGAATCGAAGCGGGATCTTTCTTGGCATCTTCTTTTTTCTTCGGAACCCAAATACGGCCGTCGTTGCGCAGCGACTCGGACATGAGCGTGAGCTTCGATTGGTAGTCGCCGGAAACGGGAATGCAGGTCGGGTGAATCTGCGTGTAGCACGGATTCGCGAGGCAGGCGCCGCGTTTGTACGCGCGCCAGATGGCGGTGGCGTTGGACTGACGGGCGTACGTGGAGAGATTGAAAACGTTGCCGTAACCACCGGTCGCGAGGATGACGGCATCGGCGCTGTGGCGGGTGATGACGCCCGTGTTCAGATCACGCACGATGATACCCTTGGCGTGGCCATCGACGACCACGAGATCGAGCATCTCGGAATTGTTGTGCATCTCCACGCCACCCTGACCGATCATGCGGGAGAGCGCGGAGTAAGCGCCGAGAAGAAGTTGCTGACCGGTCTGTCCGCGCGCGTAAAACGTGCGGGAAACTTGCGCGCCACCGAAGGAACGGTTGGCGAGGAGACCACCGTATTCGCGGGCGAAGGGTACGCCTTGCGCCGCGCATTGGTCGATAATGTTGACGGAAACCTCGGCGAGGCGATGCACATTGGCTTCGCGGGCGCGGTAATCGCCACCCTTGAGCGTGTCGTAGAACAGCCGGTGCACGGAGTCGCCGTCGTTCTGGTAATTCTTGGCGGCGTTGATGCCGCCTTGCGCGGCAATGGAATGGGCGCGACGCGGGCTGTCATGGAAGACAAAGTTTTTCACCTTGTAGCCGAGTTCGGCCAAGGTGGCGGCGGCGGAAGAACCGGCGAGACCGGCGCCGACGACGATGATCTCGTATTTCCGCTTATTGGCCGGATTGACGAGCTTGATCTCGGTCTTGTGCTTCTGCCATTTGCCGGCGAGCGGGCCCGAGGGAACTTTGGAGTCGAGGTTGGCCATGACGAAATCGGTTTAGTGCTGGGTGGCGCTGGAAGCGGAAGCGGAAGTGGAAATGGAAATGGAAGTGGAAGTGGAAGTGGAAGTGGGAGCGGCGGCGAGAACCTTGGCGGCGTGGGTGCCGGCGGCAGGTTTGACGAGGCCGGTGAAAATCGCGCCCGGAATGGCGAGATTGCCGAGGAAATAGACGATGCAGTACACGAGAGCGACTTTCCGGAGAGTGCAGGACCACTTGGAAGAGCGCCAGCCGATGGTCTGGAAGAGTGAGTCGATACCGTGGAGCAAATGAACCGCAAGCAAGCCGACCGCGATGATGTAGAAAATCGAAACCGCGGGATTGGCGAAACCGAGGAACACCATGCTGTACACATCGTGCACGACGTCGTCCTTGGCGGCGAGAGGGAAGCCGAATTCGCGAGCGTCTTCCAGCATCGTCCATTCCGGCAAAACGCTCTTGAAAGTGGTGGGTTGCGCCACCCCGATGGTGAAATGAGCCAGATGATAAAGCAGAAAGGCCAACACAACCAAACCGGACATCCGCATATAGCGGGAAGCGATGGTCGCGTTGATCCAGGTCTTGACGGCATATTCATTGGGCCCGCGCGCGGCGCGGCTTTCCAGCGTGAGGGCGACCGCGGCCCAAACATGGATCGCCAAGCAGGCGAGCATGAAGAGTCGTATCGCCCAGAGGACAGGCCCCAGCGACTGAAGGAAGTGGGCGTAGCCGTTAATCTTGTCCGGAGGGAGAAATATCTGGAGGTTGCCCACCAAGTGACCGGTAACGAAACCGATCATCAACAAACCGGTTATCGCCATCAGAAGTTTTTTTCCGATGGAAGAGGTAAAGAGCGATCCGAGAAGATTCATCGCGTGTGTCGTTGGATTTAAAATCGGCGAAAGGAAAACGCCGGGGCAAACAAACCAAGCTGACCAGAGTTTGGCAAGGCACCGAGCAAGAGATGCTTCATTATTAGGCGCACTAACCGGTGAGTGAAGCTGTGGTCTTGCTAATAGCCGGAGCGGCACCGTCAACGCGACCCGGCCCGAGCGGCGGCGATCAGGGCCACCTCTTCCAGGAGCAACGACTCGGGTTTCGTCAAAGCAAACATGCGTTCGCTTTCCGCATTACGGCCGATCGCGGACAGCACCAAGCCACGAGTTAACGCCACGCGAGGTTCGGATTCGGGGTGAAGCGGGACGGCATCGAGGACGATCAAGGCTTCGTTGGCCAAGCCACCTCGCCACAGCGCCAAGGCTTGAGCGAGTCGGCGACCGGTATTATTCGGCTGCGCCCGGTACAGCTCACCGGCTTGGACGGCCAAACCGGGTTCTTTGGGTCGCACGAGCAATCCAAGGACGACGCGCTCAACCTGCATCTGAAGATTGGCGGGAGCGGCTTGCAGCCACGCGGAGTAAAATCGCCAGACTTGCGCCGCCTCGCGGGTGGCCAGCACTTGCTCCGATAATTTTTGCCACGCCAAAGTATCATTCGGAAAGCGACGCACGAGCGCCCACAGGACTTGCGCCTCTTTCCCGGGCCAGCGCCAGAGCTGCGCCAGGCGATGCAGCATTCGCAAGCCGGGCAAAGATTGCGCGGAAGATTGGACGGCGTTATTCCAGATCGCCTCCGCGCGGGAATCATTTTTCTCCTCACGAAACTGACGGGCGCGGAAGGCATATTTAACCGCTTCCCCCGGCACCGGCCCCCACGCACCTTGCCGGAGCAGCGATTCGAGCTTATCCCACAATTCGAGCGCGACCGCGCAAGCGGCCATGTGCGCGAGAGCCGCGGGAGACTCGCGGGATTTTCCGGGCAAGGTTTCCAACCAGACCAAGGCTTCGCGAGTCTGGCCAAGTTTCATCATCCACTGGGCCAGCTGCGCGATATCCTCCGAGGTGGGCGCAGGTTGATTTTGCAAAAACTCCACCAAGGTCGGCAAACCCGGTTCGCGCACGCGGACCGCTCCCGTCATCATGAAACCGGCAGGTGAGGCGAGAGGCGATTTATCCAACTCCAGCTGCCGGACAATCAGCGCGTAATGTTTCGCGGAATTTTTTTCGCGAGGCCAGCGCCGCGGGGCATCTGCGATCAGCGCCAGCATCGCGCGGATACGCAAGGCGTCGCCCCGGACGAATTTCTCCAGCGTTTCACGGGCGGACGCCACTTCGGCCGGCACCGCCGAAGTCAAACGCAACGTCGCGAGGTTGAATTGGGTGGTTTCATTGTTCGGTTCCAGCAGCGCCAAGGCCTCGATCGACCGCCGCAGCGCAACCACATTGCCTTTCACCAAAGCCAGCCCGGCCGATAACCGGTGATAATCGATGCTGTCAGGCTGGAGTTTTTGCAAGGTCGCCAAGGCCTCGGGCAATTTCTGCATCTGGCCCACGCGCAAAGCCGACGTGATGTAGCCGATGTGATTGGCGGCGTTCGCCGGTTCGAGCTGCACGAGTTGCTCCCACTCGGCCAGCCCCTGCCCCGCGCCGAATTCCTCCATCACTTTCGCCAGCAGCCGACGCGCCTCAAAATGCTCGGGCTGGTTACGGGCGTACTGATCCAACAGCAGATAGGCGCTGCGGTAGTCCTCCGTTTCAACAAACACCTTGGCGATGCGGATGACCCGTTTTTTTCTGTAATCCTGAAAGGCCGGGTAGCCCACCCAGCCGATCAAAACACCGAGCAAGAGCACCGAGACGACTCCAATCACCAGGCGTTTGATAATCAGTCGATCTTGCCACCAACGCAGATCATCGGGTGCGTCACTCAGGGGATGCGGCTGAACGGTGGGCATGCTGAGCTCGCGATATCAAATCACGGTAAAAGATGGGTGATGCCCCTGAAGATTTTGACAAAATTTCGTCACCGTCCGATGTGTTCAGCTCAAAGATTAGTATATGCGTAGTCAACCAAGCCCATTCAAAAATTTTCCGGTCCTGCGGCGGCTGCTGGCCGTCACGCCTTGGCTGGTGTTGCCAGTGATCGGTTTTAGCCAGACCGCGATCACCGGTTGGACCTTGGGCAGCAGTGACGCCGCAGATAGCGCCGCTTACGGCGACACCTTCAGAAATTCGACCTTCAACGTCACCAGTTTCACCGCCGGCACAACCAAGACAGTCGATACCAGTGCCACGAGCACCTATATCAGGCGCTCGAGTGCCGGGGGAAATTCCAATCTCTGGATGGTACAAAACGGATCATTGACCGACCTCCGTGGCATGAATCCCAGCACCGGCACCTTGGAAAATGTGCTTTCAGGCAACAATGTGCTGCAAGGCGGCAACGATCTTTTTGTGAATACCGGGGGCAGTCCAGGCAGCGTTAACACCAACGTCGAACGCATCGACTTTGCCTGGGCGGCCGGGTTCACCACCGTCTCCGACCAAGGCTTTGCTGTCTTTGACCGGGGCGCCAATGATGGATTTCAAATCGCCGTGATCACCGGATGGAATAGCATGACCAACGCACCCACAGCTTACGGTGCGACCAAGGATGTGGCGTCAACCAGCTATGGCGCGAATCTGGCCGCTGACTGGGTCGCGGGCGGCGGCACGGAAACCACTTTTACGGCAACCGCTCTGCGCTTTCTCACCAACTCCACCCTGACCACGCTCGATTCCAGTCAGAGTGTCGGCGGCGGACTCGGCGGGGTTTTCATCTCCTTTGCCGATCTGGGCATTGCCGATGGCACCACCGTTTACGGCTACTCCATCATGGCCACAGATGTGACCAACACCGTGGCCAATCTGGTTGATTGGACCAACTCCACCTATTACCCCACAAACACTCCTGATTCCACCGTGGGCAGTCTCGATCTCGCTGGTTTCAACGGTCGGCGTTTTGTACCCGAGCCAGCCACGTATGGCGCGATTCTGATCGGAGCGACCGCAGCCCTGATCGGTTGGCGGCGCCGCCGGGTCCGCGTTCAAACCGCCGCCTGAACCTCAGCGCGCGAGCGGTTTTAGCAGGGCGAATTTTCCGCTGGCGGCAGGCTGGATAAATTTCCGGCGGAACAAGCTCACCCGCGTGCCCTCGCCCAACGCCGAAGCCAAAGCGTTTGCCACGGTCTCGGGCGCGATTTGGTCCGCCACGTATTGAAATTCCCAGCGGCTGTCCGATACCTGCGCGAGGCTCCAGTGCCAGCAGGCAAAATCATCCGGCAAAACCGCATCCACTTCGAAGGCCGAAACCACTTCGCCATCGGCGCGGAAAAACAAATCGCGCTCGCGACCGAGAATCCGAAAACCCGTCGCAGTGCGCCGCACAATATCGCCCGTATGATAACGCAACAGCGGCATCGCTTCGCGAGCACGCGTCGTCACGTAAATCTGAAACACCTCCGCCAATCCCTCGCGCCAGGGCATCAGTTCGATAAACGCATTTCCATCCACCACGCGCAGGTTGTCGGCGAACGCATCACCCACGAAAAGATAGCCGGCCTCGGTCGAACCGTAGAGATCGACCTGCGCCGCGCCGGGAAACGCCTCCGCAATTCTCCGGCTGTGCTGCCGGCTAGCTTTGCCATACGTAAGAATGACCGTACGCACGCTGGGCACGGAGACCTGACGTTTCTGCAGAGCCCGCGCGAGGAGCGAGAGGTAAACCGGCTCGCCCTCGATCACCTCGGGTTTCACCGCCTGCAATTCTCGCACGATTCGTTCCCATTCTCCTTCAGGAAAAGCAAAGGGATCACTCGACAGATTGAGGTAAACCGTGCCGTCGAAGTAGCGGTGCGGAAAAGGATGATCCTCGTACGGACAAAGATTGCTCGAGCAGCCCACCGGCGCGAGGACGCACTTGCGGTAAGGCCGGTCAACATACTGCGCCAGCCCTGGGTGCGCGAGGTACGCGCGCCGCGTCTGCGCATTCCACCAACCATCTTCCATCACAACCGTCATCGGTCCACTGGTCGTGCCGGCAGTGTGTTCGTACTCGTACTTCTTCTGTTGGAAGCCGCGCTCGATTTCCGGGTAGTCGCTAAAAAAAGCGGTGTGTCCGCGCTGGACGATTTCATTTTTCGTGAGCACCGGGATCTCGCGATAACACGACCAGCCCAGCGGCGCAGCGTGCAGCGGAAAGCGCAGTCCATAGAGCGGACTGCGGCGATAGATCGCCCGGATTTCCGATTCCAGCAACGCGGGCAACCGACCATGATCGCCCGGCCAGCCGAGTGAATCGGCCGGGTTGGCAAAGGTGAGAGCAGTCGAGGCGTCAGACATGGAAAGAGGCTGAATAGACGTGGGGTGGCGGCGTTGTCAAATTACGCCCGGTCGGCTGATTTTGGCCCAGATCGGTTGGAAGAGCAGCAACGCATCCAACACCAGCCCATGCGTGATTACGCCCGCAAAAGCCAAAGCATAAACTTCGTCCACCGGCAGCGTGGTAATTTCCATCTCCTCGTTTTCATCCCAGTCGACCGCAGCGGTGGGCGCGACCCCCTCAACGAACACAAAATGACAGTGGTTATTCTGCATCGCCGGATTGGGCCGCACCGTGCCGAGCATACGTGCCTGCCCGCCGGTGTAGCCAGATTCCTCCTGCAGTTCGCGCAAGCCGGCGGCGAGCGGATCTTCCCCGGGATCAATCATGCCGCCGGGGATTTCGAGGGAAAACTCATCGATGCCGTAGCGAAATTGGCGCACGAGGACGAGTTTCCGATCAACCGTGAGCGCCACGATATTCACCCAGTCCGGGGCATTGATCACGGCGAAATTACGCGGCTCCGTGTGCGCGGGATGTTGAAACTGGACGCTTTGGACTTCGAAAATTTGCGTCGTGGCCAGAGAGCGTGCGCCCATTTTTTTCCAGCGCTGCGCTTCATTTTTTCCGGATGAGTTCATGGGCAAAAATAAAAATGCCCCCGCGACGTGAGTCGAGGAGGCAGGGATAAATTGATTTCAGTAAACTTACTTGCGGGGAATCTTGATCTTCTGACCGACGCGGAGCTTGGTCGGATTCAGGCCGGGATTTTCAGCTTCAATCGTATCGGGCTTCGTGGCGAATTTCTTGGCAATCTTGTTAATCGTGTCGCCCGGACCGACGGTGTAGTTGCCATTGGCGTCAACGGTCCCAGTCGCGACGGCCGTTTTGCCGGCAGGCCCTTTGCCAACTGGAGCTGGGGCTGGTTTCTTCGCGGCTTCTTCCAACTTGGCGACTTGGCCTTTAACTGCGCCGAGCTCAGTGCCGACTTGTGTCAGGGCGGCCTGCATGCCGTTGCGCAAATTTACCAGATCGGTATCGACCTTGGAACCGAGAGCCTGGATTTCACCACGCATCGTCTCGATCTTCAGCAATTCTTCGCCTTGCGTAGCGACGATTTTTTCGAGCTTGGTCGCTTTGACCATACCGAAAATGCCGATCAAAAGACCGATGCCGCCGATGGCGATGGCCACCATGGGCAGAATATTATTGCTGCTAGAGCTGCTGTCACGGGAAAGAGTATCCATTTGTTAGAAGAGTTTGAAGAGAGGTAGTTAGGTGCAGGAACAAGTCGAGGCAAGAATCAATTGTCATCAGATAGCAGGAATGATTCCTGCACACGGGTTGGGATTTAAGACCTCGCGATCACAACTGTGTGCCGTAAGATAAAATGGTCGGGGCGATAGGATTCGAACCTACGACCTCCTGGTCCCAAACCAGGCGCTCTACCAGACTAAGCTACACCCCGAACAAGAAACAGAGGGGATTCAGATATTTCAACGCTGTCAACGGTGAGTTGAACTATTCTTAATCCTACGTGGAAAACCGGTGTAATCGCCCCCCCTTAGGGCACATTTAGACCGAGCGCCGGGGCGCTTTGGGTCATCAGACTGGCGCGCAGTTGCATGGCCCGCTGGGCCCAAACACCTGTGCCATCGATTTTGGCGATGTCATCGAGAAATTGCCGGGCGTCATCGAAACGTCCGGCCTCGTTGGCCAGCGTGGCTAAATGATAAGCGGCCTCCGCGCGGACATTTTTGTCGAGTGACGTATCGGCATTGATGGCCTTGAGGTCGACCTCAGCGGCGGACAGATCGCCCGCCCCGAGACGACTAACCGCGACGCCGAGTCGAGCGCGCGCCTTCAAAGACGATTGAGTAAGTACCGCCACGGCCTTTTGATAACCCGTGACGGCAGCGGAATAATCTCCGGATGCATACTTGGCATCTGCCACCTGAAGAAGAGCAATCGAGGATAAAACATGGTCTGAATTCCCCGCCGCAAAGGCGACCAGTCGCTCGGGCGAGCCAGCGGTCTTGGCATACTCCTTCTGCGTGTTTTGATCACGCATGGCATTAAAATATTGCAGTCCTTGGTAGCCGATAATGCCCAGGAGTACCGCAGCACAGAGCATCAACACGATCACGCGGTTCTTTTCCCAAAAATTATGAACCTCGGTGGCAAAATCGGGGGCAGCGGGAGCGTCTGCTTGATCCTTGGGTTGGTTTGCGAGAGGGGATGGGGGATTCATGGAGTTGGGCAGACTGAGAAACGCTAGGACGCGTCTCAAGAAAAAAGGCGGCAGCAGCAAAAAAGAGATCTGCGTCGAGTTGGCCGAGCGGCAGAGTTCAATCAAACACCACTGTTTTATTCCCGTAAACGAGAACGCGGTTTTCAAGATGCCAGTGAACGGCTTGAGCCAAAACCATTTTCTCAAGCTCCCTCCCCTTGCGGACAAGATCCTCCACTCCATGCCGATGCGTAACCCTGGCAACGTCTTGATGGATGATCGGGCCTTCATCAAGATCACGCGTGGCGTAGTGTGCCGTGGCTCCGATGAGCTTAACTCCACGCGCATGCGCTTGATGATAAGGCCGGCCACCAGCAAAAGCAGGCAGGAAAGAATGATGGATATTAATCACCGGCCGGCCAAATTTTTCCAGAAAATCGCCGGACAAGACCTGCATGTAGCGGGCGAGCACGACCAGCTCGATGCCGAGTTCATTGAGCAACGCAAGCTGCGCGGCTTCGCCGGCCACCTTCGTATCCGCAAAGATTGGAAAATGGTGAAACGGCAGGCCGTAACTTTGCGCGACCGAAGCCAGCTCCAAATGATTGGAAACGACCGCGACGATCTCACAGGGAAAATCGCCCGCGCGCCAGCGCAACACCAGATCATGGAAGCAGTGCCCCGCCTTCGACACGAAAAGCGCCACGCGCGGGCGATGAATCGAGTCGGCGATGCGCGCCTGCATCTTGATGACGTTGCGGGAAAATTCGAGAAAGGCCTTTTCTTCGTCATTCGCACTGATGCCCGGCGCGATTTCCCATTCGATCCGTTGAAAAAAAATCCCGGCTTCCCTGTCACGGTGCTGGTCAGCGTGCAGGATATTGCCTTGCCGCTGAAAAATCCATCCTGCCACCCGTGCGACAAGCCCGGTCTGATCAGGACCGTACAGCAAGGCGGTGAGGGTCACCGGAGTGGACATCGTTTATACAGGAATCGTGTTGTAACGATATTCCTGCAAGGGACGAACGCCCACGAGTTTTCCCTTCAACGCGCGGATGCCATTGGTGGCCGCCTGCGCACCGGTAATGGTCGTCATGATACAAACGTTGTTCGCGTAGGCAGCGGCGCGAATCGCATTTTCGTCGTTACGCGGAATCATGCCTTTGGGCGTATTGATCACGAGTTGGATTTCGCCGTTCTTGATCATATCAACGCAATTGGGCCGGCCTTCCATCAGCTTGTTGACGAATTGAACTTCGACGCCGTTGGCCTGAAGCAATTTCGCCGTGCCGGAGGTCGAGCATATCGTGAAACCGAGATTAATGAAGTCGCGCGCCAGCGCCACCGCATGTGGCTTGTCGGAATCTTTCACGCTGAAGAACACCTTTCCTTTCAGTGGGAGTCCTGGCTTGGCCGCCATCTGGGTTTTGGCAAACGCGATGCCGAGATCATCGTCCATCCCCATGACTTCACCGGTCGAACGCATTTCAGGGCTGAGTACAATCGCGGCGCCGGGGAAACGGTTGAACGGGAAGACCGCTTCCTTCACGCACCAATGCTTGGGTTGGATTTCGCGAGTGAAACCGAGGTCTTGCAACTTTTGACCGGCCATGACTTTGGCCGCGAGCTTAGCCAACGGGACACCGATAGCTTTGGCCACGAAAGGAACGGTACGCGAAGCACGCGGGTTAACTTCAAGAACGTAGAGTAGTCCGTCCTTAATCGCGAACTGGATGTTCATGAGACCGATTACCTTGAGCGCCTTGGCGAGCGCGTAGGTGGCGGTGCGCACGGTCTGCAGCATCTCCTTTGAAAGGGTATGCGGTGGCATCACCATCGCGGCATCGCCAGAGTGCACGCCGGCATATTCGATGTGCTCCAACATTCCACCGACCAACGTCGTCTCCCCATCGCTGATGCAATCGACATCCAGCTCGATGGCGTCTTCGAGAAATTTGTCGATGAGCACGGGCTTGCCGGGCATGGCGTCAAACGCCTGCCGGATGACGGCTTT
Source organism: Opitutales bacterium (assembly GCA_038206205.1). Classification (GTDB taxonomy): domain Bacteria; phylum Verrucomicrobiota; class Verrucomicrobiia; order Opitutales; family Opitutaceae; genus Didemnitutus. The sequence continues at coordinate 21,396 of JBBRBC010000013.1, forward strand.
AAATTCCTCTTCGCTGTAGACAATGAACATGCCACGACCACCAAGCACGAAAGAAGGACGGAGCAGCACCGGGAAACCTATTTCGTGAGCGAACTTCAACGCATCAGGCTCGTTGAGTGCGGTGCGGTTGGGTGGCTGCAGCAGCTTCAGTTCCTCGAGAATAGCGGCGAAAAGTTTGCGGTCCTCCGCCTGTTCAATGCACTCGGGCGAGGTGCCGATGACATTTACGCCGCGCGCTTTCAGGGCACTGGCTAAATTGAGCGGAGTCTGACCGCCAAACTGCACAATGGCACCGGAGCAACCTTCCTGCTCATAAACCTCCAGCACGTCTTCCAAGGTGAGTGGCTCAAAATACAGGCGATCTGAAGTGTCGTAGTCCGTGGAGACGGTCTCAGGATTCGAGTTGATCATCACCGTCTCGAACCCGCTTTCACGCAGAGCAAACGAGGCGTGTACGCAGCAATAATCGAATTCGATGCCCTGACCAATACGGTTCGGACCACCGCCGATGATCATGATTTTCTTTTTCTTCGAGGGCAGAATCTCGTTCTCGTCACCATAACTGGAATAGTAATAGGGCGTGAATGCTTCGAACTCAGCGGCACAGGTGTCGACGAGTCGGAAGGTGGTGTTGACCCCGACCTTTTTCCGGTGCGCACGCGTGGCGTCGAAATCGGCCTTGAGGATATGGGCGAGCTGGGCATCGCAGAAACCGAATTGTTTGGCACGGCGGAGGAGTGCGGTGTCGAGGGTTTGCAGCGAATGCTTCTTCAACTCCACTTCCATCTCGAAAAGTTCGTGCAACTGATGGAGGAACCAAGGGTCGATCTTGGAAAGATTGAAAATATCATCGACGGTCAGTCCCGCCATGAAAGCCCAACGAATATAAAATATGCGCTCCGCGTTGGGGGTGCCCAGTTTCTGCCGGATAGTCGTCTCGTCGGGCAGTTCGTCGCCGCCGTATTTTCCGCCGCCGCCAAATCCCCGCGCGCCGGTCTCCAGTGAGCGCAGACATTTTTGAAACGATTCTTTGAAGGTACGCCCGATCGCCATGGCCTCACCCACCGACTTCATCGCGGAGGTGAGCGTGGTGTTGGCGCCAGGAAATTTCTCGAAGGTGAAGCGCGGAATCTTGGTGACGACATAGTCAATCGTCGGCTCAAAACTGGCGGGCGTGAGGCGAGTGATATCGTTGCGCAATTCGTCCAGCGTATAACCGATGGCGAGCTTGGCGGCGATTTTCGCGATGGGGAAACCCGTCGCCTTCGACGCCAGTGCCGAGGAACGAGAGACGCGTGGATTCATCTCGATGACGACTTGACGCCCCGTCTTGGGATCGATGGAAAACTGGATATTGGAACCACCGGTCTCGACGCCAATCTCGCGGATCACCGCGAACGAGGCGTCGCGCATCACCTGATATTCTTTGTCCGTGAGCGTCAGCGCCGGAGCCACCGTGATGGAGTCGCCCGTGTGCACGCCCATCGGATCAAAATTCTCGATGGCGCAGATGATCACGCACTGGTCCTTGTGATCGCGCATGACTTCCATCTCGTATTCCTTCCAACCCAGCAGACATTCCTCGACGAGCACCTCGTGAGTGGGCGAAGCCTCGAGACCGCCGTTGACGATCTGTTCAAATTCCTCGCGATTGTAGGCAATACCGCCACCGGTGCCACCGAGAGTGAAACTGGGGCGAATGATGAGAGGAAATACTCCGATGTACTCGGCCGCTTCGCGCGCCTCAGCCGGCGTATGTACGACGCGGGACTTGGCGCAGTCGAGGCCGATCTTGATCATGGCCTGTTTGAACAACTGGCGATCTTCGCCCTTGTTGATCGCATCCGGTTTAGCGCCGATCATCTCGACGCCATATTTTTCAAGAATACCGGCCTTGTGCAGCTCTATCGAAAGATTAAGTGCGGTCTGGCCGCCAAGCGTGGGGAGGAGCGCAGAGGGTCGCTCTTTAGCGATAATTTTTTCGAGAATCTCGACGGTGAGCGGCTCGATGTAAGTAACATCCGCAAACTCCGGATCAGTCATGATCGTGGCCGGATTGGAGTTCACGAGAATGACTTTATAGCCTTCTTCGCGCAGGGCTTTGCAGGCTTGCGTGCCGGAGTAATCAAACTCGCAGGCTTGGCCGATAATAATGGGGCCGGCTCCGATGATCAGGATGGACTGTAGGTCTGTGCGTTTTGGCATGGGCGTGAACGCTCACAAGGTTTGGGAACCCTCCCCGGCGGCGCAAGAGGGAATTAAAACAATGGCACTTCGGCCCGCGAGCCCCTCTCACTCAAAACGGGCAGGATCAACACCAAGCGTTTTCGCCGCCTTGTCCTTATCGCCCCCACAGGCGTGCAGGACGCTCGCGAGGTATTGCTTTTCCTGGGCGGAAATAAAATCGGGCAAGGTCGGCCAGCTCTTGAGGGCATGCACTCGCTGGGGCAGTTGCGCCGCCGTGATCACTTTTTTCTCCGAAGCACTGACTACTTGGGAAATTACCTGGATAAGCTCTGCCTGATTACCCGGCCAATGATAAGCGCGCAGCGTGGTTAAGGCATCTTCCGTAAACTCGATCTGCCGGGAATCGAAACGAGGATTAGCCGACTTTGCCGCGATATCCTTCAGCAAAACCGGTAAATCCTGGAGTCGTTCGCGCAACGGAGGGAGTTGCACGGGCAACGAGGCAATCCGGTAAAAAAGTTCCTCATTGAACTGACCTGCCTCGGTAAGTTTTTCCAAATCAGCTTCCGTCGAGCAGACAAGGTGGAGTTGGTGAGCGTTGCTGCGAACGACGGAAACGAGGGCCTGCTGCGTCTCTTTGCGCAGGCTGTGGACATGCTGGAGAAATAGCGTGCCGCCCTTCGCCTGTTGTACCCACTTGCCACCAGTGCCCTCTGGCCCCAGCAGACCATCACGAATCATTTCGGGAGTGCTGACCTGACAATCGATGCTGACCAACTTAGATCCAGTTTGGCCACCGGCACTGTGCATCAACTCAGCGGCAATTTCGTGACCAGAGCCCAACTCACCGGTGATGAGCACGGGAGTGTTCGCCGTCGCGAGTTTTTTAAGTTGGGTAATAAGCCGTTTAATCGGGAGACTGGTACCAGGAAGACGGGACTCGAAATCACCGGCGTTGGCCAGAGCGGGAGAACCCGCCAAGGCCTCTCTTTCAGCGACCACGCGCCGAAACTCAATGGCCCGCTTCAAAGTCTGGATGAGCTCCTCGACCTTAAATGGCTTCTGCAAATAATCAAACGCCCCGTATTTTAGCGCTTGAATCGCGCTCTCCGTACTCGCGTAGGCCGTCATAATAATGACGACGACCGAGGGATCATACAGCTTCAACTGCTTTAACAGCGTGATGCCATCCATCGGCTTCATATCGATATCCGCCAACACCAGATCATATTTCTCGGCTTTGTAGCGCACCAGAGCTTTTTCCCCATCAGTGGCGAAAGCCGTCGAATAGCCGGTCGGATGAATGACAGCCTCCAGCATCTCGTGGATAGAGATCAGGTCGTCGACAATCAGGATAGAAGCCATATTTAAAGCGGACGGTGACGTTGCAGCCTGAAACTAACACAGGCAAGCGACATTCCATAAAAAAGATCGGAGGGATTAACCGCCAGCCACAGTCCCGAGTTGGAAGATCGGCAGGAACATCGCCATAACTATACCACCGACGATCACCCCGAGGAATACGATCAACAATGGTTCAATGAGCGACGTCAGTGCCGCCACGACCGCATCGCACTCCATGTCGTAGAAATCGGCGATTTTGTTCATCATGCCATCCACATTCCCCGTGGACTCACCGGCCTTCACCATGTGTTTCATCATGGGAGGGAAAAATGAGTTTGCCCCCAACACCTCAGAAACCTGTCCGCCTTGGCTGACATGCCGGGCGATATCGGTACAAGCATCTTCAATCTGCACTTTGCCACTGGCCGACGAAACGATTTCCAGCGTCCGAAGAATGGGCACACCGGAACGCATCAGCGTGGCATAGGTCCGGCAAAACCGGGAAAGGGCAATTTTATGCACCAAAGGGCCGAATATCGGCGCGCGGACGAGGAACTGATCCCGTTGCCGCCGACCGGCTGGAGTTTTAATGTATTTACTGAGGACATAATAAATTCCATACGCGCCAAGGCCAATGGCCCACCAATAATGTTTCATGAAATCACTCGTGTCTATCAGCAGCTGTGTCGGGGCTGGCAATTTTGCCCCAAAACCTGAAAACATTTCGGCAAACACCGGGATCACAAAAATCAGCAGCACGTTAACCAAGGCAACCGCGAGACCGATGACCGCTATCGGGTAGGTCATGGCTGATTTGACTTTTTTGGTCAGCTTGACCGTTGATTCAAAATAGCTGGCCACCTTACCCAGAATCTCCGCGAGGCCACCCGAAGCCTCGCCAGCTTCCACCATGGAAATAAACAAGGCATTAAATGAGTTCGGGAATTTTTTAACGGAAGCGGAAAACGATGTACCCGTGGAGATATCGTTGCGCACATCGCGAATAACGATCCGAAAAACCTCATCTTCGGTTTGATCCTGCAATGCTTCCAGACAAGTGACCAACGGCAAACCAGCCTGCAGCAACGAAGCCAACTGGCCGGTGAAAATGGATAGCTCTCCGAGGCCAAGCTTGTAGGATTTCGCTTTCTTTTCGAGGGCCTTTTGTCGGGCCATGGTCTGAGCCGCTTTAACGCCCGAAGTGGATTTCGCCGCTGTCTTAGTTGCCATAGTGCTGTAGACAAAGCAAATGGAGTGGCTCCCCGCAACCCCATTTAATCTCTGCTTTCCTAATTTAACCAATTGTTCTCAAAGACGTAAAGGTGTCCCCTTTCAACCTCATGATAAATCACCCGAGGTTGCAAAGTAGAGAGAGCGGCTAAGCGGTAACCCGCGTTCGCTGCCCTCCCCCTCATCAAACCGTGCAGGCGGTTTTCCCGCACACGGCTTGCCGAGTCCCGTTCTTTCGGTTGGGTTTCAGCGGAGCACCTTGCGTCCAGACCGCTCTCAGCGGCCAACGCCACAACTTGTACGGCCCTTCCAGTCGCTCGTCGGAGAAGGGCCGCGCAGGAGTCAAACGACGCCGCCTTGCGGCGTGCCACCCCGAGGGGTAACCTCCGGCATTTTCAGGTCTCATAATTTTCCTCTCTGATTGGCGCACGCAGCCACGTCTTGATCAGACTCAGGATGGTTCCGTCGCTGATCCGCTGGGCGACCAACCGCAGGGGCGGCGCCTGCCGGATCGTGTCGAAGTAAACTGGCTAAAACAGACAAAGCCCTCGTGCACATAAAAAATCCCGCTTAACCAAAAAGGCATCATAGTCGAAAATAGTTCCTGTGCATTCGCTGCATAACACCCATTGGGAGTGAACCCTTTTTTCTGTCATCCGAAAAAACGAGGAGAATCCTTTACTTGAGTGAGCTTGACCCGACGCTAGCCGCTGTAAAGTGTCCCACCCAGCGCCTTGCGGCTGTAGTTTAATGGTAAAACTCCGCTCTTCCAAAGCGGTGTCGTCGGTTCGATTCCGTCCAGCCGCTCCAGCTGCCTCCGCAGCCGGAGCCTCGTTGCAAGATATCTTCCCACGGCAATCTCTTCTCTCGGTTTTTAAACAGTGGGTTGAGTCGACTTCCCAAACTCCGGCGGCACCTCACCTTGCCGACCATGCACCAAGACCCGCAGTAAATGCTCCATCGCCTGCGCCGGTGATATTTTTCGCTCAACCGCCAGTTGCTCCGCGCGCTTGATGAGTTGGCGCGCCATCGTCTCTGCCTGCTCTGGCGAGGCACCCAGCCGACGGAAAATCTCCTGAATCTGTTTAAGGTCAGACACGCCGCGTGAGGTTAATATTCGCCTCACCATTTGGTCTTAGGCTGAGCCCATTGGTCGAACTTAAGTTGACCAACGAAAGCATCGCCATCGCAACAAATCCGCCACCATCCCGCGCCACCGAGCGCACCTCGCCGACTTTATTCTCGCCCTGAAAAAGCGGCGCACCCGACGCCGGAGTCACGCCTGCACCACGCACGACATGCAACCGGCGACGCACTTGCCCGAGATTCTTCAAACGAGCCATTACTTCCTGCCCTAGATAACATCCCTTCGTGTACGAGATCGCCACCTCTTCGAGCCCGCCTTCGTTCGGCAGATCGATTAAACCGATATCAACCGGCACCAAAGGGATTCCGCTCTCGATACGCGTACGCTCCGCTTGGCCCACATCCGCTTCGATCCCACCCTTCGCCCGCAATTCTTCCGCAATTCTATTCACCTCAGTGATCGGAATCAGTAATTCGAAATTATCCTCAGCGCTGCATCTTCCTCGAAAAGCGATAATGCCACGCCCCTCACCCCAAGCGCCCGATTCCGGGGCTTGACCGATTAATTTCGTCACCACCCCACCACCCACTCCGTCCCCCCAAACACTCACTCTTACCCACTTTTCTGTCTCATCCGCGATACTCACCTCATCAGCAATCAAGTACGCCTCCAGTCGCTCCCGCAGCTTGAGGGCCTCCAAAGAAAAGCTCACGAGCCGGAAATCATTATCCCCCAGTCTTAGAATATATCCATCCGCCACCACCTTCCCCTTTTGATTTAGAAAAAGCCCGTAGCCCGCAGAACCGATCGATCGGTTCAAATCTTGGGTAAACTGCCCCTGCAAATAGGTATTAGCGTCAGGCCCCCCAATTCTAAACGCAGCTGATGATTGGTTTAATTCACTGTTTATCAGATAGTAAAACATGTCAAAATGAGCGTTTATTCCGTGTAGCCGGATCGTAACAAGATTCCTCAATATATAATGGTCGTTTCAGTTGACGAACCCTCGGAACAAAGTACCTGTCTCGCAATCAAACTTTCATCTTCTCCCGCATAGCGGGAGTTTTGGGGTAACTAGAAAGCAATGGCGGATCGTCTAGGGGTAGACGATCCGCCTATTTCTTTTCTACCGACGGAATCCTCCTGAAGCTTCATCCCCGGGCGCATCTGCCGGTTGGCAGTGGGCCAAAGCCCCTGAGGGAGAGGTTTTAGAGCCCACGAAGCCGACGGAACTCGATCTGAACGTATCGGAGTTACCGCCAACCGGCAGAGGCACCCTTCATCCCCTTACCCTTAAACCGAGGCTTGCCCCTCATCGCTGAGTTAACACCGTTAGACACCTGTGCGTAAAACATCGGACCTCAACGTCGTCGAAACCCGTCCCCTCCCTACCCCGGGCGAATTGCTGGCTCAGCTTCCCAAGACCGAAGCCCAAGCCGACTTCGTCACCCGCGCCCGTGAGGATATCCGCAAAATCATCTTCACCGATGACCGCCGCTTCCTCCTGATCATCGGGCCCTGCTCGATCCACGATCTCAAGGCCGGCCGCGACTACGCGCAAAAACTCGCCGCACTCTCCAAGGAGGTCAGCGACCGCGTGATGATCGTCATGCGTGTGTATTTCGAAAAACCCCGCACCACCGTCGGCTGGAAAGGCCTGATCATGGATCCGCACCTCGACGGCTCCCACGACATCGCCGAAGGCCTGCGCCTCGCCCGCACTTTTCTGAGCGACGTCCTCGACGCCGGCCTCCCCACCGCGACCGAGCTCCTCGATCCAATCACTCCCCAATACATCGCGGATCTCATCTGCTGGTCCGCCATCGGCGCTCGCACCACCGAATCACAGACACACCGCCAGATGGCGTCCGGGCTCTCGATGCCGCTCGGTTTCAAAAATGGCACCGACGGTTCCCTCACCTCCGGAACCAACGCCATCAAGGCCGCCTCGCAGCCCCAGACTTTTCTCGGCATCGGCCTTAACGGCGCGGCTTCTGCTATCGTCACGCGCGGCAATCCCGATTGCCACATCGTGCTCCGCGGCGGCACCACCGGCCCAAACTATTCGCCCACCCACATCGCGCAAACCGAACAACTCCTCGCCAAGGCCGGCCTGCCCAAATCAATTCTCGTCGATTGCTCCCACGATAACTCCGCGAAAAAATCCGAGCTCCAACCCGACGTCATGCGCGCGCTCCTCGCGCAAATCGCCGCCGGCAACACCTCGATCATGGGCGCGATGGTCGAAAGCAATCTCGGCTCCGGCAATCAAGCCTTCCCCCAGCCACTCGATCAACTCAAGTACGGCGTCTCCATCACCGACGGCTGTATCGACTGGGCCACCACCGAAACGATGGTCCGCGAAATTCACGCCGCCCTCGCCCCGCGCTTCACCTGATTTTTCTTACAACATGCTACTGTAGGGCCGGTGCTCGCGTCGGCCTTGCACACCACTCCATCAGCGAAACTTTTTTGCCCCACCCGCTAACCCGCATGCATCACACTTACCTTTTCATCGCGAGCCTGCCGAAGGCGGGCAGCCTGTCGTCCGTAGTCTTGACGAAGGATGATGGCGATCCAACTCGCTGGCTTGCTTCGTCGCTCCGCTTCTCGCGATGACAATGCGCGGAACGAGGTGAGTGTGATTCGCCCCCACTAAAATCTGCGCTGCAAAAGCCATTTCGTGCGTGTCGCCCCTCCCTGATTTCTGGTTAACTACTACTACCACTATGAAAACTCCCATTCGTGTCGCAGTCACCGGTGCCGCCGGTCAAATCGGTTACTCGCTCCTCTTCCGCATCGCCTCCGGTGCGATGTTCGGACCCGACCAGCCCGTTATCCTCCAGTTGATCGAAGCTCCGATCGAGAAAGCCCTCCTCGCCCTCCAAGGCGTTGCCATGGAACTCGACGACTGCGCCTTCCCGCTGCTCAAGGGCATCGTCCAAACCTCCGATCCCGCCATCGGTTTCAAAGACGCCAACTGGTGCCTGCTCGTCGGCGCCAAGCCCCGCGGTCCCGGCATGGAACGCGCTGATCTCCTCAAGGACAACGGCAAGATCTTCATCGGCCAGGGCCAGATCATCGACGCCGTCGCCGCCGCTGATGCGCGTATCGCCGTCGTCGGCAATCCCGCCAACACGAACTGCATGATCGCCGCCTCGCAGGCCAAACGCCTCCCCGCCGACCGCTTCACCGCCATGGTTCGCCTCGACCAAAATCGCGCGCAAACCCAGCTCGCGAAAAAAGCCGGCGTCGATCTCACCGCTGTCCAAAATATTTTCATCTACGGCAACCACAGCCCCACGATGTTCCCTGCGTTCGCTCACGCCACGATCAACGGCCAAGCCGCGACCTCCGTCATCACCGACTCCGCCTGGCTCCAAGGCCCGTTCTGCGAAACCGTCGGCAAACGCGGTGCCGCCATCATCGCCGCCCGCGGCGCATCCTCCGCTGCTTCCGCCGCGAATGCTCTCGTCGATCACGTCCGCAGCCTCGTCACTCCCGGTGCGATTCACTCCATCGCCGTGAAGAGCGAAGGCCGCTACGGTTTCGACGCCAATGTCTGGGCCGGCATGCCCGTCCGCACCACGACGCCCGGCAGCTACGAAGTCATCACCGGTTATGCGATGGATGATTTCGCCCAGTCGAAGATCGCCGCGACGAACAAAGAGCTCGTCGACGAACGCGCCTTCGTCGCCGATATGATCAAGTAATCATTCTCGTTCTCCTACTCGTTCTGCAAGGCGGCCCATGTGGCCGCCTTTTTTATTTCACTCCTTCATCTTCCGCTTCACTGCGCGCAGCGCTTCTTTCGCCGCGGCCAAATGATCCGCATTCGCCGCGTGCCCCTCGGCCTCGATGCGCTCAAATTGCGGATGCGCAAAAATCGGCGACTGCACCGCGGCGATCCCGGAGTCATCTTCGTCGTCATTCGCATCTTTGAACATCCCGGCCAGTCCCGCCACGAGGCCGTTGTACTGATCAATCTTGCACCGCAAGCCCGCCTCATCGCGTCCGGGCCAATACTCGCCCTCATCCGTGATCTCCACTTTCAGCCCGAGTTCGCTCAAGCCCGCCAGCAATTCCACTGCCGCCGTGTGACAGCGGTGAAAATTCTCCCAGCCGTGCAGGCTCGCGTACTGCGTTTTGCAAAACGCACTCAAACGCCAGCCGCTCCGCCGCACCACCCGCATTCGTCCCGTGCCCGCATCGAGCACTCGCGTCGGATATTGGCATAGCCCGAGCCGCAACGGCTCGCTGCCCTCGCCCAGCGTCACGGTGAAAACCAGTCCGCTCTCCACCGGCACCTCTACTCCCCGGGTGCTGTGTTCGTCCTCCCGAATCATCAACCATTCGCTCAGCCAGAAAAAATCCTTCGCGCTCGCCTTGATCGCCCCCACCGCCTCCACCCGACCCGCCCGCTGCATGGCCACCGCCCGCGCTCTCATGCCCTCGACCAGTTTTCGGATCGTCGTTTCCGTGGCGCGAGCCGGTGCCCGCAATTTGTAGTGAATGGTTAATCCCATGGAAAAAACTCCTGATGGTTGGTCAACAGACTTCTTAGGCCTCATGCATCACACTTATTTTGTCATCGCGAGCCAGCAGAAGGCGGGTGTGGCGATCCAGTCGCTGGATTGCTTCGTCGCTCCGCTTCTCGCAATGACAATGCTGGCGACGGCGTGAGGGTGTTTGTCTCTGAGTGTGATTCATCCTGGTTTATGCCTCACTCCCCCGCGCCAGCCGTTTCGCCGACTCGGGCGCATCGAGATAATTTTCGCGACTGACGATTTTGCGGCCGGATTTCTTCTCAAGATCACGTCGCGCGTTGCCGGCCACGCCACCGCCTTGTTTCGCCGCCACTTTGTTCTGATCGAAACCCTCGGTGTCGGTGTTGCGCGCGATCTCCGTCGTCGCCGCCTCGCCCAGCATGGAGAAGATCAACTCAAGATCTGTCATGTGGTCGCGGAGATTCTGGCGCTTCAACCCTTTGTGCGCCGCGTATTCCGCCGGCGTGAGACCGAAAGCTGCTTTGGAAATCTCCGCCGTGAGAATGGAGTATTCGATCTGCTCCTTGACGCCGCGCTTTTTCCACTCGTCCGTCAGCTCATCGCGGAGGACAATGCTGCGCATCCGCTTTTCGATCCACGCGGCAGAGTAGCCTTTCGCCTGATAGATGGCGCGGGTGCGTTTGGCGGCCAGCTCGGGATTTTCGATTTCCTGCACGCGCTCATAACCCACCTTGGCCAGCCAGCGCTTGAACGGCTCGGCCTTGCGGCTGGGAATCGACTGGATCAGCCGGAAAATCCCCTCGGTGTTCCAGCACTGGAATTTTTGCGGCCCACCGGCGGTCGAGAACTCCAGATAAAGGGGGGGGGCAAATTGCCCCCCCCCTTTGAGAGCATCATTCAAAACAGAATCACGCCGGCGCATATCCTTGAGGTAGCTCGCCGGATTGGCCGAGTCCGTGAGCGCAGCGACCACATCCACGACGACAAACCACCATTCGTCAGCGTGCAGGGTTTTACGGATTTCTTTTTTCTGAAACAGGGCGATACGAGTGTCCATGGCGGGGTACGGGGTAGACGGCAAACCACCGGCTGCCCGTGAAACACCGAGCGGCTTGCTCGAAACCATGTTCCCGCCCGCCTCACCTGGAGCAATGAAAATCCTTATGATCCGAAAAACTCCGCCCCCCACGCTTTGCCATTGCCGCACTCGTTCGCTGCCCACTAAAAATTTCCCACACACAAACCGCTTGATTCTGGAGGTAGCGCGTGACCGCGACGAGTGCTCTGGCCTCGGCGGCTGGGCCCGCCGAGAATCACTCAAGACCCTCGATCGGGGAGCCGGGGAGGTCATCCTCCGCAGCTCCTACACCACCGAACGTGAGGGTCACGCATCCGGCGATTCCTCAACGGCTGGTTTAATCTATTTCACGCTCAAGTTGATCCTTTTTGATTGGCTGTGGGAGCCTGCTTGCAGGCAATTCCACGTGCGATCTGTCGGCGTGATCCGAAAATATCGCGTCCAAGCAGGTTCCTACAAAAACCGTGATCGTCTCCTCTTGAACGCAAATTGGAATTACATCCACACCGTCCGGGCAGAGTCTGGACTTTAGGGATATTGGCCCGCTTATCCAATGGGTGCGCCAGTGCGGTTTTGTTTATCAGGCCAGCACTTTGCCATGAGCTTCCTCCCCACGCGGACCTCGCGGTCTCTCTGTTACCCATCGGCTAGACCTTCTCTCTGCAGAGCGGTCAAAAAACTTACATGGCTTGTTTTCAGGTTCACTGTCCAGCAAGTGCGCCCTGCTGGGCGCACTAAAAAACAACGCCCTCCAATCGGAGGGCGTTGCTGAAAAACAAAAATCAAATCAACTTACTTGCCGGCTGGAGCCACCTCTTTGGGGGCATCCTTCACCTCGAGCACCTCGATCTCGAAGATCAACGACGAGGCTGGTGGCACGCCTTCGCCGCCCTGCTCGCCATAGGCAATTTGATAGGGTAGATAGAGCTTATATTTGCCGCCGACCGGTATCTTTTGCAGGCCTTCAATCATCCCAGGCATGTCCGAGCCTTCATTGATAATTGATTCCACCGGATCACGACCCGCCGTGGACTGCATCACCTGGCCACCCAAGTTGGTCAGGGTAAAGTGGAACTTCACCAATTGGCCGAGCTTCGGGGTCGCACCATTGGCGGCCTTGATCACTTCGATGCCCAGTCCGCTGGGGAGGATCTGCACGGCTTTATTATCCTTCAATTTCGCAAAAAAGACCGCGGACTCGGCGATATTCGTATCACGAATCTTACCCAAGAGCGTCATCTTCTTCTTCCCGAGAACCTCTTGAAGTTGCGCGGTGACATTCTTCCCGTCATTGGCAAACGGAGGCGTTTCATTGGACAGCGCCATTTTCATGCCGAGTGCCATGGCATCAACATCAGCAGCGGTGAATTCCAGGTCAGCCAAGTGACTCTGCGCGGCTTGCAAGAAACCATACGCTTCCATCAGCTGGGCCTGAGTATATTTAACTGCTGGCACAGCCGGAGCCACCAGTGCAGGGGCCGCAGCCGCTGGCTGGCTGGCACTGCTACCCACTTGGGGCAGTTCAAATTTAATAGGATTTTTCGCGGGAGCGGTTTCCGCAAAAGCGGTGGCAAACAGGCCCATGCCGACAACGCTTGCCGTGAGTGTGGTGATGAATTTCATTGGGAGTGTATAGCCCGATTGGGAAACGGCCCGGGCGTAATTGTGCCGATAAAAGGCGAAAAGTTGTTCACCCCTCTGGAAAAAATCAATCACATAGGTGGCAAAATCACGTCTTTTCACCAATCCGACACCCGTAACCCCGGGCTTGTCAGCCATCGGTCCCCGTCCCACCCTGCTCAATCCCATGAACGAAAACCAATTCTGGCATAGCACCGATGGTCAAATCCTCACGGTTAAGACGAAAAATAGTGATACGCTGGCCATCACCCTCGCTTTCTGGCCCCGCAATCCGGCCGAGATGGAATTCCTCAAGAGCCGCCTCGCCGATCTCCATTTTACCGAACGCAGCTCGCTGGCCCGCATCGGCATCGAGATGATCACCAAGGGCCCACCCATCGTCGAAAACCACCGCCTGGTCCTCGACGCCGAAGCTTTTCTCTTCGACCGCAGTTTCCCGAATACCGGATACTGGAAAAAGCTCATCCGTCCGGGAATTCCGGCCGGAAGACTTTTCTACGCTCCCATCGCCGCCAAACTTTCCAGCACCGAAGTGTGGACCGCCTTGCAGGAAAATCAGCTTAAACTGCCCAACACCATTTCGATCGATAGCAGTGGCCGCGTCTTCTTCACCCCGCACCAAGTCAGCTACACGCTCAGCTCCCGGCTCCAACGCCTCAACTTCGAGCACATCGTCTCCGGATACGCCGGCCGCTCCTTTATCGACAAGGTCCAGCTCCGCCACGACGCCAGCCCACTCACCATCCCACCGCATTCCGGCGTGCTCACAAGCTGCTCCATGTATCTCCGAGAGCACTACGTCCGGCTCAACGCCGGCGAGGGCAACTTCGGCCTGCACACCAGCGCCGTCCTGCTTGATCCGATCAAAACTTTCGGCACGAACATCATGCTGGAAATCTACAACACCGGCGAACATCCCGTGGTCAATCCCATGGTCTCCGTCGAAGTTTTTCGCGCTCCGGCGTACGACGACCCCGAAGCCAAGGTCCTCGCAAAAAAACGCCAGCATCTGCTCGGTACCGCCCAAAATCTCTACAAGTGCCTCGACGAATCACCCGCCCGCGACACCAAGGAAGCCCGGCCCAAAACCAAAATCACCGTCCGGGGCCAGAGCTCCACGATGGAAAATCGCGCCATTCTCGTCCGCGCCAAAGACGAGGATCTGAAAAAATTATTTGAACAGGAGGCCTGTCCCCTCGGCAGCCGCACCATGATCCAAGCCCTCGACGCCGCCCCCGAGGAGGCCGAAACCCTCATCGTCGATTTCTTTCCCGATCTCCTCGAAGGCATCGAACTCATGACCCGCATTGGCGATGTGAAGTTGAAACGCCTCATCTTTCGCCGCGCCTCGCGCACCCACGGTTATTTTCTCTCCAGCAACGCCCACGCCCGGCTCGATACCTTTCACGCCATCGGCATCCAGGTTTATTGGTACGACGAAACCACCAAGGATCTCTACCTCCACACCTACAAACGCGACCACGGCTTCTTTGTCCGCGAGGAGATCGCCCGCAAATTTCAGGAATCCACCATCCTCGCCTTCTACGGCTCCGCCTTCGGCCTCGATGCCGCCGACACCGCCCGCATCTCCGGTCTCGTCGACAAACTCACCAGCTTCATGGGCTCCAACCTCGGCGTGCTCACCGGCGGCGGCGGCGGCGTCATGCGCCTCGCCACCGAGCAAGCCCGCGGCCACGGCGCGCTCACCGGGGCCTGCTTCCTCGAACTCGAAGCCCAGCCCCCCGAACTCGGCGTGGATTTTTTCAACACCTTCCAAGAAACGTCGCGCCACTTCCGCCAAAAATGGTTCGAAGCCGCAGATTTTTGCATCTTCAATGTCGGTGGCGTCGGCACGCTCGAGGAAATCGGCATCGAACTCTGCAACCTCAAACTCGGCATCCGCCCGCGTGTGCCGTATGTTTTCTTCAACGCCAAATTCTGGGGCGACCTCCGCAAGCAAGTGAACACGATGATCCGGGAAAAGCGTTCTCCCTCGTGGATGGCCGACTACATCCTCTTCACCGACGACCCCGACGAAGTCATAAAATTCTACCGCAAAACGCTGAAGGTGCTGTGAGCGTCTCTCGCATCTTACCGTTCATCCGCTATCTTCTTGTCCCGCATTGCTTCACTCTTCCTCGTTCTTGCCGGCGTCGCCTATCCTCCCCAATCCGACCAACAAGGTAACCCCAAATCAGTTTCGCCAAAGTGCGAGACGTGGCGGCTCCCCTCCGCCTAATCTGCTCCGATGTTGGATCAAGGGGTCTACTGATCGCAGACCGCATATTCCGCCTGCGATCAGCAGGCACCCCGGAACCAACTGGCGGAGATGATCAGTCGCAGCCACACTTCCAAGGATTCGTTCCTTGATGAATCCCATTCGCGGTTAAAACCGATCAGATTCAATCCCCCCAAACTCGGCTTTACCTCGGGCTTTATCCGTGTCCCTCTGTATCATCCGTGGTTAAAAATAAACTCCCTTCCTCCCTCCTCGTCGTCGGCTCCGGCGGGCGCGAACACGCGCTCGTGAAAGCATTGGCACTCAGCCCGGCCAAGCCGCGCATCATCTGCGCCCCGGGCAATGCGGGCATCGCGCAAGACGTGACCTGTTTCCCGGTCGCCGCTGACAACATCGCCGGCCTCGTCGCGCTCGCGCAGCAGGAGAAAATTAAATTCGTCGTCGTCGGTCCCGAAGTGCCGCTCTCGCTCGGGCTCGCCGATCGGCTCATCGCCGCCGGGATTCCCGTCTACGGTCCGCAAGCCGCCGGGGCCCGGCTGGAAGCTTCCAAGATTTTCACCAAGCAACTGCTGCTCAAATATAAAATCCCGAGCGCCGCCGCCGGGATTTTCACCGCCGTCGAACCCGCCCTCGACTATCTCAAAAAGAAATCGGCCCCCATCGTAATCAAAGCCGATGGCCTCGCGGCCGGCAAAGGTGTCGTCGTCGCCCAGACGATGCCCGAAGCCGAAGCCGCCGTGCACGACATGCTCGCGGGCAATAAATTCGGTTCCGCCGGCAGCCAAATTCTCATCGAGGACTGCCTCTACGGCGAAGAGACTTCCATTCTCGTCGTCGTCTCGGGCCGCGACTTCGTCATCTTGCCGACGTCGCAAGATCACAAACGCATCGGCGACGGCGACACCGGTCCCAACACCGGCGGCATGGGCACTTACTCGCCCGCCGAGGTCGTTACGCCCGCGCTGCTCACGCGCATCGAAAACGAAATCGTCCGCCCCTCCGTCAACGCCATCGCCGCCGACGGCATGGATTACTGCGGCACGCTCTTCATCGGCATCATGCTCACGCCCACCGGCCCGAGCGTCATCGAGTTTAACGCCCGCTTCGGCGATCCTGAGACGCAGGTCGTGCTCCCACGCCTCCAGACCGATTTGCTCACCCTCCTCTGGGCCGCGACCCAACGCCAGCTCGCCGGTTTTCAACTCGCCGTGAAACCAGATTACGCACTCTGCGTCGTGATCGCCGCCCAAGGCTATCCGGAAAAATTCCCGAAAGGCGACGTCATTACTTTTCCCTCTCCCAACTCCTTGCCTCCCTCAACCACAATCTACCACGCCGGCACCGCGAAGAATCCAGTCGGCCAAATCGTGACCAACGGCGGCCGCGTCCTCGGCGTCACCGCACTCGCGCCCACACTCCGCGAAGCCGCCGACCGCGCCTACGCCGTTTGCGAAAAAATCGAATGCGCCTCCAAGTACTACCGCCGCGACATCGGTGCCCGCCAACTCAACCGAAAATAGCACCATGCGACCACTCCGCCATCTGTTCCTTATTCTGGCTCTCAGCGCTCAACTCTCAGCTCTAAGCTCTTCCTCCCACGCCACCGAGCTGACCGATCTCGGCGAAGGCCTCGCCTACCTCCGCGTCCACGCCCTCGACGACTCGGCTAAAGATCTGGCCACTGCCATCCGCGAACGCGAGTTCCTCGTCCTCGATCTGCGTCGTGCCACCGCTGAATCCGCCGAACCCCTTCGCACCGCTCTTGCCGCCCGCGAGTCCAAGCAGCCAGTCTTCATTCTCGTCAGCCCCGCCACGCCGCGCGAGCTCGCCGAATCGCTCATGACGATCGCCAACAAAGGCCTCACGCTCGGCGTCAAGGAGTCTATTCCCACCCCCCAAGTCATCATCGATCAACCCGCCGCGACTGATCGCCTCGCCTACGAAGCCCTCGAGTCCGGGCAGACACTGGACCGTCTCACCTCAGGAAAAATCGTCAAAGAGCGCTATGACGAGTCGGTCTTGATGAAAGAATTCACCAGCGGAAACCTCAACGCCGCCCCGCCGCCCGGCCCCGATCCCACCGCCAAACCAATCGACGCAGAAAAGGCGATGAGCGCAAACGCCAAACCCGCCGAACCTCCTGTGGCCAGCAAAGTCGAACCATTGATCGACCGCGTCCTCCAACGCGCCATCCATGTCCACCGGGCGTTGCTCGCGCTGAAGCCCAAAGGTCAACCCTGAGGCACTCCATAATTCGCGTTCATTCGCGTCGATCCGCGGGCTTGCCTTAATGTTTGAATGTAGGGCCGCCCCTTGCGGGCGCGCCGTGTGTGGCGGTCCGGCCGCGAGGGCCGACCCTACAAAACCAACCTCGGAAAATTTCCGTTACCCTCCTTCTCCCTCTGCCAATATTTTAGACTCGGCCACCATTTTTTGCTTTTGGTCTCTTTCTGCCTTTAGCTTCCCGCACAAAGCTGACAACTTAGCGCCATTCCATGCGTGAACCCGGTCCCATCATCATCGTCTGCACCGCGAATATTTGCCGCAGCCCGATGGGTCAGGGCCTCCTCGCCCACGCTTTGGCCGGACAACCGGCCCCGCTGAAAAACCTGAAAGTGATTTCGGCCGGCGTCGCCGCACGCACCGGTGAACTCGCCTCGGAGCATTCCGTTTTCGCCCTCAAGCGCGTGGGCATCGACATCGCCGGCCATCGTTCCACCCCGCTCACCCAACAGTTGCTCGATCAAGCCCTCTGCGTGCTCGTGATGACGGATTCGCACAAGGCGATGATCGAAGTGCAAGCCGCACCGGTCCCGAAGTATCTCCACCTCTTCCGCGAGTTCGTGCCCAAGGCGACGCACAAGGAAATCAGCGATCCCTACGGCAGTTCGCTCAAAGTCTACGAAGCCTGCCGCGACGAAATGGTCGAAGCCATCCCCAGCATTCTCGCCTACCTGAAAACCCTCGTGCCGAAAGCAGGCACGAAGTAACCTTAAATTTAATATTGGTCCGCTGATTTTATGCTTTAACAATGAATAAAGAGGAATTTGAACGGGCGAAAGCATACGCTCGACAACTGGCACGAGAAACGGGCGCTAAGCTGCGCAGGCAAATGGAAGCGGATGCATTAAAGAAAACCTAACTAGTTAGTTTATCTGAAATCCCAAATACACCTGCACCCGATTTAGTTCATCGAGTCCATAGGCGCATTGAATTCCTTTATGACATGAAATCCTCAAACGCCTTACGAGGCCTCAGCGCTATCGAGTCAGCCTCGTTTATCTGGATGGCGAAATAGGCAATGGAGGGTTTCACCAATATTTTTGGAATTCGCAGGCGCTAACAATAAACGATCTACGGGATGACCTTTCCGTCTACAGGGGTCGGACGCATATCCCGTGATTTCCGAAGCCATTGAAAGAGTGAAGTCATATTCGTATGCACAAAGCTGGCTGATGAAAAAATCGAAATGGTGGTGGCAAAAACAGTTTGAGAAAGGATACACGCAGAAGAGATTCGATGATCTTGACGATAGATAGGGCGCGTTGTATCCAACTCCAATCGAATTGCTCGGTAAGTACATAATACAAAACTCAGACTCGTTTGCCGAATAATCCGGGTGACACCCTGCGCGCTCCCGGCGTCTTCCGCAGCTGACAATGAACTTGTGACACACCTCATGCGGATTTCGGATTTCAGATTGCCCATTCGCGCACTGCTTTCCGTTTGCCCGTTTTAAAATCCAGAATCGAAAATCCTCCATGTCCCTCAACACCACTCCCTCGCCCGCCTCACGATTTCCCTATTGAGCGGGCACCACTTCATGGAGCCGCTTGATGTGATGCTCGGGTACTTCGATGCGTGCGCCGTTGTCCGTGCCTAGCACGATGCTTCCACTGGGCTCGATGCCGAGAAAATCTCCTTCAAGTTCAGCGGTACTGTCGGCCGTCGCCAGTTCCAGGCGCACTCTCCGCGGCGGGCCCCAGCACCGATTCAAGATCGGGGTTAATCCCGCCAGCCGTTTATGCGCGAAAATCAAATGAGCACGCGCGATCGCCCGCAGCAACCGCGTCGCCAGTTCCGCGTGATCAGGCAACGCCTCACCGCCGCGCATATCCACCAAGCGGCCGGCGATTTCGCTGAGCGTCGGATCGGCGCGCCACGGTTGGTTGGAAATATTCAGGCCAAGTCCGACGAGCAGTGTGTTTTTCTCTCCTTGTTCGACGAGAATCCCTCCGACTTTGCGCGTACCGATCATCAGATCGTTGGGCCAGCGCAGGCGCACATCGACTACGCCGGCCCGACGCAGGGTCGCGCGCACTGCCCAACCCACCGCCAGCGCAAAACCACGCGACGCCACCGGATCGCCGGTATACGGCAACACGGCGGTGAGATAAAGTCCGCCCGGGTCCGACACAAAACTCCTTTCGCGCTGGCCACGTCCCGCCGTCTGTTCATCGGCCGTGACCGCCGACCACGCCGGCAGTAATCGAGCGAGTGCTTGCGTCGTCGTCACCACCGCGTGGTGTTGGACCGACCAGACGGGATTAATATTGGGTGATGGCATCATGAGGAATCAGCACACTCAGCATGTGTGCTTCTGCAGACTAACGTCGAGCGGAAGAATTGTGCCCTGTAGCAGGCTCTAGTAAACCCAGCCGGAGGCTCACTGCCGTTGAGTTCAGACTGAATCTGCCGTAGAGCCGGCCCTTGTTGCCGTGCCGAAATGCGCGAAGTCGGCACGCCCACAAGGGGCGGCCCGACCAAGGCAAAAAGCAATTGATAATTGGGTTTAGGCGAATCCGTTTTGACGGTACATCCGAAATTTAACTCAACGGCAGTTGTCCAGAGGCCGGGTTCCACCTTTCGAACGAGGGCTTGGTTGAAGTGAAGTATCCCCGCAGGTTGCGAGCTGGCCTCGTTCTGCTGGCCAGCAGAATAGCGCGGCAAGCGCGCTACCTACAGCGCAGCGGGCGCGGTTTTGTAGCCGTGAATGAGTCGGCGGCGAAACGCGATACTCACCGCATTGTCGTTTCACTCCAACACGGCTACACCGCAGCACAAGGTCACCTATCGGTTTTGTAGCCGTGCTTGAGCCATCGGCGAAAGCGCGGTTTTCCCTGCTGGAGCCCAAGCAAACCCAGCCGAAGGCTGGGTTCCACCAAACAGACGGGACGCTAATCCTCCGAGTTATTCGATCACGAGCAGCGTGCTGCCTTCCTCGATAGAGGTTCCGGCGGCAGCGACGATCGACATCACTTTGCCCGCCTTGGGGGCGAATACGTAGGTGTTCATCTTCATGGCTTCGATCGTCGCGATTTTATCGCCCTCGGCGACTACCTGTCCAACCGTCACTTCGATCGAGACAATTTTTCCAGTCAACGGACTGGGAACGTCGCCGGGGCCAGCGGCAGATTTGACCACGGCCACCGGTGACGGTTCGGTCACCGCAGCGGGGGCGACCACCGGAGCTGGTACGACGGGGGTCGCAGGTGCAGCCGGTTGTTTGGGTTGGGCCGCACCAGCCGGTTCGTCGAGCATTTCGACGGTCACGTTGAAGATTTTTCCGTCGACGGTAATACGAAGGTTTTTCATGAGAAAATAAAATGATTAGTGAATTGCTGACAGACGATTGAGCACCCGGTTCAGCGCACGCGATGCGAGGAATAAATCTGCCGGCGGCCTTCAAGAGACCAAATAGCCGAGGGAGCGTCCACCCTGACGGGTTCGGCCTGCAGGGTGACTGATGTCACTTTGGCGGCCGAACCCAGTGTGAAGTGCACTGCGGCCGCAATGGCGGCGGCGATTTCGGGGGCGAGCTCTGGGGACTGAACAGGGGATGCGGTGGTGGGCATGGCTTAGAGCGGCATGTTGCCGTGTTTCTTTGGTGGACGGGTCTCACGTTTCGAGAGCGTGCTGCGCAAGGCCATCGCAAGGATGCCGCGTGTCTGAGCCGGATCGATGACATCGGTGATCATGCCCTTGCGCGCGGCGGCAAAGGGTGAGCAGAATTTTTCTTTATAGTCCGCGACGTACTCGGCTTCCTTCGCCTTCGGATCGGCGGCGGCGGCAATTTCTTTTTTGAAGAGAACTTTTACCGCCCCATCGGCCCCCATCACTGCAATCTCCGCCGTGGGCCAAGCATAGACGACATCGGCGCCCATGTCGGCGCTGCACATGGCAAGGTAAGCCCCGCCGTAAGCTTTGCGCATGATGACGGTGATCTTTGGCACGGTAGCGGCCGCGTAGGCGAAGAGCATCTTGGCCCCGTGACGGATAATACCACCGCGTTCCTGGGCGAGTCCGGGCATGAAGCCCGGAATATCCACGAGCGTAACCAGCGGGATGTTGTAGACATTACAGGTGCGGATGAAGCGCGCGGCTTTATCCGATGAATCGATGTCAAGCGTGCCGGCCTTCACGGCGGGTTGATTCGCCACGAGGCCGACGACGAGGCCACAGATGCGCCCGAAACCGACCACGATATTTTTCGCGAATAGTTGGTGCACCTCGAAAAAGTCACCGTCATCGAGCAGTCGCTTGATGAGTGGATGAACGTCGAAGGCGGATTTCGCATCAGCAGGAATCAGTTCATTGATGCCTTTGTCCGGCGCCAGATCGAGCTTGGGGGTCGGCCGATGCGGCGGATCCATGATATTATTCGTCGGCAAGTAGGAGAAAAGCTTGCGGGCGATCTCCAACGCATGCGCATCGTCCTCGGCGAGGAAGTGCACATTGCCATTCACCGAGGCATGCACCATGGCGCTGCCCACCTCATCCATGGTCACGGTCTGTCCGGTGGCTGCCTTGATGACTTCAGGTCCGCAGATAAACATATTGGCGTTCTTCTTCGTCATGATAACGAAATCGGTGAGTGCCGGACTGTAGGCCGCGCCACCCGCACATGGACCGGCGATGATCGAGACCTGTGGCACAAGTCCGGACGCGAGCACATTGCGAAAAAACACCTGGCCGTAACCGCTGAGTGAATCATCGCCCTCCTGAATGCGGGCGCCGCCCGAGTCGTTGATGCCGAGGATCGGCATGCCTGATTTCATCGCGTAGTCCATCAGGTCACAGATTTTCTTCGAGTGAATCCGTCCCAACGATCCACCGCAAACGGTGAAATCCTGACTGAACGCGGCGACGGGCCGACCCGCGACGTAACCAATACCCGTGACCACCCCATCACCAGGGAACGTCTTGTCCTCGAGACCGAAACCGTGGCAATCATGGTCGGCATGCATGCCCCATTCAGAAAAAGTGTTGGGATCAAAAAGCGCGAGTAACCTCTCGCGCGCGCTCATGATGCCTTTCGCTTTGCGGGCAGCGAGTTTGTCTTTTCCGCCGGCGGCGAGCGCGATGCGGCGCCGTTCAGCGAGTTTTTCCAGAAAAATTGGAGCGATGGCCATGGTGGTTGTTTCCCTTTCGGCTTAGTGGGCGCTGGTGGTGCCGGGCTTGACCGCGCAGAATTCCGTGAGGACTCCGCGCGTGGATTTCGGGTGAAGAAAAGCGACGAGTTTCCCGGCCGCGCCTTCGAAAGGAGTCTCATGAATCAATCTGACTCCAGCTCCGGCCGCCTGCTTGAGTTGGGCCGTGATGTCATCCGTGCGAAACGCGACATGATGCACGCCTTCGCCTTTCTCGGCGAGGAACTTGGCGATCGGGCTGTCGGGCGAGGTCGGCTCCAGCAATTCGAGATGCACGCCGCCCGCGTCGAAGAACGCCGTCTTCACTCGCTGCGAGGCGACTTCTTCGCGACCCAAGCAGGTGAGGCCCAGTGCTTTTTCATAAAGCGGGATCGCTTCGTCGAGTGAGCGAACGGCGATACCGAGGTGGTCGATGGCAGTGATCATAAGATAATCTATGGTTTGATTTTTCTAGTATAAGGAAAGTCAGTGGTCACCGCTGGTCAGATTTTGGCAAACCCTGCGCTTCCACGGAGCATTATTCGTCTGATCGAAATGCCTGAGGTGGTCGCCGATTTCCCCATCGGCGCTATGCGTCGCTATGGAAACCGACGCCCACCGCGGAACTCAGCCGGTAGGTTGCGAGCTTGCCTCGCAACGTCGCGCGACCAGCGCGCTACCTGCCATGGAACGATCATGTGCGCCTAATCCGCGAGTCTTAACAACTTCACTTCGGCACCACAAACCCCGCCGCCGCGAGCAGTTGTCGCGCGGCGACCGGTGCCGGCACGAGCCCGGCTCCTACTTGCAATTCCAATTCCTGGCGCAATGCCACCAAACCACGTTGCGCCTCATAGGCCTCGCGCAGGCCTTCGCTCACGAGGGCATGCAGCCACGCCAGCGCTTGCTCCTGGCGCCGCACCTTGAAGGTGCCGACCTGCCGGCTGTTCTCGAAAAACTTTTCCACCATCTGCCACACGGCGGCGACGCCCTCGCCTGTCACTGCCGAACACGCGAGCACTTGCGGCTGCCAGGCTTCCTTGGGCGCCGCGAGATAATGGAGGGCGCGGCTGAATTCCCGTCGCGCGGACTCAGCGCGTTCGCGGTTGTCGCCATCGGCTTTGTTCACGGCGAGAATATCCGCGAGTTCCAGAATCCCTTTCTTGATTCCCTGCAGCTCGTCACCGGCACCTGCGAGCAACAGCACGAGAAAACAATCCACCATCCCGCGCACCAACACCTCGCTCTGGCCCACGCCGACGGTTTCCACCAGCACGATGTCAAAACCCGCGGCCTCGCACAGCACGATGCATTCGCGGGTGCGCCGCGCCACGCCGCCGAGTTCGCCACCGCTCGGCGAGGGCCGGATGAATGCGTCCGCCTTACGCGACAAATTTTCCATCCGGGTCTTATCACCCAAAATACTGCCATGCGTAATCGGACTGCTCGGGTCCACGGACAATACCGCCACCCGATGACCCGCGTCGCAAAGCTGCGCGCCCAACGCGTCGATGAAAGTACTTTTCCCTGCGCCCGGTGCGCCGGTGATTCCCACCCGCATCGCGCCGCCCGCGTACGGCGTGAGCAGATTGAGCAACGTATCCGCAGCGACGCGATGCGCCGTCGCCCGACTTTCGATCAAAGTGATGCCCCGCGCCAAGGCCCCGCGATCACCCGCACGGATGGCCGCAGCTAATGCAGTGGTGTCGTCTGCACGGCGGCGTTTGACCGGAGTGCGATCGGGCACGAGCGGCGCGGTACCGGGCACCACCTTCGTCGTGAATTCTGCCCCGGCATTGTCGGGCACCCACTCGGGGCGCGTGAAAGGTGGAGGGGTCATCGGGCTGTGGGGGAATTATGGCGTCGAAAAGGTGGAACGCGATCTTCCGACTTCGCCAAAGCGACGAGGGACAAGCCGGGCGCGTTTTTCTCTGCTGGAGTCCAAGCAACCGACCGGAGGTCGGGTTCCACCTTTCGGACGATGCCTTGGTTGAATTGAAGTGTCCCGTAGGTGGCGAGCTTGCCTCGTTCTGCTGGCCAGCAGAATAGCGCGGCCAGCGCGCTACCTACCGTTCGAATCGAAAGGGCAGAACCCAAGGCATGGTTGTTGTCCATCGTCCCCGTAGGTTGCGAGCTTGCCTCGCCACGTAGCGCGGCCAGCGCGCTACCGACCGTTCGAATCGAAATAGTGGAGCCTGCAAGCAGGCTCCGACAAAAATCAATTTGCTCCGCAGACATAACGCGTGGATGGAACGTGGAAGTTATGTAGCTCAGCCAACGGTTTTCCCTTGGGGTTGGCCGAGTTTCTCGAGCAAAATCGCGGCGGATTGCGGGATCGGCGTGCCAGGTCCGAAGACCGCAGCAGCTCCGTGCTCGTAGAGGAAAGCATAATCCTGCGCGGGGATCACCCCACCAACCACCACGAGAATATCATCGCGACCACGGCTTTTCAGTTCTTCCACGAGTTGGGGCAGAAGGGTTTTGTGTCCGGCCGCGAGTGAACTCATGGCGACGATATGTACGTCGTTTTCCACGGCATCGCGCGCCGCTTCGGCCGGAGTCTGGAAGAGCGCCCCGATATCCACGTCGAACCCCATGTCGGCCATCGCCGTGGCGACCACCTTCGCCCCGCGGTCATGGCCATCCTGGCCGAGCTTGGCGATAAGGATGCGCGGCCGCCGGCCTTCGCGTTCGGCGAAAGCATCGGCCAGCGCGCGCACACGGCCCACCTCGGATTTACCGGTGGCGTAGGTGCGATTATAAACCCCGGCGACTGTGCGGATCTGTGCCTTGTAGCGGCCGTACACCGCCTCCAATGCATCGGAGATTTCCCCGAGCGTAGCCCGAGCACGCGCGGCATCGATACTCAGCGCGAGCAGATTGCCCTCCCCGCTCTTGGCGGCCGCGGTGATGGCCGCGAGACATTGTTGGACGACCGTGTTATCGCGGGCGGCTTTGAGTTCCTGCAGTTGCTTGATCTGCGCAATGCGCACGGCGGTATTATCCACCTCGAGAATTTCCATCGGCGCTTCTTTCTCCAACTTGTACTTGTTCACGCCGACGATGGTTTCCTGACCGGAATCGATCATGGCCTGCCGGCGAGCGGCGGCTTCCTCGATGCGCAGTTTGGGCAACCCGGTCTCAATGGCCTTCGCCATGCCGCCGAGTTTCTCCACTTCTGCGATGTGTGCCCATGCTTTCTGAACCAGCTCGTGCGTGAGCCGTTCGACATAATAGCTGCCGCCCCACGGATCGACGACGTTGCAAATACCGGTCTCGGCTTGGA
This sequence comes from Opitutales bacterium, assembly GCA_038206205.1. Taxonomy (GTDB): domain Bacteria; phylum Verrucomicrobiota; class Verrucomicrobiia; order Opitutales; family Opitutaceae; genus Didemnitutus. The sequence continues at coordinate 47,405 of JBBRBC010000013.1, forward strand.
GAAATAGCTGGGTGTTGCGCGCGATGCGGGCGGAGAAATCCGTGGGCAACGCGATGGCTTCGTCGAGTGAGTTGGTGTGCAGACTCTGCGTGTGCCCAAGCGTCGCGGCCATCGCCTCGATGCAAGTGCGAGCGACGTTGTTGTACGGGTCCTGCTCGGTGAGCGACCAACCCGAGGTCTGCGAATGCGTGCGCAACGCCATCGACTTCGGATTCTTCGGATTGAACTGCTTCACGAGTTTCGACCAGAGCAACCGGCCCGCGCGCATCTTGGCGACTTCCATGAACAGGTTTTTTCCCTGCGCCCAGAAGAAGGAGAGCCGTGGCGCGAAGGCATCGATATCGATTCCCGCTTTCAAACCGGTGCGCAGATATTCCAAACCGTCGGCGAGCGTGTAAGCGAGTTCGAGATCGGCCGTCGCTCCTGCTTCCTGCATGTGATAACCGGAGATCGAGATGGAGTTGAACTTCGGCATGTTCTTCGAGGTGTACTCGAAGATATCCGCGATGATCTTTATCGAGGGAGTGGGCGGATAAATGTAGGTGTTCCGCACCATGTACTCCTTGAGAATATCGTTTTGAATCGTGCCGGCGAGATTCTCGAGTTTCGCGCCCTGCTCGATGGCCGCCACGATGTAGAACGCGAGCACGGGCAACACCGCACCGTTCATCGTCATCGAAACACTGATGCGATCAAGCGGGATGCCGGCGAAGAGCGCCTGCATGTCGAGGACGGAGTCCACGGCCACACCCGCCTTGCCGACATCGCCCACGACGCGCGGATGATCGCTGTCGTAGCCGCGATGCGTCGCAAGATCGAAGGCCACCGAAAGCCCCATCTGGCCGGCCGCGAGATTGCGTTTATAGAAAGCGTTGGACTCCGTGGCGGTGGAGAACCCGGCGTATTGGCGGATCGTCCAGGGCTTGAGCACATACATCGTCGCGTAGGGTCCGCGCAAAAACGGCGCGAGACCAGCAGTGAAACCGAGATGCTCCACGTCGCGCAGATCAGCCGGGCCGTAGACGGGCTTGACCGGAATCTGTTCGATCGTCTGCCAGTTGCCCAGCGCATCGGGGCCGCCATCGGCGGCGCGCGCAGCGGCCAGCCAGTCGGCTTCGGTGCTGGCGGTTTGCGCCGGGGAGGTAAGCGGGAAATTGGTGTAGTCGGGAAAATTCATGAACAGGATTTCGATTAGAGACCAAGCTTGTCTTGCAGGGCGGAGAGCAGTTTGGCGCAATTGGCGCGCACGTGGATGAATTCATCCACGCCGGCAGATTTAAACTGCTGTTGTAGTTCCGGTGTCGCCGGCAGGCCGGCGAGGATAATGAGCGGTGGTTTAGCCGCCACCTTGAGCGCCTGCGCCAGTGGCGGCACGAGCGCGGGATATGTTTCGTCCGTCGAACAGATGACGACAATGGGGGCACCGGATTTAATCGCGGCTTCGGCGGCCGCCTCCGGGGTTTCGAAACCTTTGTGAGGCATCGTCTCGAAGCCACCGGCGCCAAAAAAGCCCGAGGAAAATTCCGCGCGGGCGGCGAATTGCTTGCGCGGCCCCATCGTCGCAAGGAAAACCTTGGGCCGAGCGCCGGTTTTCGCGAGACAGGCTTCCGCGCGACGGCGCAGCGCCTCGAAGGGCTCGGCGCGGCGCCGCGGCTGCACTCGCTTGATCGACGGGCAGCCCGCGGTTGACTCCTTGGCCGGCGACTGGACGAGGTCGGAGGAACTCGCACCCGTTTCCCTCGCCGTGAGTTTTTCTTTCAAGTTGGGATGCAGGTTGGTGCCGATGACGCCATCGCGACGTGATTCCACGGCAGCCACACGTTCGTTCGCCGTTTTCTCCACGAGCGATTGCGGATATCCTGCCTTGATCGCCGCGGCCATGCCGCCTTGGCGCACGATTTCTTGAAACAGCGTCCAGGCTTTTTCGGCGAGTTGGCGAGTGAGTGTCTCGACATACCACGAGCCACCGGCGGGATCAACCACGCGGCCGAGCTGACATTCTTCGGCGAGGATGATCTGGATATTGCGCGCGAGGCGCTGCGAAAAATCGTCAGGCGTGCGGTGGCATTCATCGAACGCGCCCACCTGCAAGCCGGAGCATCCGCCCACGACGCCAGCGAAAGCTTCGGTAGTCGTGCGAAGGAGATTCACGTGCTGATCGAGCACGGTCTTGTTCCACCGCGTGGTGCGTCCGTGGCAGACGAGGCGTTGCGCCGCTGCGCCGCCACCGGCAATTTCGATCGCGCGCGCCCAGAGCAACCGGGCGGCGCGGAGTTTCGCGATCTCCATGAAGAAGTGTGAACCGAGCGAATAGCTGAAGAGAAAACGCGGACCCGCTTCGTCGGCGGCAATTTTCCGGCGATGCAACGCCTGCAAATACTCGACGCCCGTCGCCAGCCCGAAGGCCAGTTCCTGCACGGCATTCCCGCCGGCTTCGGCCCAGAGCCCAGCCTCGATGCCGATGGTCCGCAGAGGGAGTTTATCTTTGACCACCCATTGCGTGAGCAGCGCGAAGTCGTCGTAAGTTTTCTCCAAGCTGACAGGCAACTGACCGCGCCGCAGCCATTCGGCAATCGGATCGGCCAAAATCGCGCCGTTTAATTCCCCGATCGGCCGCCCTTGCTTGGTCAACCAGGCGGTAACGAGCTGGGTGATCGGGAGCGCGGCGAGACCGGCGGAGACAAAAAGCGGGGCGGCGGCGAGATCCACTCCTTGCAGAACCTGATCAACCTCCTCGACGGTGGTGAGCGATAAACCGCGATCTGCGCCATCCGCAGCGGACGCGGAAGCCGGCTCGAGCCCAAGCCGCGTCGCGTTGTTCAACGGAAGACTAACGGCATTTTGTCCGAGATGGAGCGCGCTCTTCAGCGCGGCGTTAAATTCGGCGCGAGTGCGACTGGCCGGCTCCTGGCAAATATACCAACCGGTGGCGCGACTGCCCAAGGCATCACCGCCGCGCACATACGGCGCGAGGCCGGGCCATGCTTCCGGGAGCGATAACTTCTCGCCGTCCGCGCGCGAATAAATCGGCTGAAGGTCGATGCCTTCGGGCGTCCGGGTGATCAGTTTTTTATCGAAGGGTGCTCCGGCGAGTCCTTCCTCGGCGGCTTGGCGCCAAGCGGCGTCAGTGGCGGCCGGAAAATCGGCGAAAAGAGTTTGGGTGGTGGGATTACTCATGGCAGTTCAGCTTAGTTCTTCGACGAGGGTTTCGTAGCGACGCGCATTGACCGTGATGGCGTATCTTGCGGACGTGCCAACCGAATTAGCGGAGGCACGCGTCACAGGCTGCGCCGCTGGCACCGGAGTAATAGTCACAACCGGTGAGGGCGCCGGTGCGGGAACTGGCGCGGGCCCCGCCGGCACCATGGGTTGATAGACCGCCTCGGTTTCGCGCGGGAACATCGCGAAGAGCACCGCGTTCTCATCCGAGACGGGAATGTTTTTCGCCGCGATGTCTTCGCGCAATTTAACCATCCGCGGTGCCAGCAAATCCGCCGGGCGACCCGTGACGAGCTCCTGGCCGGATTGCTTGAGCGCCAGCGCTTGCAACTCGGAATTAATGACGCCGGGAGGACGGCCGAATTTTCCGAGCGCGATATCGATGGTGGCTTGGGCGAGATTTTTCCACCGGCCAAACTTCACATTGAGCATGGCCTGCGTGCCGACGATTTGCGACGTGGGCGTCACGAGCGGAATCCAACCCAAGGCCTCACGAACCACGGGCACCTCGGCCATCACCTCGTTGAATTTCGATTCCATTTTCATCTCGGTCAACTGCGTGCGGAAATTACTGAGCATGCCACCCGGCACCTGGTAGTTGATCGTATCGCTGTCCACGCGATCATTGGCCGGACTCATGAATTTGGCCAGTTGCTTGGCCACGACTTCGAAATATTTTCTCAACTCCAGCAATTCCTTCGTGTCGTAGTGGGGCGCGCGGGGATTGCCGGCCATGGCGGCCAACATGCGGACCGTGTCGGGCTGACCAGTGCCATTGGCAAATGGCGCGATGGACGTATCGACGGTATCAGCTCCCGCTTCGATGGCCGCGAGATAGGAAGCGAGCGCGAAGCCAGCGGTGTCGTGGCTATGGACAATGACGGGGAGCTTGTGGCGCTGCTTGATGGCCTTCACGAGATCGTACGCGACTTGCGGCGCGAGGATGCCGGCCATGTCCTTGATGCAAATCGAGTCGCACTCTAATTCGGCAAGTTCGTCGGCAAAAGCCGCCAGTTTCTCCGGAGTGTGGACCGGGCTGGTCGTATAACAGATGGCACCCTGCGCGTGCTTGCCCTCGGCCTTCACGGTGCGGACGGCGGTGCGCAGGTTGCGGGCATCATTCAGTGCATCGAAAATCCGGAAAATATCCATGCCATGCCGGGCGGAACAGCGGATGAAAGCCTCCACGACATCGTCAGGAAAACTCGTGTACTGCACGATGTTTTGGCCGCGCAACAGCATCATGTGCGGCGTGCGTGGTGCGGCGATCTTGAGTTGGTCGAGACGGGCGAACGGATTTTCCCCCAGATAGCGCAGGCACGCATCGATAGTCGCACCGCCCCAGGTTTCCAAGGCACCGAAGCCCAGGTTATCGAGTCGGCCGGCGACCGGCAGCATTTGGGGTGTGGTCATCCGAGTGGCCGCCAGAGACTGGTGGCCATCGCGCAGGACCGTGTTGTTGAAGACGACAGGCTTGATCATAGAGAAAAACTCCTGTTGCCGGCCGGTTGACTCTCCCCGGCGCCGGTTAACCGGCATCAGTTCGAGGCCCAAGCCTGCAACAGGCCTACGATAAAGCATAAGCCCCCCCCGGACTCGGCGCATCTTGGCGAGGCCTGCGCACGGTTTGCCGGCAAGACTCACCGCAGACGGAACGAGACGGACGCGTATTACTGAATGAGCCCAAGCAAACTGAAAGGCCGTCGACGATTTTTGTCGGGCCGTCTTGTCCGCCAAAGCCTCGGCGAGAGCGGTAGCCCGGGCGAAGGCTGATCCACATCGGCGAGAGCGCGTCGGCGTGGAAACCGACGCCCGCCCACTGAATGATCTCCGGCTGAGACGGCCAACTCTCTTGATCCGCATCAAGGCGCCACACCCCGCCATGCTGTATTCTGCAAACCGACCCTACACCACCGTCATGAAAGCATCCTGCCTCACCGCCACTGCCCTCTTCCTTATCTCGGCCAGCCTGCTGGCCGCCGCCGAACCGGCCAAGCCCGCCGAACCGACGAACCTCAAGGAGGCTTTTTCTCAAGGCAAAATCTCGCTCAACGCCCGGTTGCGCTACGAGAACGTCGAGCAAACCGGCCTGCTCGACGCCAATGCACTCACGCTGCGCACGCGTCTCGGCTTTACTACCGCACCGCTTTACGGCTGGAGCGTCATGCTTGAAGGAGAAAATCTCGTCGCCCTCGACGGCGATGCCTACAACCAATCCGGCTTGAATCCCGCCGGGGCTACTCACGCCGTGGTCGCCGATCCCGAAACCACCGAGCTCAACCAGATTTATCTGACCGGAAAAAACGCCCACTCCTCGCTCACGATCGGTCGCCAACGCCTCGTGCTCGACAACGCCCGTTTCATCGGCGACGTCGGTTGGCGCCAAAACATGCAGACCTTCGACGCGGTGGTCGTGCAGGACAAATCCATCGACCAAACCACCCTCACCTACGCCTACCTCGATCAAGTCAACCGCGTGTTTTCCCGCCGTCACGCCCAAGGCCGCTGGGACTCCAACTCACATCTCCTCAACATCAGCCACACCGGTTTCACTGCCGGCACGCTCACCGCTTACGCCTATCTCCTCGATTTCAAGAACTCCGCCGCCAATTCCTGCGCGACCTACGGAGCCAGTTTTGCCGGGGCGCAAAAACTTTCCGTCCCACTCAAGCTCACCTACCGTGCCGAACTCGCCACGCAATCCGCCTACGGCTCCAGCGCGCTGAACTACTCCACCACCTACGCCACGCTCGAAGCCGGCCTCGCCGGAAAATCCGCCGGCGTTTCTCTCGGCCAGGAACGCCTCGGCTCAAACAACAACGTGGGTTTCAAAACCCCGCTCGCCACCCTCCACGCCTTCAACGGCTGGGCCGATCTCTTCCTCGCGACTCCCGCCACCGGACTGCGCGACACCTACGTGAAAGCCAACGCCACGCTGCCTGCCGCGATCACGTTGCTCGCCTTCTACCATCAGTTCGAAGCCGAGCGCGGCGGCACCGACATCGGCACCGAGTTCGATTGCCAACTCTCGCGCAAATTCGCGAAACGTTTCACCGCCACCGCCAAGTACGCCGACTTCCGCCGCGATAGCCTCGCCTTCCCCAACGTCCGCAAAATTTGGCTGCAGATCGATTTCGCTTATTGAACCTTTCACTCGCCCCTGTGCATGATCGCTCGCGTTGCGCCGCCGTGCGCGTAACAAGATCCCGATGAAAGCCCCCACCCTATTCATGACCCTGAGGAAGCATCCCCTGCTCCTGCTGGCGATTGTTGCGCTGTTCGGCGTGGTGGCCGGTCTTTGCACCTACACCTTCACCTACGCGCAGGGCTTCTCGTATTTCTCCAACGACCCCCAGGCCTGCATGAACTGCCACATCATGCGCGAACAGTTCGACGGCTGGCAAAAGTCACCTCACCACGCGGTGGCCTCGTGTAACGATTGCCACACGCCGCATTCGTTCATCCCGAAATATCTCAGCAAGGCGGAGAATGGTTTCTGGCACTCCAAAGGTTTCACCCTGCAGGATTTTCACGAACCCATCATGATCCGGCAGAAAAACGTCGCCGTGCTCCAGCAAAACTGTGTCGCCTGCCACGAGCAGATCGTCGACGGCATCAACACCCATCCCGGCGACCCGAAGAAAATGCTCGATTGCCTCCACTGCCACCGCGAAGTCGGTCACGGCCCCATCCGCTAGCATCGTTCTCCTTCTCATAAGCTTTCTCGTTCTCTCTTTTTAATTCTTCCTCCCATGAACTCCTCCTCCCGTTTCTCCGACCAACGCGGCTTCGCCGTGTGGATCTACGTCGTCACCCTGATCGCTCTTGGCGTCGCCGCTTATGTCGCCCTGGTGTTCTACCAAAACATCGTCGACCGGAAAGCCGAGGCGAAGCAGGACGTCTTCCGCGTCGTTGAGGTCAGCGATCAGACCATCGACCCCGCCATCTGGGGAAAAAACTACCCGCGCCAGTACGACAGCTATAAACGCACCGTGGACACCGAGCGCACCAATCACGGCGGCAGCGAAGCGTTCCAGCATCTCGACAAGGATCCCGTCTGGCGCCGCATTTTTGCCGGCTACGCCTTCGGCGTCGATTACCGCGAAGAGCGCGGCCATGCCTACATGCTCCTCGACCAAAAAGAAACTGAACGTGTCACCAAGTTTAAACAACCCGGTGCCTGCCTCCAGTGCCACGCCTCCACCCTGAATCTTTACATCAACGAAGGCCTCAAGGCTGGCGTCCCTCCGGGCAAATCCAACTGGGAAGCCCAAATCCAAAAGGGTTTCGAAGTCGTTTGCAAAATGCCTTACGTCGAAGCCGCCAAGCTCGTCGAACATCCCGTCTCCTGCATCGATTGCCATGATGCCGAAAACATGAACCTGCGCGTCAACCGCCCCGGATTCCTCAACGGCATCCGCGCGCTCGCCAAATCCGACTACCCCACGCCGCATCTCCCCAGCATCGAACGCTGGCGCAAAGACGGCCGCAAGGGCCAGTATGAACCCAACACCGACGCCACCCGCCAGGAATTACGCTCGATGGTCTGCGCCCAGTGCCACGTCGAATATTATTTCAAGGGCGAAGGCAAACTCGTCACCTATCCGTGGGACAAGGGCCTGAAGGTCGAGCAGATCGAGGCCTACTACAACGAAGTCGGCCACAACGATTGGAAACACAAGGAGACCGGTGCCGGCGTCCTGAAGGCCCAGCATCCCGAATTTGAAATGTGGAGCCAAGGCATCCACGCCCGCAGCGGCGTCTCCTGCGCGGATTGCCATATGCCCTACGTCCGCGAAGGTGCGATCAAGGTCAGCAACCACCACGTCCGCTCCCCGCTCCTCAACGTCGCCCAAGCCTGCCAGACCTGCCATCGCGTCTCGGAAAAAGAAATCACCGCCCGCGCCCTCCTCGTGCAGGATCGCAACGCCGCACTCCTCACCCGCGCTGAACAAGCGCTCCTCGGCCTGATCGACGCCATCGTCGCCGCCCAAAAAGCCGGCGCCACCGATGCTCAGCTCAAAGCTGCCCGCGACTTCCAGCGTCAAGCCCAGTGGCGCCTCGACTTCGTGGCCGCCGAAAATTCCATGGGCTTTCACGCCCCGCAGGAAGCCGCGCGCATTCTCGCCGAAGCCATCGACTACGCCCGCCAAGGCGAACTCGCCGTCGCCCGCGACACCAAAGCACCCGTCCTCGCCGCGACGCCGTGATCGCCCCGTGCGCCGCACCAGCCGACGGAACATTTCAGGGAGCACCCGTACGCTTGATTTGCATCAAGGTGACGCGTCTCACCAATCAGTATGCTGGGACATAAATTCCGCCGCTCCCCTGCCTGCCATGAAACAGATCAAATTTAAAACCCTCGATGTCCGGCCCAATCTCGCTCGCGGTGAGGAACCCTTCGCGCTCATCCGCTCCCGCGTCGACACGCTCAAAGCCGGCGAAGGCGTCACCGTCATCGCCCCCTTCATGCCCGCGCCGTTGATCGAGCTTTTGAAGAGCGAAGGTTTTCAGTCCACCGCCGAGCACCACCACGACGGAGGCTGGACCGTGAACTTCTGGCGCGAGTGATTCCCTTGGAGGACTCGCGTCTCCGCGAGCCGCAAACTTTAGCCAAGAGCACTGACCCGGTCTTGATCCAGATCAAAGCGCCCGCCGCGTTCTGGGAGTAGACTCGGCCGATGAATCATTTCGGTAATCATTCGCCTTGGGTCTTTGTAGGGCCGCCGCTTGCCGGCGTGCCGCCTTCGCTCATTTCGGCACGGCCACAAGGGCCGGCCCTACAGTCTGAATTCAAGTCATAATCAATATCAGTCCGCTCTCGACATTCCATCCATTCCTCCCATGAAAAAAACCACGCTCCTTTCCTCCGCCGAATCCGGCGTCTGCTCCCTGCTCGAACCGGTGAGCAACGTCGCCCACGGCATCGTCAGCCGCGCCGTCCTCACCACGCCCGGCCTGCGCATCACCCTGTTTAATTTTGCCGCCGGCCAGGAACTCTCCGAGCACACGAGCAAAGCCCGCGCCCTCGTGCAGATCCTGAGCGGCACCTGCGCCTTCTCTGTCGGCCCCACCGTGCATACGCTGAAACCCGGCGACCTCCTGCACCTGCCTCCCGGCGCGCCGCATTCGGTCACCGCCCCGGAAGCCTTCTCCATGCTCCTCACGCAGATCACCGAAGCTTCGGTCTGACTAGATCAGGCTAGATCCCAGAGAAATCATTCACAGAGCCAACCAAAGTTCGATCCCGGAGGTCACAGAGTGAAACCCTGCAGCCTCAGACATCCTGACCCCGAGGAATTAGGATGAGCTCAACTCCGCCGCAAATCGGAAAAAACACCTTTAACGCGGAGGATGGTTCGCCGGGCGACCGGCCCGGACAAATGCCGGGCTGCCAGCCGGGCAGCAACGGCGCGGTGAGCGCGGAGCCTGACGTGATTTCACTCCGCGTCCTCCGCGCCCTCCGCGTTAAACTATCTGGTTGGGTCGGGCTGTTTCCTGATCCCCCATTCACTGGATTGCGCCGTAAGTTATTCGCGGGTGGGCTGAAATTCTGGGTGGTGGGGTCAGGAACATTTTTCGCCAAGCCAAGAAAATCGGGCTCCAGCAGGACTGAAGGTGTCTCGTGAAGGATTCGAAGGGGGCGAAGTAATCCGCGCAAAACTGCCTTCGTAACCTTCCCATCCTTCGCGAGACAATTCCTGGTTCATAGGCTCATCTCATTTCCTCGTTCCGCCTCTCTCCCCGGACTGGGATCAGAATGTCTGAGACGAATGGCCGGTAGCGGCGCTTGCCCCCAAGCGCCAGTGCGGCTCGCGGCACTGCTTCCCCGTGGCCGTTGAGGGCAACGGCCGCTACCTGACACCAATCGCCCTCATAGGCTCATCTCATTTCCTCGTTCCGATTCTCTCCACGGACTGAGATCAGAATGACTGAGACGAATGGCCGGTAGCGGCGCTTGCCCCCAAGCGCCAGTGCGGCTCGCGGCACCACTTCCCCGTGGCCGTTGAGGGCAACGGCCGCTACCTGACACCAATCGCCCTTATAGGCTCAGCTCGTTTCCTCGTTCCGATTCTCTCCACGGACTGGGATCAGAATGTCTGAGACGAATGGCCGGTAGCGGCGCTTGCCCCCAAGCGCCAGTGCGGCTCGCGGCACCACTTCCCCGTGGCCGTTGAGGGCAACGGCCGCTACCTGACATTAATCGCCTTTTTGGGCTCAGCTCGTTTCCTCGTTCCGATTCTCTCCACGGACTGGGATCAGAATGTCTGAGACGAATGGCCGGTAGCGGCGCTTGCCCCCAAGCGCCAGTGCGGCTCGCGGCACTGCTTCCCCGTGGCCGTTGAGGGCAACGGCCGCTACCTGACAACAATCGCCCTTATAGGCTCATCTCATTTCCTCGTTACCCCTCACTCCACGGGCTGGGGTCAGGAGGTCTGGGTCTGGTAGAGGAGAAACTGGCCGCCGGGCGGCTTGGGAGATGTGGATTCGTTGCTCATCAGATAGGCGGTTCGATCAGCTTGAGGAATACGATCGGCCGGCCAAGGAACCGAACGTGTCAGTGTTGCTTACAAGTTGACCATGCCCCAACGAACCGTTCGGAAATTACGAAGGGTTGGACTGGTGATGAAAGCGTGTTGTCGGTCATGACCGGGCTAAAGCTGGCCGGTGGAGGCCTGGTGCAGCAGCGACTTTTTCAACGCCGCTAGCTTTTGCTGGTACAGGCATTCGGGGCGTTTGGTTTGAACTTCATCTACTATGACCATACGGGAACAGCAGATGAGCGAAACCCCACTAGGCCCGCAAGACATTCGGCGGGCTTTTTGTTCAGCTCCGTATCAGTGCCCATCAGTGAGCATTAGTGGTTAAAAATGTCTTGGTTCCCAATTCGCGTCTATCCGCGCTATTCGCGGGGAAACTGCCTTGTTTCGCTCCGATTCACCATCACGGTTCGAACTGAAATCCATGCCCGGACTCGAGTGTGAGCACCGTCAATCGACCGGCGTGCGCGGTGATTTCCTCGCTCCAAATCTGCGGCGCAGCGGCGGGATCGATACTCGTCGCGACGCTGACTTTTATCCGATGCGCACCCGGTGTGAGCGACACCCGCAACTCTCCCACCGAGGTGCCGTCAGATTTGAAACCCTTCGGCTGATAAACGTGTTCCTCGACGCGACCGTCCACTTCGAGCCGCACCGTGACCGGCGAACGCGTGCGTTGCGCCGGTTGGGCGGAGCGCATGTGGATGGGGCGCGTGTCGAGCGCCGGATCAATTTTCGTCGCCGCGATACCGGCAACCCATTCGCCATACGCGCGGAAGGTGAAAATAAATTCCGCTTCGGGCGAAGCGGGATTGTGGAAGGGCGCATTGCTCGCAAAGAGCAGCGCCACCAAACCGACCACGGTCAAAGCCGCGCCGACCAGCCATGATTTGAGGGAGTGCCAGTTTCCGAATGTTTTTTGTAGGGCTGCCGCTTGCGGCCTGCCTGCTGCGAGGGAAGGCGCGGCGCAAGCGCCGGCCCGACAAGAGTCGCTAGATCCCGCCATAACCGGGATCACCTGCCGCAAACACAGTGCCGCTTCCCTCAACAGCTGCGGACGAAGCGGATCGTAATTCACGTGCGCCATCTTTTTCGGATCGGCGCGATGGGGGCGGAACTCAGGTTCACGCGTGCCATCGAGCCGCGCGGGCAACCACTTGTTTCCCTCCCGGCAAAACGCCTCGCTCGATCCGCAGCCCACGCAAAGCACCGCCACCGCGCCCTTGCTGATGAGCCGCTCGATCACCTTGGGCTCGATCCAACCGACGCACGGCACGGGCCGGAGCGTGTAGCCGGGCAACCGCCGCGCCCAGGCGACGTGATCGAATAATTCCCAACCACCATCCGACTGCGCGCACACAAACGCCAGCGCCGGTGGCGCGCCGCGCGCGACCTCGGCGAGCACGTACGCTTCCAATTCCCGGATGACTTGTTGCGCGTCGAACCACGTGAGGCCGATGCCCTGCGTGTCGCACGCCCCGGCGCAGATCCCGCAGCCGATGCAACGGTCGGGATCAATCTGCGCCTGCGACGGAAACGGTTTCCCATCCGTACGCGGCACCATCGTGATCGCCCCAAACGGACAGTCATGCGAACACAGCGTACACGAGAAACAGCGCGAAACATTAACCGTCGCCTGATAGGTCGCACGCGGTCGTTTGCGCGCCAGCCACCACGGCACGGTCATCAAACCGGCAGCAGCGAGAAAAGTCGTGAGCCAGATGCCGCCGCCGGAAAGTCGCGCCGTGATCGCCAGCGGCCACAGATACCACCAGTCCATCGTGAGCGCGGCGGGCTTCACCGCCATGTGCGCCGCCGCCGCATTGGTCGCCGGATAAACGAGCGCGGCGATCACCACCGCGCCGACGAGCCACGCGCTGAGCCGCCAGTTCGGCAACAATTGCGCCCGGCTCAAACGCGCGAGGTGCAGACAAAGTCCGATCGCGATGCCGAGCGGCAGCACCATGTGCAGGAAAAACACCACGAAGAACAACAGCGACGGCACCGTGCGATCCGACGTGAACAGCCGCAGCATCGGTTCGCCAAACACGGGCAACACATCGACGGCGCGGATCGTATCGAGCGCGAGCAATTGAGCCCGTTGATCCCACACGAGCCAGTAGCCCGACCAGCCAATGAACCACACCAAGCCGAGCAGTGCGATGCCGCTCATCCACGCGAGCCAACGAGCGCTGCCGAATTTCCGCGCGAGCAACGAGCGTGCGAAATGCGCCAGCACCAGCATCATCGTGAGATCGGAGGAGTAGCGATGAACGCTCCGCACGATGCCGCCGAGCGAGCGCGGCCCGAGATCCGCCAGTGAATGCCACGCCGACTGCACGCTCGCGGAATACCAGATGAGCATCAGCACGCCCGAGAGCGTCGCGAGCAACAGCGCGGCATTCGCCGCCGGCCCGAGTTGCGCGAGCGGATTCATTTCCCGCGGCAGCCAGCGTTCGAGCAGCGTATCGGCGCGCGTCAACAGGCCATCGCCCGCCGCGAACAATCGGGCGCACCGCACCGGCGGCGCCGGCGGATTGCTGCCGGGCGCAGCGGCCGACGGTCCCATCGCATCGGCCAGCAGCGCGCAATCCACGTCGGGATGCTCATACGCGTGGTGCTCCGGTCCGCTCATGATTTCTCGCGAAGGAGAGCGCGCAGGCCCTCGCGGAGCCACGCGCGATGACGTGGGTCCAGCGTGAAGCGATACGCGATATGGTTATCGCGATCGACGAGCAGGAAAAGATTGGCGTGATCGATGATGCCGTTCGCCGGATTCCGCGTGGCGGAGAATTGCAATCGCGTGAGTACGTCGTGCATCGCGGCGGGCTGCTCGCCGTTGACGTAGCGGAATTCGGGATACGTGAACCCGCGCGCTTCGGCCACGGCTCCCATGATCTCGCTCGTCTCATATTCCGGATTGAGCGAGAGCGCGACCACGCTCAGCTCCGCACGCTCCACGGGTGGAAGTTCGGCGAGGATTTTTTTCAGTTCGAGAAAGATTTCCGGACACGCCGTCGTGCAGGCGGAATACACGCCGGTGACCAACACGACCCGGCCGCGTAAATCCGCGAAGCGAAACGCCGCGCCCTTCTGGTCGATGAACGGTGCGTCGGGCAGATCGAGTCGGACGCGAATACGTTCGCCGGGGAACGGCGGGAGAATCTTCGCAGCGGTGGCGTCGGTGCGCGCGTAATAGACGAGCCCACTGACGCACCCGGCGATCACCACGGCGGCGAGCGCTGCGGCCCGGATGTGCGCTAACCACACACGAGGCGAGCGCAGTTGGACAAACATCTGCCGCCACAACAGCGCCGCCACGCCGACCACGAACAGCGGCTCGCCCATCATCACTGATACGGCGAGCCACGAAATTCCACCGGTGCGCGGATCGCCGCGATAGCACCAGAGTTGGAAATCGCGGACGAAGTCACCGAGCCAGCCGCCTTCCGTGGGACCGAAGATCGTCAGGAGGAGAAACGCTTCGTAGCCGGCGAGCGCCGTGAACAGAAACACCAGCAAGCCCGGCCCGGTGAGAAACCGCCCCACGCCCGTGCCTTCCCCGCCGCTCGGGGTAATCGGCGCCAGAGTTGAAGCATCGGAAGCATGGGCGGGAATGAGCATGGGGTTTGTTGTTTTGTAGGGCCGTCGTTTGTCGACGCGCCGTCTTGGTCGATCACGGCTCGGCCACAAGGGCCGGCCCTACATCGGAGAAATCACTCACCGCACGGGCCAGACGTCGGCGAGCGCTTTCCAGTTGGCGAAGTAGTACACCGCGAAGCACGCGAGGAAAACGAGGGTGAGAACCATCGTGCCCTTCGTGGCGTAGTGATCGTGGGCGAGTGAACCGGCTTTGCTGCCCGCGAGTGCCGGTGGCGTGCCCCAATCGGTCATCGCGCGATCCTTGATCTTCGCACCGAAGAACAGCGTGCCGACGCAGAGCAGCGCGAAGATCAGCAAGCCGAAGAAGGCAAGGACGCCACCGATGCCGAGGACGCCGAGCCAGAGATGCGCCGCGGGACCGTACACGCCCTGGGCTTCAATGTCCCAGCTGCGACGCGACACGCCCATCGAACCGGCAAACGACATACCGAAGGCGAGCATCGTGATGCCGAAACCGAACAACCACGGCTGCACGCGGGCGACGCCACGGCAGATGAAGTCGCGCTGAAAGATCAGCGGAATCACGTAGTAAGCGAGACCCATGAACGCGAGTGTCGTGCCGCCGACCACGGTCACATGAAAGTGCCCGGGGATGCGGAGCGTGTTGTGCGCAATGATATTTATCTGCTGCGTGCCGAGCGTGACGCCCGTGATGCCGCCGAGGAAACCGAAGATCAGCAACGAAAGCACCGTGGCGGAGAACGCGGGGTTGCGCCAAGGCAACGCGACCACCCATCCGAAGATACCGTTCGTGTAGCCTCTCTCGCGCATCCCGATCTCGATGCCGGCCGGCACCGTGAAACCGTGGATCATCGAAGCCAGCACCGCGAGGTACATGGCGTAAGAAGTATTCCAAATCTTCCACGTGGCGCCGACGCCCGGATCGACAAGCAGATGGTGCGCCGAGGCGAGATTGATGAACAAAATATAGAGCACGAACGCCGTGCGGCAAACCGCCTCGTTGATCGGACGCGCGCCGACGACGATGTGCGAGAGCAGATACCAGACGCTGACCATCGCGCAGACGTTGACCTGCTGCGATTGGTGACCGAGGCCCCACCAGATGAGGCGATACCAGGCTGGATCAGGCTGCGGCGTCCAACCCATCGAGTAGGTGAAGGTCGGAATCATCACCACCGCGCCGTGCAACAAGGTGACGACGGCGATGATGGCGGCGGCCGTTGCGCCGAAGGTCACGATCGGCACGGAGCCGGTGTAGGACTGATCGCGTTTCGCGACGTAGAGCGTGGCGAAATAATTAAACACCCCGACCAGCGTGCCGACCGCGACGAGAATAATGCCGAGGTAGAAAAGCGGATGCGCCAACAAGGGGAGATACGACGTCATCATCACGTCGGCTTTGCCGGCGATGATAATGTAATCCACCATCACGCCACCGGTGAGCATCAGCGCGAAGGAAACCCACGCCACTTTTTTCGAGAAGAGCCGGGCGTTGAGCGGCGTCGTACACGCGAAGTAGAGAATCGCGACCTCGAAGAAGAGGATCCACAGGATCAGCATGTTGATGCCGTGGAAAGTCAGGATGCGATAGAACCAATCAGCCGGCAGCAGGTGCACGGTCTGCCAACGCGTGAGCGCGAGCAGCAGCGCGGCGATACCGCCGAGCAGCAGGAAGACAATGCCGACGACGGCGTTGAGCTTGATGAATTTTTGCGCGTCGAGGC
Source organism: Opitutales bacterium (assembly GCA_038206205.1). Classification (GTDB taxonomy): domain Bacteria; phylum Verrucomicrobiota; class Verrucomicrobiia; order Opitutales; family Opitutaceae; genus Didemnitutus. The sequence goes on from JBBRBC010000013.1 coordinate 63,513, forward strand.
AGATGCCGAGGCCGGTGGTGCCGCACACGCGACCGGGCGTGCCGGGAGCAGCGAGATTATGGGAGGAGGAGTGGGACATGGCGTGGGGCGGTTATTCGACGAATATTTTTCCGGACATGGCGTGGTGGCCCGCGCCGCAAAACTCATTGCAGACGATGGTGAACTCGCCCTTCGAGGTCGGGGTGATGGTGAGGACATGGTCGTAGCCGGGCAGCACATGGAAATTCATATTCAGGGGCTGCAGCGAAAACCCATGCTGCAAATCCAGCGCGGAAAGATGCAGGCGATAGGTCTCGCCCATGCGCAGGCGCAGCGCGGGATACCATTGCCACATGCGGCCGATCAGGTAGGCGTCGCCGCCGGCGGGTGGCTCCACGAGCGGCAGCTCGCCCATGAAGGGATTCGCCGTGGTGCCTTTGAAAGTGCCGACGCGATTCGCCGCCACGAATTTTTCCGTGCGTGCGAGAAAATCGGCGGGGATAACTGTATAGGCTTCGCCGGTGCTGTTCTGTTTGCCGCGAAAATGCCAGTACGGCATCATCAGCGACATCACGAAGCACCAGAGAATGGCGCAGCCGAGCCAGATTTTTTCATAGCCGGCCGGCGCGTGGAACCAAGGGGAGGTGAGAGGTTTTAGGCTCATGGGAATGGGTCAGGGGAGCAGCGCGGGTTTGATCAGCACAAGTTCAATCCAGCCCCACACCGTGTAGGATAGGACGGGGATAATGACGCCGAGGACGAGGAGCAGCCAGGGGTTATCGAGTATTTTTTGCCACGGATGTTTGTTAGGTTCGTTGTTCATGGAGGGATTGCGTTACAGGGGAAAAATCACGGCGCCAGGCACCGATATGGCGGATCATCACCGCGAGAAAAAAGATACCACCGGCCACGGCGATGAGCCCACCGAGGCCCATGACGCTCAGACCGAGATATTCGCCGAGCGAACGGACGTGCTGTTCGACGCCGTATTGTTTGCGACCGAGTCCGTAAGCTCCCGCCAACGCAAATCCGAGACCGAAGACCGCCTGCCCGCCACCGAAGAGCAACAATTGCAACCGGGCGCGGCGCGGTGTTTCGGGAGCCAAACCTTCCGGCGCGACCTTGGCGCAAAAATCATAGGCGGCCGCCATCAGCGCAATCGTCACCGCGCCAATGGCGCAATGATAATGCCCCGGCACCAGCGTGTTTGAGCCGCGGATCATCGCGCCCAAAATAAAACCGAGCAGCGTCAGCGCCGCGCTGCCGGCGAGACCGACGAAGCGGTAGTCTTTCCAATTCAACTCGGCGCGGCACCGCCACACGTGAATGACCGCCGCGCCCAGCACGACGAGGACCACGGGGAAAAGCGTCCAGCGCATCAGGTGCGTGGCCATGGAGAAATACGCCGACTCCGTCGTGCCGCTGAACGCGAGTGGGGGCATCACGATTTGCGGCAACACGAGCGCCGCCATCAGCGCGGCGGCGGCCAGCGGCGACAACACTGCGCGACCGGTCCAGCGGTGGAGCAGGAATTGCCAGAGCGCGAGCATCGTCGCGACGTTGGCTGCTTGGAGCACATGGCCGCCGCCCCAGAAAACCAATTCGTAGAAGACCGACGGCACCGCATCGGGTGTGGTCCGCCAGGCTCCAATGAATGTCACCATTGCCAGCAGATTCGCCGCCGCTGAGGCGCGCAGCGCAATGACGGTGCCAGGCGTCAGCGCCTTCGCATCCGTGCGCGCGGGCGTGACGAGCGCGAGCGCGAAGAAAAGTCCGGCACCGGCAAACCAACAAATGAGTCCTCCGAAAAAAACCGGGTGATCAATCACCGGCACATAATTCGAAAGCACCGGCAGCGCGCCCGGCATGAGCGCGCCGACCAGCAAGCCCGCGACGCCGGCCGCAGCCAGAGCGAAGGCTGCGATGGTCACGCTGCGATTTAAGCGCGGGCCGAGGGCCAAACCGAGAAAGGCGAGCGTGCCGGCCTGAAACCAAACCACGATGGAAAGATCCACGTGGACGACTAGCGCGCGTTTAAAAAACAACGGATCGGTGAACAACCAGCCGAGAAACGGCAGGCGTCCGACGACGAGCATCAGGGAGAGCAGACCTGCGAGGACCAGACTGCCGACCGCAAAAAGAAGCCAACCGCGCGCCGGACCGGTGCCGTTGCCACCGACCACGTCGTCGCGCTTTCCTCCGGTGGAAGCAAGCACCGACTCAATCACGGACTGACGGGACAGAGAGGTTGTAGGTGAGGCCATGGTCTAGTTTTAGTCGAAGGGAGGCTGAGGCACCTTGACGCAGGTCAAAGGTTGGTGAGGTGGGAGGTAGTTTGTTAACATTGCTTGTGAATCAGCACCGTAAGGCTGGCCTTGTGGCCGTGCCGGAATTCACGAAGCGGCGCGCCCACAAGGGGCGGCCCTACGAAATTCTCGGCAACATCATCACTCCCGCTTAATTCCGCCCCGCTCCGGCGCGCTCGATGGCACGGGGAAACAGAATATTATTCTCCTTGTGCACATGGCGGTGCAGGTCGGACTCAAACTCGGCGAGCCCGGCCAGCAACGCGCGGTGCGTGTTGCAGTCTTCGAGACCGGGTGTGAAATTATTGGTCAACTCGCGCAGCCGGGCGACCGCATTGCCGGCTGACTCGTGCTCGATTTCCATCTGGCGAATTGGATTCGCAATGGAGCCGCAGTGAAACCCATCGGTCGCACCCGCATCGATCTCCCGCACGATCGGGAAAAGCACTGCCTCCTCCTTCTGCATGTGGTTCATCATTTCCTCGGTCAGCGCTTGGACCGTTTCATAAACCGCGGGCAGCCGCGCATCGCGCCAACCATGCTTACGACAAACCCGCTCCGCCATTTCCAACAGGCGGGGCAGCTCCCCCTTCACATAACGGTGGTGCGTCTGCTCAATATGATCAGCCAGCTCCGAAAGCGTCATAGCCGCCGCGTCCACTTCAGCCGGACCGGCTTCCCCGGCGGCGACGGCAGCTTCCAACATCACGACCACGGTTTTAGCCTCGAGCCCCTTCTTGCCGCAGGCGATGGCGAGGCTTTGTTTGCCGCCGCAGCAAAAATCGAGGCCGAGCTGCTCGAAGACGCGCGCGAGCAAAGGCCGCGCGGCAACGATGGCCCCGATGGTGGTTTCAGTGGTAATGGTGAAGGAAGGAATATGGATCGTGGATGACATGTGGCCTACACCATGCCCGATCACCGCCTACCCCGCCTTGATGTGGATCAAGCTACAGGCGGGTTCGACGTAGCCACCGGCCTTCGGGCCTGGGGGATTTGGTAGAGCCGAAGGTTCTGAAAACGAGCAGTTAGATTTGATCCATTAACGAGCAGATAAAATTGACCCACCCCTGTGTGGCGTCGGTTCGTCTGGGTTTGGTTCCTTCAGTTGAAGAACTGGGGGAGGTGTGGAGGGGCGTCAGCCCCTCCACCTCCGGACCCGGGAGGGCAGACGTCGTTGGTCAGTTTTCATTTTCGTTTACTTTGGGTCGGTTTGGGCGAGAGCGCCGGCCCGAAGGTCATCCTCGTCATGAGTCCGTCCTTCGGACATCGGCCTATGACATGCTCTCGCTCGTACAACACATGGACATTCATTTTCTCAAACGGCAGGGGCACTCGGTGCGGGCCATCGCCCGCCAGACCGGTCATTCGCGCAACACCATCCGCGCGATCCTCAAAGCGGAGGGCGCGCGCATCCCGCAGCCCCGCCACCGCACCACCAAGCTCGATGCGCATCACGATTACCTGCGCGAACGCGCCCCCACCGGCCTCTCCGCCGTGCGCCTGCTCGATGAACTCAAGGCCAAGGGCTACGCGGGCAGCGTTCACGCCGTGCGACGTTTCCTCGCCCGGTTGGAAAAATCCTCCGCCACCACCGCCCGCGCCACCGTGCGTTACGAGACCGGCCCCGGCGAGCAGGCCCAGGTAGATTGGAAACACGTCGGCACCTTCGCCAACGCCCAAGGCGAGCCGATCACGATCACCGCCTTCGTCATGGTCCTCTCTTTCTCCCGCGCGATCTACGTGCGCTTCGTCACCTCCATGCACCTGCCCGTGCTGATCGACTGCCACCTTCGCGCCTTCGAGCACTTCGGCGGCGTGCCCGCCGCCATTCTCTACGACAACATGAAACAGGTGCGCCTCACCAGCCAGCAGCTCAACCCCGCGTTCCTCGACTTCGCCGCCCACTGCGGTTTCCAAATCAAAACCTGCCGGCCGTACCGGCCTCGCACCAAGGGCAAAGTCGAACGCGCCATCCAGTACCTCGACGACAGTTTCCTCCTCGGTCGCACCTTCACCGATCTCGCCGATCTCAACGCCCAAGGCCTGCACTGGTGCCGCCACACCGCCGATGTCCGGCTCCACGCCACCACCCAGCGCAAACCCGCCGACCTCCTCGCCGTCGAGCTCCCCAAACTCGCGCCCTACGCCCAACTCCGCCCCTACGCGCCCGCCGTCACCCGCCAAGTCGATGCCGAGAGCTGCGTCCACCATCAACGCAGCCGCTACTCCGTTCCCCCGGCACACATCGGCCAGGAAGTCCACGTCATCGCCGCCGCCGGCAAGATCATCATCAAGACCGGCACCACCATCATCGCCGAACACGCCCCCGCCCAACCCCGCCAAAGCCAAATCCAACCCGAGCACCTCCAAGCCCTCTGGAAACAAACCATGACCAAAGCGATCGCTGAACGCCACGGCCCGCCCCCACGCTGCCAGATCACCTTCACCCAAGCCGTCGAACAACGCTCCCTCAACATCTACGCGGAGGCCGCCTCATGAGCGCCACGATCTACGAACCCAAAGCCGAAGCCGGCCTCGTCCAACTCGGCCTCACCACCGCCCGCGACCGCCTCGACCAGATCGCCCAACAAGCCGCCGCCGGCCAGTGGAGTTACAGCCACTTCCTCGGTCGACTGCTCGACGACGAGTTAACCGAACGCCACCAACGCACCGTCACCCTCAACCTCCAGTTCGCCCGCTTCCCCGTCGTGAAACGCCTCGCCGACTTCGACCTCAAGGCCCAGCCCACGCTCGATCCCAAGCTCCTCGATGAACTCGCCACCGGCCGCTACCTCGCCGAAGGCCGCAACGTCATTTTCCTTGGTCCCCCCGGCGTCGGCAAAACCCACCTCGCCATCGGCCTCGGCGTCGCCTGCGCGGAAATGGGCCACCGCGTTTACTTCACCAGCGCCGTCGAAGCCGCCCGCCGGCTCGGCAAAGCCCTCGCCGAAAACAAACTCCACCGCGAGATGCACAACTTCACCCGGCCCAAGCTCCTCATCATCGACGAAGTCGGCTACCTCACCCTCGACCAGACTCAGGCCTCGCTCCTGTTCCAAGTCATCAGCCAACGCTACGACACCGGCGGAGCCATCGTCCTCACCTCCAACAAACCCTTCGCCGAGTGGGCCCACATCTTCGCCGGGGACGCCGTCATGGCCGGAGCCGCCCTCGACCGGCTCTTGCACAAAGCCACCGTCGTGAACATCCGCGGCGACTCCTACCGCCTCCGCGAACGCCGCCAAGCCAAGGCCACCGACGATCTCCTCCCCAACCCTCAACCCAAGGCCTAAACCACCCCGCACTTAATCCCCCCCCTTTTTTGCCAAGGGTGGGTCAATTTAAGTGCTCGTTAGTGGGTCAGTTTTATCTGCTCGTTGACAG
>JBBRBC010000014.1:0-68069 GCA_038206205.1 Opitutales bacterium
TCGCTTTAGGGCGATTAACAATCCAGCGCAGTTCTTTGCGCTGCTCGGACGTAAGAGTAAGAATGCTGATCGGGCGGGCCATTCCGACAGATAAACAGACTAATCTAATTTTGTATAGCTATTTATCATCCAGTACACTAGCGCCCGATTCGTTGGAGGCGATGATCTGTTCGTTTGAGTGCACCTTCTGCCGATCGTGCGTTGAGCAGGTGCTGGGTAATGTGTGTCCGAATTGCGGCGGCGGATTTTGCACCCGGCCGATCCGGCCGAAGATGAATTGGAAGGAGGATAATTTTCTCGGCGCGCGGCCGGCGACGACGGTGGTGACGTGCTCGCCGGTGGATTCGGTGGTTCACGCGACGTTTGCCGCAGCGATCAGGAAGACGCCACCCCAGGAGCGGTGAGCTTGTCGGGCTGGTGCTTGCACGGTAAGGGTTCTCCAGCCCAAGACGCGGCAAGCAGCGACCCGACATTGTTGAGGTTCGCAGAATAGTCAGTGGTCCCATGCGACCAACCGGAAATGACCTGTAGGTTGCGAGCTTGCCTCGCAACGTAGCGCGACAAGCGCGCTACCTACCACGCAACGTAGCGCGAGTAGCGCGGCACCTGCCACGCAGGGATATTTTTCAATGGAAGAAGCTTGTTTTTGCTAAGGCTACGGCGCGGCAGTTTTCTTTCCGCCCTGGAAACAAAGATGGCGGAAGGGGTGGGATTGATTCGCTCTGCTCAGGGCTGCGCCCCAAAACCGGTGGCTTTGCCTTGTCCCACCCTTGGCATTCGCTGCGCGAATGCCGCGCTGTTACGCATCGCCCGTCATTTGACCTTTGGTCAAATGGCGGAAGGGGTGGGATTCGAACCCACGGTGAGTTTTCACCCACGCCAGTTTTCAAGACTGGAGCCATAAACCACTCGACCACCCTTCCGAAAGAGATACCTACACTGCATATTTCTCCTCGCAGAGTTCAAGTCTTTGGGCATTTGTCGAGACTGCAAGTTAACCGCCGGGCTGGGTGGGAGATTTTCATTTTCCTCTTATGCCCAATATCCCAGATTCAGTGGCGGAATTTCAAGGGCTCTACGGGCCCTTTACCGTAGCGGAACGCGTACTGCAGAAAATCTGGCTCCACCGGGATTTCGATTCATGCTCGGCGCGACTGATCGACGGACGTCGGCTAGAAATTATCTCGCCGGGTGAATGGAATTTATTGGGCGGGCCGGATTTTCATGGGGCGCAATTACGGATCGACGGTCGCGAGGTGCGCGGAGATGTGGAAGTGCATTTTCACGCTTCGGACTGGCGGGCGCATGGGCACCCGGCGAATCCGACTTTTCAAGGCGTGGCGTTGCACGTCTTGCTGTTTCCGCCGGGCCGGTCTGAATTTCCCGTGCGGCAGAGCGACGGTGCGGAAATGGCGACGCTGGTTTTGCTTCCCTTGTTGCATCGGGACCTCGAGGAATACGCGGCTGATGATGCGCTGGAAGTGATCACGGCGCGGGATGAGTGGCGCCGCTTTGCTGAGTTGGGACGGAAATCAACCGACGAAATTCAGATGATTCTCCGGGAGAAGGCGGCGGCACGTTGGCGACAGAAGGTTCATTTTGCGCAGTTGCGGATTGAGAAATTGGGCTGGGCCGAGGCTGCGCATCAGACGGCGTTGGAGATTATGGGCTATCGACGGAATCGCGCGGCGATGCTGACGTTGGCGGTCCATTATCCTTTGGCCGCCTGGCTGGAGCCGAAGCTCGATGTGGGCGAGTTGTTCGCGGAGGGCAGGGCGCTTTGGCAGTTGCATGGCGTGCGCCCGGCGAATCATCCCTGCACCCGCTTGCGGCAATACGCGGCGTGGGTCCGGGCTTGCCCGGACTGGCCGGAACGATTGATCAGGGCGGCGGAGGGATTGCCGTCGGTCGCTGCTAACGGAGAGACTCGAATTGATGAGACACGGCGAGAGCTGGCGCTGAGTAAATGGCGGGGGCAACTGGCGCGCGTAATCTGCGGCGATGCGGTCGGTGGCACGCGATTCGACACGTTGGTGTGCGACGGATTACTCCCTTTGGCTGCGGCGCAATCGTGCCGAGACTTGTCGGCGGTGTGGTTCAATTGGTTTTTAGGCGACGTACCGTTGGCGGTGCGACAGGCCATGCCGAAGCTGGGCGTGGCTGGGACGCGTTCGCAGCCGCTTTGTCATGGTTTTTCACAGGGTTTGCTGGGTTGGATTTTGGAACAAAAAGAGGGTGCAAGTCCCTGATTTTACGAGAGCTGGCGCGGGGCTTGACAAGACTTCGCGACGTACTCTACGTTGAGCCCCCTATAAATTAGTTCACTTTCCTAAAGGTGGGCCCTCGGGTCCGCCTTTTTTTTCCTACATTAAAACACACACATCATGAGCAGCGAAATTCTGTCCGTCCTCGAATACATGGAGAAGGAGAAGGGCATCCCACGTGCCGATATGATCTCCGCCATCGTTAACGCGATTAAAACCGCCGCGTTGAAGGGTGTGAATTCAGGGCAGGAACTGAAAATCGATATCAATCCCAAGAACGGGCAGATGACGGCTTGGGCGCTGATGAAGGTCGTCGATTCGATGACCGATCCGAAAAAGGAAATCCATATCGAGAAGGCGCAGGCGCTCAAGCCCGGTGCGCTTTTAGGTGATTTCATCGAAAAAGAGATCGATCCTTCCTATCTCGGACGGATTGCGGCGCAGACCGCCCGGCAGGCGATCATGCAGAAGCTCCGCCAGTTTGAGAAGGAGCGCATCTATGATGACTTTAAGGATTCGGTGGGCGATATCGTCAGCGGCACCGTTCGCCGTCGCGAACGCAATGACCTGTACGTCGATCTGGGCAAGGCCGAGGCCATCATGCCAGGCAAGGAACAAGTCCCGGGTGAAGAATATGCTCCCGGTGAACGCATCCGTTGCTTACTGCTGGAAATCGAAAATGGCAGCCGCGGCCCGGAAATTGTGCTCAGTCGTGCTCACAACAAATTTGTTCGCCGTCTCTTTGAGTTGGAAGTTACTGAAATCGCCGACGGCACCGTGAAGATCGAGGCTTTTGCCCGCGAACCCGGCTACCGCACCAAGATCGCGGTGACCAGCACGGATCCCAAAGTTGATCCGGTCGGTGCCTGCGTTGGTGCTCGTGGTGCGCGGGTGAAGAGCATCGTGCGCGAACTCAACGGAGAGAAGATCGACATCATTCCTTATCATGCCGATCCGAAGCAAATGCTCGCCGAAGCGCTCAAACCGGCGGTGCCGCGCGAGACGATTCTCGACGAGAAAAACAAGCGCATTCTGATCCGCGTCGCCAACGAGGATCTGGCTGTGGCCATTGGTCGCAAAGGTCAGAATGCTCGTCTCACCTCGCGCCTGGTCGGTTGGAAACTCGACATCGAAGAGTGGAAGGCCACCGCGTCCGATCCACGCGCCCAAGCCATCGGTTTGCTCGTGTCTGCTTTTGGTTTCGACAAGGGTGTCGCGGAGCGCCTGGTCGCTCACGGCATTAATTCTCCGGCGGCCTTCGAGGGCGTGGAGGCCGGCGATTTGGTCGCCGATTTTGGATTCACCGCAGAGGAAGCGCAGGGCATCATGGCCAAAGCTTCTGGTCCCACCGCCTGATCAACCCAGTCCCTACGTTTTAACCACCACTGAATGAGCGCCCGTATCCACGAGATAGCCAAGCAATACAACATTGAGCCCAAAGACATGCTGGCCTGGCTCAAGGAGCAGGGCTTTGTCTCGGCGAATACCAAGTCGGTCTCCAGTACCGTCAGCAAAATCTACTACGACGAAATTGCGAAAAAATATGGCGCTCCGGTTGGCGAGACCCCGGTGCTTCCACCCAGCGTGGCGGAGCCTGTCGCCTCTGCACCGACGATTACCGCTGCCCCCGTGACCGCCGAGGTGGAACCGTCACGCGTGCGCTTGCCGGCAGGTGTTTTCGTGAAATCAGCCCAGGATGTCGTCCGCGAAAAAGAAGAAGTGATCAAAGCGGCCGCCGCCGTTCGGGCCGCAGCAATTGCTGCGGCGACACCTCCGCCCGTGGCGGTGGTTGTCGCACCCAAACAGCCACAACCGATGCCGGTCGTACCCGCACCACCGGTCGTGAAATCCGCTCCGCCATTTCCGGCGATGGGGCAGCGTTTCACCACCGCGCCGCAGTCGTACGCGCCCAAGCCAGCCCCAATGCCGGCTGGCCGTTACGCTCCGCCACCACCGGCCGCAGCGAAAACACCGAACTTGCCGCCACCGTGGCCTTCTGCGCGTCCCGCTCCCGCTCCGGCCATTTCCTCAATGGGGAAAGCGACTCCGCCACTGCCGCTGGTTCCGGCTCCTTCCTCGGTTACGGTGAGTGAAGAAGGTGGCGTAAAAATTATTCATGTTAAGCCGCCGGTTATTGTTCGCGATTTTGCGGCCGCTCTCGGGCTGAAGCCGTTCAAGCTGATTTCCGAACTGATGGAGATGAGTATTTTCGCGTCGATGAACCAATCCATCGATGAGACGGTCGCCACGAAGCTGGCAGAAAAGCACGGATTCCTTCTCGATATCAAACATCGTGGTGAAACCCAGCCGGTCGCTCCGAAGAAAGAAGAGATCAAGAAAAACAAAGAAGACAAAGCTCGCGAAGAAGACGTCAAGAATCTGGTCACCCGTCCGCCGGTGGTCTGTATTCTCGGTCACGTCGATCACGGCAAGACCTCGCTGCTTGATGTCATTCGCAAGGCGAATGTTGCCGCAGGTGAGGCCGGTGGGATCACGCAGCACATCGGGGCCTACCAGATTGAGCACAACGGCAAGAAGATTACTTTCCTCGACACGCCTGGTCACGCCGCGTTCACCAAGATGCGCTCGCGCGGTGCCAGTGCCACGGACGTCGCCATTCTGGTCGTCGCAGCAGACGACGGCTTCATGCCGCAGACCGATGAAGCGCTCAAAATTGCGCTCGCGGCCAAGGAACAGCAACCCGACAAATTCGCCCTCATCACTGCGATCAACAAGATCGACGTGAAGGGTGCGAATATTGATCGCGTGAAGCAGCAGATGCAGGAGCGCAACATTACGCCGGAAGATTGGGGTGGGGAAACCGTCACGGTTCCCGTATCTGCACTCAAAGGGCAGGGCGTTACTGAGCTGCTGGAAATGATCATTCTCCAATCGGACGTTTTGGAGTTGAAAGCCAATCCGAAGGCTGAAGCCAGCGGCATCATTATCGAATCGCAGATCGATTTGGGCCGTGGCCCGCTCGCCACCGTGATCGTGCAACGCGGGACTCTTCGTGTCGGCGATGCCTTGGTCTGCGGCTCGCATTGGGCGAAAATTCGCGCGATGTTCGACGATCAAGGTAAGAATATCAAGGAAGCGCCTCCTTCTACTCCAGTGCGCATCATCGGCTGGTCCGGTGCACCGGATGCCGGCAGCAAATTCGCCGTGGTCAAAAATGCCCGCGACGCGGAGAAGCTCGCCGAAGAGGAAGAGTACCGCTTGAAGAAAGTCACCGTAACGGCTGATGCGGTGCCGAAGGATGTTTCACTCGATGCGCTCTTTGCCAATATCGCCGCTTCCCAGGAAAAAGTTCTGCGCGTGGTGCTCAAGTCGGACGTGTTTGGTTCAGTCGAGGCGGTGCGCAACGTGCTCGAAGGCATTAAGAGCACCAAGGTGAAGGTGGAAGTGGTCGCTTCCGACGTCGGCATCATCGGCAAAAACGATGTACTGATGGCCGGTGCGTCCAAGGCCGTCATCATCGGTTTCAACACCAAGCAGGAAAATGGCGTGGTCGCGCTCGCGAAGCACCACAGCGTCAGCATCGAGAGTTTTGAAATCATCTACGAACTTGGCGACAAGGTGAAAGAGATGATGGCTGATCTACTCGAACCGGATCTCAAGGAACTCAAACTCGGGGTGGCCGATGTCCGTCAAATTTTCCCCGTTTCCAAAGGTTTCGTGGCCGGCTGTCTCGTCACCGAGGGCAAGGTCAACCGCAACGTCGTGGCCCGGGTCCGGCGCGGCAAGGATTCACTGCACGAGGGGAAGGTCAGCACGCTGCGCCGTTTCAAGGACGATGCCAACGAAGTGCGCGCCGGTCTCGAGTGCGGTATCCGGCTCGACGGGTTCGACGATTACAAAGCAGGCGATAAGATCGAGTGCTTCGAAATCCAAAAGGTGCGAGCTTCGCTTTAAGCGAAGTTCCCGCCCCGAGGCCCTCAGTCGCCACCTGTCCGCCCATGAGCAACCGCATCCTCCGCGTCAACGAATTGATGCAGCGCGAAATCAGCGCCTACCTGCACTCGCGCTATTCGAGTGAGTCGGTGGGCATAACTATTTCCGGCGTCGATACCACGGGTGATCTGCGCGAGGCCAAGGTGTATTTCACCACGGTGGGAAGCAGCGAAGACGAAGTCGCGCAGGCGAAACGCCTCCTGCGCTCGAAATTGGCTGAGCTCCGCTCCATGGTCGCGAAGAATGTGGTGATGCGCCACGTGCCTCTGCTGACGTTTCATCACGATACCTCCGCGACGCGCGCCCTGCGGATCGAAGGCTTGCTCGATCAGATCGGCGGCGGCGAGCAACCCGTATGAAATATTACCGGAAGCTGGCCGCGAAATTTGCCGAATTCCTCTCAGGTCTGAAGGGAAAGCGCGTCGTCATCATCGGCCATCAACGTCCCGATGGAGACTGCATCGGCTCGCAGGTCGCGCTTTGCCGGATGTTACGGGCGCAGGGGATCGACGCGCTCTGCATCAACGCGGATGCCGTCCCGCGACGGATTAAGTTTCTGGTGGGCGACACCCCCTTTTTTCAACGCGACGAAATTTCGCCTGAGGGGTTGGTGGCGATTTTCACTGATTGCGCCGATCACGCCCGGGCCGGGGATAAAATCAAGCAGCTCTATCCCGCTCCTTACGCCTGCTTCGATCACCATGTTTCCAATGTCGGCTTTGCTCAGTACAACTTTGTCGACGTCCATTCGGCCGCCACGGCGGAATTGCTCGCGGGACTTTTTCATGATGCCGGACTGTCCATCGATCCCGTCAGCGCGCAGGCGCTCTACACCGGCATCATGACTGATACCGGGCAGTTTCGTTTTTCTTCCACGACCGAGCGGGTGTTTCATATTTGCGGCGCCTTGCTGGCGAGGGGTGCCGAGCCGGCCATCGTCGGCCAGGAACTCTTCGAGCGGGAATCGATGGGCAAGTTGAAGCTGGTGCAACATTTTCTCGGGTCCCTCAAACTCGAGTGCGGCGGGCGCGCCTGCATCGGAATTTTACCCCAAGGCATTTTCGAGCAGCTTGGCGCCAGCGTCGAGGACACTGAGGGTCTCGTGGATTATGCCCGCTCGCTCGACGGGATCGAAATCGGCGCCCTGATTGAGGATCGCGGCGGTGTGATCAAAGCCAGTCTGCGTGCCCAGAGTGGTTCTTATCGGGTCGACACGATCGCCAGCCAGTTCAACGGCGGTGGCCATGCGAGCGCCGCCGGACTTAATTGCACCGGAACGCTGGCTGAATTTTATCCCCGGTTGATCGCGGCCATCGCCCTTCGTCTGCAGGAAGTCGATACCGCTGCCACCTCATGAGCTTGAAACCAGTCAAAGAAATCGAGGGAGTTCTCCTCGTCGATAAACCCGGCGGGATGACTTCTCACGATGTGGTCTATCGGCTGCGGCGGAAATTACAGATCCAGCGTATCGGTCACGCCGGCACGCTTGATCCGATGGCGACGGGATTGCTCATCATGCTCATTGGCAAGGCCACGAAAATTTCCCAGTATCTCATCAGCGTCGATAAGGTTTATGAGGGAGAAATCACGCTCGGCAGCACCACTAATTCCCAGGACGCCGAGGGTGAGGTGATGGAATCCCGGCCGGTCCCACCGCTTACGGCAGTGGAGTTAAAGGAGACGATGAAGACTTTTCTGGGTGATCAATACCAGACGCCGCCCATGTTCTCCGCGATTAAAGTAGGCGGAGTTCCCTTGTATAAGATGGCCCGGCAGGGTGAGGAAATTGAACGTGAGCCCCGTTTTATCCGCGTCGCCGCCTTCGAGTTGCTCTCGCTCACACTGCCCAAACTGACTTTCCGGCTCGACTGCACCAAGGGCACCTATGTGCGCACCGTGGCGCATGATCTCGGCGCCAAGCTCGGCTGCGGGGCGCATCTCTCGGCCCTGCGCCGGACGGGTAGCGGAAAATTTAACATCACTCAGTGTACGACGCTGGATGCGATCCAGGAGATGTCACTGGCCGAAATCGAAAAGCGCCTGATCCCGGTTCGTGACGCGGCACCCAGTGTGGCGTTGTGAGAGCGCTGCGACAGTTTGATGGCCTGGCAACCGTGTCGCTCCCGGCGCAACCCACTCATTTGGCGATCGGTATGTTTGATGGGGTGCATCGCGGTCATCAATCCGTCCTCGAGACCGCCATTGAATCGGCGCGAAGCAGTGACGGCTTGGCGGGAGTGCTCACTTTTCGCGGACACCCCAGCCGGCTTCTGCGACCAGAAAATCCTACGCGCCTGCTACTCAGTCAAGCAGCCAAGCGGCAGGTGCTGGCGCGATATGATCTCGATTTCCTAATTGAGCAGGAATTCTCCGCTGAGTTTGCGGCGGTCGGTGCGCGGGATTTTGTGCCCTTGTTGCAGCGCAGTCTGCCGCAGTTGGCGGTTATCTATGTGGGGGAAAACTGGCGTTTTGGTCGGGGGCGGGAAGGAGATGTGGCCCTATTAATTCAGGAAGCCGGCAAGTTTGGGGTGAAGGTCTTCAGTGCGCCGCGACTCAATCATGACGGGGCACCGATCAGCAGTTCGCGGATTCGGGAGTTGATCACGGGCGGAAAAATGGCCGAAGCAAACGCCTTGCTCGGTTATTCGTATTTTTCTACGGGCACCGTGCAGACAGGGCGGCGATTAGGCCGGGAGCTGGGATTTCCCACATTGAATCTCGCGTGGGAACCCGAGTTGCGCCCGAGCTATGGAGTTTATGTGGTGTCGATCGTGGATGAGACGGGCAAGACCAGTCTGGGGGTTGCCAACTACGGCTTGCGACCGACGGTTGGGCAGGACACCCGACCTTTGTTAGAAGTACATGTTTTAGGCGAAACCACACTGGGCCCGGGCAGTAAGCTGACGGTCCATTGGCTGCATTTTTTGAGGCCGGAAAAGAAATTTTCTGGTGTAACTGAGCTGCGCGCTCAAATCGCGCAAGATCGGCAAAATGCGCTGTATTTTGTCAGAAAAATCACTGGTGCATGAAAGTGAAAACAACGGCTTGACTTGCCTAAGTCGGAATCTACGTTCCGCCTCTTTCCCGATTTCGGGGTGGTAGCTCAGCTGGTTAGAGCGTCTGCCTGTCACGCAGAAGGTCGCGGGTTCGAGTCCCGTCCATCCCGCCAGTTTTAATAGCCGAACTTTCTAAAGGTTCGGCTATTATTATTTTATGCTAGTCGTCACGCGCATTTTTGACGGCGTGATAACCGACATGTCACGATTCATCGGTCCGTGCCCACCGCGTCACCTTAATCGGCGAGACTCAGCGAGGGGGCACCGGACAGGGCTAGGATTCAATCCCAATTGATTGAAGCAAAATTTGACTGAATAAAAAACGGCCGACGTCACGCGGGAGATGCGGTTACTGCTTTGGCTTTGCGGGGACGGAACAGATAGAAAAGCAGCAAGGCGACCGCGCAGAGTCCGGTGCAAATCACGAAGACGCCCCGGTGTCCGAGGAGGTGGGCGAGCAAACCAAACGCCAGATAGCCGGCGGTCGAGCCGATCCGCGTTGCCGTGGAATAGAGGTTGGTGGCCGTACCCATCTGGCCGGGGAGATAGTCCTGAAAGAAGGTGATGGCGACGCCCGACGTAACGGCGATCATCGCCGCACTGAGAATTTGCACCGGATAGATATGCCAGGGAGCGTGAACCATGGCGAGCAGTGCGTAATAGACGATACCGATGCCCGCGCCCCAGCGCATGATTTTGGCCTGATCACCGCGGGAGGCTTTCCAACCGAAGTAGAACATGAAGGGCAGTTCGAAAATCGGGGCGACCACATAGCAGAGGCCGATTTGCTTTTGATTACCCGCCAGATCTTGGAGTACGAGCAAGGGCAGATTCATCATGCCCATGGTGACGCAGGCACAGATGAGGGTCAGACCGGAAAAATAGGCCAAGAGATCAGGACGACGCAAGGCCTCGGTCAAGGGAGTGAGTTTGGCTTTTGCGGCTGCACTGGCTGCTGGTGGCGGCACCGAGGGAATTTGCCAGAGGATCACGGCAAACAGAACGAGAAAGGTGGCAGCGGCCAGGAGAAAAATCCCCTGATAGGACCACGCGGTGAGGGCCCACGCCCCAAGGGCGGGACCAATCGTCCAAGAGAGCGCGAAGAACATCCGGAATACATTCATGTAGAGCGGAGTCTCGTTTGCGGGAACTGGCGAACGGGCGAGTAATTCGCGCGCATGAGCGAACAGCTGAGAGAATGTCGTGGTCGCAACCGCGAGCAGGGTCGAACCGATGACGGTTAACCAAATGACATCCCGGCAATAGGCGTAGCCCCCATAGCCGAGTGCGCCGCAGAATGAACTGAACGAGAGGACCGCGCGACGGGAGAGATGCGTGTCTGACCAGCGCGCGAGTATCGTGCTGATCACGATCGCGCTAATAACCGTCGTGGTCATGAAGAGGCCAAACACCATCTCGGTCATGTGCACTTCCAGCGTGCCGAACAGCGACATGAACGGCGCGATGAACGAGTAGGCTAATCCGAGCAGAATGTTGCAGACCAGCAGAACGAGAAAATCCCGATTGGCAATGAGGGTGCGGGCGGGAACGAGGAGGCGTTGCATGTCGATGGAGGAAGGTCGTGCCTAGTGGACGCCAGTGTGCTTGCGAGTGAGAAATCACGGATTGTGGCCGTGTATCGCACCCTGTGCACTGATGAATAACGGACAGGCTCAACTCAACCGGCCGTGAGGAACGGGCGCAGCCTACAGTGGCAAAGTCGTATTGGGCCGGGCCCACGCATCGGCGACCGGCAGATCGAGGATGAAGGTCGCGCCCTGGCCGGCTCCGTCACTTTGGACGGTGAGTGAGCCCTTCATTTCCCGTGCGGCGGTGGCACTCGAATGAACGCCAAATCCATGGCCCTCGGCTTTGGTCGTGAATCCATGCTGAAATATGTTGAGCAGATTTTCTGCGGGAATACCGATGCCGTTGTCTTTGACGATGAGGTGTACCCGGCCCGGTTCTCCGGCGATCACGCGCAGGGTGATCTCCTTGTGCTCGCGGCCGTTTTCATCGCAAGCATGTTTGCTGTTGCGGATGAGATTGACGAGGATCTGCAGCACTTTGCCTTTTTCGGCCATGATGTTTGGCACGGGTTGAAAGTCCCGGGTGATCTTGACCAGATTCCGACCCCGGGTGCTGTTGTTCATGCGGAGCGCATCTTCTATCAGGCTGGCTGCATCCAGTGGCTCGACCATGCCGGCCATGCTCGCATAGGTCTGCTGCATGGAGACGATCTCTTTGATGTGATCCACGTTCTTTTGCATCATCTCCACTTCTTGCAGCAGGCGGTCCCGTTCGGCGCTGAAATGCTGGGCAAGGGATTCGAGAAATTCGGGAACTTTTTTTCCTTTGGGATCTTCGGTGACAAATTTTCCAAGGTCTTCGGAGTGCTCCTGGAGGAGCTGCCCGAGTTTGGCGAGGCTGTCCGCCTTTGACTGGCGCAGACCGGTGCTGATGATTGAGGAAGAGACGTTGAGGCTGTTGAGCACATTGCCGACATTGTGCAGCACCCCGGTGGCGACCTCAGCCATGCCGGCCATGCGGGACGCATCCACCAAGGCGGTCTGGACGCTTTTCAGCGAGAGATTCATTTCCTTTTCCTTGGTGATGTCCTCGGTGTAACCGAAGGTGCCGATGATCTCTCCGTGTGCATTGCGGAGGGGCATTTTGTTCATGAGGCCCCAGGTGACTTCGCCGGTGGGGGAGGTGAATTGCCTTTCCAAATTCAGTACCGGCTGACCGGTTTTCAGGATTTGGTTTTCATCGTCCAGGGCATCTTGCACCTGCCCGGTGGGCAAAAATTCCTCGTCGGTCTTGCCGAGAATCTCGGTCTCGGTGCAGCCATACCAGAGCAGCATTTGTCGGCCAACGGCGATGAAACGATTCTGGCAATCCTTGAAATATATGCGGAAGGGAAAGTTTTCCAACAGGGCGGCCATCAGAACAGGGTCGAGGCTAGCGGCATCCGGTTGAGCCTCAGGGCACGAGGGGGTGGCGGGTGGTTGCATATGATTTATGGGCGGGAGTCGGTTGGGCGGATAGGAATAAAACGGGCCGTGGCGAGGGGTCTCACCGTAGTGGGGCGAATGGAGCGACGGGCAATTCTAGAGTGAAGACGGCGCCCCGACCCAGGCCTTCGCTGTAAACGGTGAGGACGCCTTTCATCTCCTTGGCCGCGAGGGCGCTCGAGTGAATTGCAAAACCATGCCCGGTCGCCTTGGTGGTGAAACCGTGCGTAAATACCTTGGCGAGGTTTTCCGGCGCGATGCCGATGCCGTTGTCCTGCACGATGAGTCGGGCATAACCGGGCTCGCCGGGGGTGACTTTCACGGTGATGAACTTGCCGGGACGTCCGACCTCGTCGCAGGCATATTTGCTGTTGCGGATCAGGTTGACGAGGATCTGCAGTACCTTGCTTTTCTCTGCGATGACGGGCGGAGTCGGTTGGTATTCGCGGACGACCTGAACGTCGTGCCGGTCGAGTGCGCTGGAGTTCATGCGCAGGGCGTCTTCCATCAAGTTCGCGGCATCCAGGGTTTCCACCGTGCCGACCATCAATGCATAAGTCTGCTGCATGGAGACGATCTCCTTGATGTGATCGATGTTCTTCTGGAGCGAGGACAGTTCGTGGAGCAGGCGGTCGCGTTCCGCGCTGAAATGCTGAGCGAGCGAGGCGATGAAATCAGGGACCCGCCGGCCCTTTGGGTCGGTCGAGAGAAAGCTGCCCAGTTCGGCGCGGTGCTCCTGCAATAACAGGCAAAGCTTGGCCAGGCTGTCGGTTTTGACTTGGCGGAAACCGGTGGCGATTACGGAGGTGGAAACATTGAGACTGTTGAGGACGTTGCCGACGTTGTGGAGGACGCCGGTGGCGACCTCGGCTTTGCCGGCGACGCGGGAAGTAACCATCAGTTCCTTGTGATTTTTTTCCAGTGTCGCCTCGAGCACCTTGGCGCGGGTGACATCCCGGCTGATGCCAAAGGTGCCAATGATCTTACCGGAAATGTCTCGCAGCGGCATTTTGCTGGTATTGACCCAGGTCACGCGACCATCCGCCCAGATCTCTTTTTCCAGTTTCCCGAGGATAGGTTCTCCGGTCCGGATGATGGCCTGTTCGTCGTCGTAGGCCGGCTGGGCATGGGCCTGATCGAAAAGATCAGAATCGGACTTCCCCATAATATCGGCGAGGGATTGTTGGGCACAATACCTGACGAAGGAGTCGCTCACGATGATGAAGCGTGAATTCCGATCCTTGAAGTAAATGTTATCAGGCGTACTTTTCAGGAAGGTGCGGAGGAGCGCCTGACTGAGCAGCGGAATGGATTCTTCCATGGCGGGCGAAGGAGTGAGGGCGATACGCATGGGGAGGACTCATGCGTGCGGCTTTTGGGGGGCGGCGGGCAGTTCGAGGGTGAAGATCGCACCTTGCCCCGGTCCGTCGCTGTGGACGGTCAGACTGCCTTTCATTTCCTTGGCCGCGAGGGCGCTGGAGTGGACACCGAAGCCGTGGCCCGTGGCCTTGGTGGTGAAGCCATGTTGAAAAACCTTGGTGAGATTTTCCGACGGGATGCCGATACCGTTATCTTGGACGATGAGTAACACCCGGCCGAGTTCGCCGAGGGCGACGCGCAGCGTGATATCCTTGTCGGGGCGTCCCGTTTCATCGCAGGCGTGTTTGCTGTTGCGGATGAGATTAACGAGGATCTGCAACACTTTGCCTTTCTCCGCCATGATTTTTGGCACGGTCGGAAAGTCTTGGGTGATTTTGATCAGGTTACGACCGAGGGTGTCACCATTCATGCGCAAGGCATCTGCCATCAAGGAGGCCGGCTCGAGTGGTTCGGTATTTCCCGCCACGCTCGCGTAGGACTGCTGCATCGAGACGATCTCTTTGATGTGATCGATGTTTTTGCACATCGCCTCAATTTCCTCGAGTAAGCGGGTGCGTTCAGTGCTGAAGTGTTGTGAGAGTGATTCGAGGAATTCCGGCACGCGTTTGCCCTTGGGGTCTTCCGTGAGAAAATGACCCAGATCATGGCGGTGTTCGCGCAGAATTAGGCCGACTTTGGCGAGACTTTCGGCCTTCGACTGACGCAGACCCGAGGTGACAATGGAGGAGGAAACATTGAGGCTGTTCAGCACATTGCCGACATTGTGCAACACGCCCGTCGCGACCTCGGCCATGCCTGCCATCCGGGAGGCGTCGACCATGGCTGTGGTAATTTTATTCAAGGATTCGCCGAGTTCTTTCTCCTTGGTGATATCATCGGAGTAACCAAAGGTGCCGATGATCTGACCTTGTTCATCGCGCAAGGGTAGTTTGGTTGAACGGCCCCAGTTTATCTCCCCGTCGTTCCCGATGTTTTTTTCATCTGCGCCCACGACGGTCTCCCCCGTGCGCAAAATGTAATCTTCTTCATCACGGGAACGCTGCGCGTGTTCAGATGAACAGAGTTCGTCGTCGGATTTTCCGATGATTTCACTCGGAATCGTGAAGCCGTGCCATCGCAGTTTTTCCCGGCCGACGGCAATAAAACGACGATCCACATCTTTAAAGAATATCCGGAAAGGGGCGTGCTCGAGGAGCGCGGCCATGATAATTTGGTTTGAAAGGACGGAGCTCTTCTCGCTGGAAGAAGGGGAGCTAGGGGATTGAGCAGTCATGGCAAGAGGGTGCTTGGGGGAGGCCTGATCAATTCTGCGGCACTCTCGGGGCCGTGGGTAATTCCAGGGTGAAGGCGGCCCCTTGGCCGATTCCTTCGCTGTAAACCGTAAGAAAACCTTTCATTTCCTTGGCGGCGAGCGCGCTGGAATGAATGCCAAACCCGTGTCCCGTGGCTTTGGTGGTGAAGCCGTGTTGAAAGATATGTTTGAGGTTTTCGGGCGCGATGCCGATGCCGTTATCCTGCACGATCAGGCGAACATAACCGGGTTCACCGGGGCCGACACTGAGCGTCATTGTCTTGTCAGGCCGGCCGGTTTCATCGCAGGCATATTTGCTGTTGCGGATGAGGTTGACGAGGATTTGGAGAACTTTGTTTTTTTCCGCGATCACCGGGGGAACCGCTTGGAAATCGCGCACCACGTGCACGACATGTCGCTCGAGCGCGGTGGAGTTCATGTGGAGGGCATCTTCCATGAGCGACGCGGCCTGCAGCGTCTCCACGGTGCCGACCGTGGTGGCGTACGCTTGTTGCATGGAGACAATCTCCTTGATGTGATCGATGTTCGCTTGGAGGGAGGTTAATTCCTGCAGGAGTCGATCCCGTTCGCTGTGGAAGTGCTGGGCGAGGGAATCAATAAATTCGGGGATTTTTTTTCCTTTGGGGTCAACGGTGATGAAATTCCCGAGATCGGTCCCGTGATCGCGCAAGAGCTGGCAGAGTTTGGCCAAGCTCTCGGTTTTGGATTGTCGGAAACCGGTGGCGATGACCGACGCGGAAACATTGAGACTGTTCAGCACGTTACCGACGTTATGGAGCACTCCGGTCGCGACTTCGGCTTTGCCGGCAGCACGGGAAGTGCAGACCAGCTCCTGGTGCTTTTTTTCGAGGGTCGTTTCCAGTTCCTTGGTCTGGGTGATGTTGCGACTGAAGCCGAAGGTACCGATAATCTCTCCTTCAGGATTTAGGAGCGGAAACTTCTTGGTATAAACCCAAGTGACGCGACCATCCGGCCAGATTTTTTTTTCGAATTTTCCGAGCATGGGTTGTCCGGAATTGATAATCGTCTGCTCTTCTTCGTAGGCGGCGAGGGCGGGGATTTTGTCAAAGAAATCGAAGTCGGTTTTGCCGAGGATGTCGGCCTTGGAATTCTGGCCCAGTACTTTCACGAACGCTGCGTTCATGGCCGTGAAGCGGGATTTCCGGTCTTTGAAATAGAGCGAATCCGGTATGATGTTCAGTAGA
The DNA here is from genome assembly GCA_038206205.1 of Opitutales bacterium. Taxonomy (GTDB): domain Bacteria; phylum Verrucomicrobiota; class Verrucomicrobiia; order Opitutales; family Opitutaceae; genus Didemnitutus. Next base: position 16,186 of record JBBRBC010000014.1, read on the forward strand.
CTGGTGACGAGCAAATGGTCCGAAAGCGGAGCCCGCCCAGCTACAGGCAAAGTGGGGGGAGAAGATGAATTCATCAGGCAAGTGCGCAGTTTTTTTCCGGCGTCAAGTAGCGGAGCAACATCGCTTGCAGGGCATCGGGCGACACCGGTTTGGAGAGGTAGTCATCCATGCCCGCATCCAGACTGGCTTGCCGATCACCGGTCATGGCCTTGGCCGTCATCGCGATAATTTTAATTCCCGGAGGGAAATAGGGAGATTTGGCGGCCTGCGCTTGGCGGATTTGGCGGGTGGCTTCCAAGCCGTCCATTTCGGGCATTTGCTCGTCCATCAAGACGAGGGCGTAGCGTTTGCGATTCAAGGCGGCGATGGCTTCATAGCCGTTGTTGGCGATGTCGATGTTGTAGCCCAACCGATCCATGAGGAGGCGGATAACCTTTTGATTAATTTTATTATCCTCGACGACGAGGATGTTAATATCCCGCCGTACGGTCTGGGGCGCGGGGGTGGTGACGAAGGCCGGGCAAGTGGCGGGGCGTTGGTTTACCATAGCCTGTACCAAGGCATTTTTAAATTTTTCGGGATTGATGGGTTTCAATTCACAGGCACAGAGGCCCATCGCTTCCAGGCTTTCATTGGCGAGGCGTTCACTTCGGGAAGTGAGCAGGACGAGCGACGGATTTTGCAGCTTAAGGTCGTTTTTGATTTGGCTGATTAATTTAATTCCATCGGTTCCGGGCATATGGTGGTCGATGACCACAAGTTCGTAGGGTTCCAACGCGGCGGCCTGCTGCAATTCGAGGAGGGCGGCACCCGGTGATTGAAAAGTTCGTGGGGTGGTTCCCCAGCTCTTGATCAGGCGGTCAATTAGTTGAAGGCTGGTGGCATTATCATCGACCACCAAAATTTTCCGACCTTGGAGTGGAGCGGGCGCAGGGTTGGTCGGAGCAGGACTGCTGGCCGCTTTTTTAAATTTGGCGGTAAACCAAAAGGTGGCGCCTTCGCCCGGTTTGCTGCTCACGCCAATTTGGCCCTGCATCAGTTCCACCAAACGACGGCTGATCGCCAGTCCGAGTCCGGTGCCCCCATATTTGCGAGTGGTGGAGCTGTCCGCTTGGACAAATGGCCGGAAAAGATTCGCCTGCACTTCCTCCGAAATGCCCAGACCCGTGTCAGTGATTTCAAAACGTAGAGTGAGTGCGTCTTCTTTGTTCGTCGCATCGGTGACTTTAACGGAGACTTCCCCTTCCGCCGTAAACTTGATCGCATTGCCGAGAAGATTGAGGACGATCTGACGCAGCCGCATGGGGTCGCCACAGACTACGGCTGGAATTGAAGGATCCAGATCGATGATCAATTCCACCCTCTTCGTGGCAGCCGGTCCGGAGTGCAGTTCAAGCGGGATGCGAATTTGTTCGGCGAGATTGAAATCGATGTACTCGAGCGTTAGCTGACCAGCTTCAATTTTGGAGAAATCGAGGATATCATTGATGACGGTCAGCAAGCCTTCGCTACTTTGTACGAGGGTGTTGGCGAGATCGCGTTGCTCAGCGTCGAGAGGACTGTCCAACAACAGGGAGGCCATCCCGATAACGCCATTCATCGGGGTGCGGATCTCATGGCTCATGTTGGCCAGAAATGCGCTCTTGGCGCGATCTGCGCTTTCCGCCAGTTCTTTGGCTAACTTTAAATCGGTTTCAATCTGGGCGCGGCGAACGATCTCTTGCTGGAGGTTGGCGTTGACTGATTCCAGTTCGGCGGTGCGCTCGCGCACGCGCGTCTCCAAGGCCTCGGCATTCGCCTTGGCCTGTCGGAGCAAATCCCATTTTTCAGTCAGCGAATTTGCCAGTTGGAGAACTTCGATCGTATCAAAAGGTTTTTTTAGAATGAGCAGGCGGTCAGAGCTGCCCAGCTTGGCGAGCATATCATCCCAGGAGTAATCCGAGTAGGCCGTGCAGATCACGACCTGGAGATCGGGCGCGACTTTCCATAGCTCGATGGTTGTTTCGACGCCATCCCAACCAGGGGGCATCCGCACATCGACAAAGGCCATGGCATAGGGACGACCTGCGGCGACCGCCTGTTTCAATAGCTCGAGTCCTTCTTGTCCTTGATGGGCGGAGTCGACCTCAAAGGCCGCGACCTTACGTACTGGGGCAGGTGCACTGCCCAACAACTCCGCTTCAAAATCATCCAAGGCTTGTGCAGTAATGCTTACTGGTGGGCACAAAATCTTCCGCACATCGGCATGAATAGCCGGATTATCATCAACGATGAGTATACGATTATTTCGTGCACTAGCATTTGGCGGTGTAGAACGGTTCATGAAGTTAGGCAAAGCGATGTGCCCTAATTACTCTCTATCGCCACATCCTGATGAAGGTTTATCCTAAAACGTCTTTTAACCCGGGCTGACTGATTTTTCGACGTTTCCTGCTATCTTAATGAGGTTGAAGTGTATCGAAAGCTAGGCTGGGTTAATAACTGATGAAATCTTTCGCCTCAGCCACTATTCAGTTACGCCGCCGTTTGGGCAATCAGGTCGATTTTTCAACCCAAGCATGCTGGGCCGCGTCATTTGATAGCAGCAAAGTTTCCTTCCTGCCGGCCGCAGTGATCACCCCACGAACGGAGGCGGCCATTGGGATCGTGCTCACCTTGGCTAACAAGTATCGCGTGCCCGTCACCGTGCGCGGTCGGGGCACCACCTTGATGGGCTCTGCGGCCCCGGTTCGCGGCGGCTGGGTGATCGACATGCTGAAGTTAAAAAAAATCCGCATCGATGAAGACGCTGGTATGGCGCACGTCCAAGCCGGCGCGAAAACGGGTGATCTTCAGCGGGCCGCGCAAAAATCCGGCTGGTTTTATCCCCCCGATCCCTCCTCGAAGGAATATTGCACCATCGGCGGCAATATTGCCTGCAACGCCGGCGGGATGCACGGGGGCAAATATGGCGTGACGCGCGACTTCGTCATCGCCCTGCGCGGTTTTTTGCCCACGGGAGAATTCGTGGAGTGGGGGACGGCGACAAAGAAATTTTCCGCGGGTTTCAATTTGCGCGATCTGTGGATTGGCAGCGAAGGTATGCTCGGGGTCGTCACCGGTGCTGTGTTGAAGCTCATTCCGCAACCTGCGAGTCGCTGGACTTTACTCACCGCGTTTGCCGATGAAGTCAGCGCCCTCCAAGCAGCGCGATCGCTTTTTCGCGCCCGTGTACAGCCGGCGATCTGCGAATTTCTCGATCGGGAAAGCGTGCTCTGTGCAGAGCGGGCCACGGGCAAAACCGTTTTCCCGGGGCAGGAAGGTCGGCCGGTTATCCTGTTGGAATTCGCCGGCGGGGTGAGCGAAATCGCGGAGTTGAAACCGACGGTGCTCGCGTGGGCGCAAGCCAGTACGGTGGCGCACACGGAAGCGCGCAGTCGCGAGGAAGCTGAGGCACTCTGGGCGGTGCGGCGCAAATGCTCCGGAGCGATGTTTGAACTGGGTGATGCCAAACTGAACGAGGACATCGTGGTGCCGATGCGCAGCTATGAAAAGTTTGCGCGGTTTTTGGCCGGATTAAAGCGCAGTTCAAAACTTCATATTCCGACCTTCGGTCATCTGGCTGACGGCAATCTGCATGTGAATATCATGTATCATCGCGCGGATGCCAAGGAGACGAAACGTGCCGAAGCGACGGTGCAAAAACTGATGAAGACCGTCGTCGCGCTGGGTGGCGCGATTTCCGGGGAGCATGGCATCGGACTGGCGAAGACGCCTTTTCTGCGGATCCAGCACCGGCCGGCACAGGTGAAAGCGATGCAGGCGGTCAAGCAGGCGCTGGATCCTCTCGGGATTTGCAATCCGGGTAAAATGTTTGAAGTCGTCCGTCTCTGGAAATTCAAAAAAATCCAAGTGTCGCTGCCGTGGGATCACAAGTGAGGGTGGGGCGGCGAGGTCTCAAATGACTTTGGTCTTGTCGGGCCGGCCCTTGTGACCGTGCCGTTATGCGTGAAGGCGGCGCGCCCACAAGGGGCGGCCCTACGACGAAAAATAATGACAAATCCCGACTGACCTCGCCTTAAAAAAACATCGCTTCGGACAACATCAGCTCGGGGATGAGCAACTGTGCGCCGACCGTGAGGGTCGTCCGGCCAGTGCCGAGATCCCCCTCGAATATGGCTTCTTTCTTTTCCAAGTCAGCCTGCCAGCGGAATTTTTTGCGTGGGTCGGCGTACGTGAATTGCAGCTCGAAACTACCGGTGGCCAGTGCGGTTGATAACTGAAACTGAATGGGTGTCAGCTCAACGCCGCTGCGGACCAGGCCTTTTTTAATCCAATTGAGCAGCGCACTGGCTTCGGCCGCGACCGGGCTTAGATGCCGAAGAGTGACGGCCTGCAGGCCGCTCGTGATGAGCGTTGGATTATACCGGCTGAGAAATTGGCCGAGATTTTGGCGGAGCGGGAGGGTGCGGGTGTAAGCGAGATCCCGCATCGCTGACTGGTTGGGCCACGGATAAGTGAACGACTCGGGGGGAACGACCGCGCTGTCGAACAGGATGCGCTTGGACCGGGTCAGCAGATAGTGATAGTCGGCCATGCGATGAACCCTGGTGAAACGATGCGCCCAGTAATAGAGCGGCATGTCGGTGGAGAGGCAGACCGAGACTTGGTTTTCCAGATAGCACCGTGCGGCCATGGTGTAGTGGAGAAAAACAAACTCGACGCACCGGGTGTCACTCTTCGATTTTCCGAAAAAGCATTCGCCGTAAATCTTGGCGCGAATCTCCGGTGGCGCGGCTTCGGCAAAGTCCGGGCACAGCACCACCACGCGGCACGGGTAGCGATGGGCGAAGCGCAGCGTGTTTTGAAACTGCACTTCCGCATCGGCAGGCGTGGTGTTGCTGCCGAGGTGCAGCACGAGATTTAGCTGCACGGCCCGGCTTTCTTTTGCCGGAGAATCATCCCAGAGTTTCACGAAGCCCTCGGCGATTTTTCCGACGGGCACATCGAGACCGGGCAAGGCCTGAAAAACTTCGGTCATGGCGCCTCAGGGTTCGCGCCAGCAGTGGTCGTTAGCTCCGAGCAGATCAGCGGAGTTTTGGGGACCCCACGAGCCGGCGGCATAACGGTCCATGCCTTCGCGGCCCTGCTCGCGCCAGTAGTCGAGCACCGGGGTGCAGAGTTGCCAGGAACGCTCGGTCTCGTCGCCCCGGATGAAGAGGGTGCCGTCACCGATCATGGCGTCGAGCACCAGCCGTTCGTAGGCTTCGGGAGTGTTGGAACCGAAGGTCGTGGCGTATTTGAAATTCATCTTCACCGGCTGCGTGCGGGTTTCGAGGCCGGGAATCTTGGTGTTCAAGATCAGGCTCAAGCCTTCATCCGGCTGGATTTGGAAAGAGAGCGTGTTGGCCGCGAGGAGGAAACGATCAGATTCGGCAAACAGCTTGCCGGGAGCGCGCTTGAAACGAATCGCGATTTCACTGACACGCCGTGCCATGCGTTTGCCCGAGCGCAGGTAGAAAGGTACACCCTGCCAGCGCCAGTTGTTGATGTTCAAGCGGAGCGCGGCGTAGGTTTCAGTGCCGGAATCGGCCTGCACCCCGTCTTCTTGCAGATAACCTTTCACCGGTTTCCCGCCCATGACGCCATCGCTGTATTGGGCGCGAGCCACATCGCCGCCGGGCCCGAGCCGGAGCGGCTGGATGGCTTTGAGTACTTTCACTTTTTCATCGCGGACCGACTCGGCATCCATCGAAGCAGGCGGCTCCATCGCGGTGAGCGCGAGCAACTGCATCGTGTGATTTTGAATCATGTCGCGCAGACAACCGCTCTGCTCGTAATAACCGGCGCGGGCTTCCACGCCGACTTGTTCGGCGACGGTGATCTGGACGGACTCCACGAAGTGATGATTCCAGAGCGGTTCGAAAATCGAATTGGCGAAACGTTGGACGAGCAGATCCTGCACCGTTTCCTTGCCAAGGTAGTGATCGATCCGGAAAACCTGGGATTCCTCGAAAACCGCATTGAGGGCTCGATTCAATGATTGGGCGCTGGCCAGATCCCGGCCAAAGGGTTTTTCGATGATGACTTTCGACTGGTTGCGCTGCCGGAGATGGCGGGAGGCGAGGCCGCTGGCACCGAGATTCTGAATGATCGGCGCGAACACAGTCGGGGGCGTCGAAATATAAAACAACGGCTGCAATTGCTGACCGATCTGCTGGTCGAGCTCGGTGATGCGCGCAGCCAGTCGATCATAGGCGGCTTTTTCGTCGTACCCACCACTGACGTAGAGCGTGCGCGCGGCCAAGCGGGCCCAGACATCTTCTTTGAGTTCGCGACGGGAAAATTCCTTGATCGCATCAGCCGCCATCTTTTGAAATTCCCCATCAGGAATCGGTTTTCGGCCGAAACCTATCAGATAGAAATCAGCCGGCAGGAGACCATCACAGGCCAAATTGTAGATGGCGGGGATCAATTTCCGTGCGGTCAGATCCCCCGAGGCGCCAAAGATAACGACGGCGGTGGGCGGGGAGCCGCGGTGTTTGCTCAGCCCGTGCAAAAACGGATGATTTTCGGTTTCAGCCATGGCTGGCAGGGTGTTCGGCCCGGCGCGGGTGCAGCAAGGAATTAATTCTTAGGTGACACACGCCAAACAATCGGCGGCCTGAAAGAGGAAAAGACCGGGTTTCCGCAGTCTGCCGGTTTATTTATTGGGTGCCGCTTGGTCCAGTGAACCGTTTTGTCGGGCGACATGATAACCTTTCGGGAAGAGCGGGATATTTTCGAAATGCAGGCATTGCGTCGGCAGGCGTTCGCTGTGGGCCACCTCCACGACGTCGAAACGGAAGGTGCGTGGCGGGTCTTTGAGCGCGGTGAGATAGGTGTGAACGGCCCGGCGGAGGACGCGTTTTTTTCGCTTATCGATCGCGAAATAGCCGGGCACGAGCGCATTGAGGGAGCGCGCCTTCACTTCAATGAAAACCAAGACCTCGCCATCGCGTGCGATCAGGTCGATCTCATCCCGGCGGTCGCGGGGGCTCCGCCAATTGCGCGTGATGATGGTGAAGCCATGCCGGCGCTGGAGAAAATCCGCCGCCGCAGCTTCGCCTTGAGCTCCGGAGTCATTTCCCCGGTCTGAACCGGGGGCGTTCCGTAGTTTTTGCCAGACCATTTTAAACCAGTCGCGCATGCATCAGAAAGTTCTCCTCGACCACGGGTTTTATTTAAACTACTGGCAAGAACGTAATTCACGCAACTCGTCCCTTAAAGAGCGAATCTCCCTTTTTTCTTTTCGGGCAAATCAATTACTCCCCCTCCCATGGCCTCCCAAAGCAACCTCACTGGCGCGCTTCGGCGTTCGCTCCTGATCAAGATCATTTCCAAGCCGCAGCCGAGCCGCGATGACGTCGCCTCGGTGATCGAGTTAACCGCCAGTAAAGTCGTGGAGGCGCTGCAGGCGCAATCGATGACGATTTATCTGCTGGAAGGGGGCGAAATTGCCTTCAAGCACGTTTATTATTCCCCCACGCTTTGGGGGCAGGACAAGGAGAAGGAAGGGCATTTCAAGGAAACGACCCGGCAATTACTCGCGCTCAAATTGGCGGCGGGCACCGGCCATGTCGGCAAGGTGATCAACACCGGTGAGCCGATGTTCTTCAATAATCGCGGAGCCGAAGCCGCCAACCTCAAGAGCATGAACGTGGGTTTTGAGGTGAGCTCGATGCTCACCGTGCCCCTGAAGGCGAATACCATCATCGGTGCGATTCAGCTGCTCAACAAAGAGCCCAGCGCCGGCACCAGCGGCCATTTCACGCCCAAGGATCTCGGCGTGCTCAAAGAAGTGGCCGAATATTCCGCTGCACTTATTCAGCGGATGCTCGATCCGAAGTTTCAGTTGGGAGCAGAAGATATGGCGCGGTTCGTAGCCAAATTCACCAATCTCCCTCTGATCACCGCGTTGGCCGAAGCCGAAGTGGAAGAGAAATTGGTCGAAATCACTGGCGAGGCGGTTATTCGCCGCGAAGGCATCTTCCCTTATAAGCGCATCGGCGATCATGGGGTCGCGGTGCTGATGACGAATCCCCTGGATTACGCCAAGCGCGAGGCGTTTCAGCAGATCACGGAGCTGCACATCGAGGAAGTGAGCATCACGCCGGCTTCATTTTTAGAGGAATTGCTTAAACGATATTTCAAAGCATCCAAGCCCGGAGTGGGGTTGCAGGAAACCCACACGGTCGATATCGGGGAAGTGGCTGAACTCATCGGGACCGCCTACACTCCGGCGGGCGGCGATGTTAAGGCCGAGGATCTGGAGAATGAAGAATCCGCTCCGATTATCCAACTGACCAACCGCATTATTGAGGATGCTTATATCAGTGGCGCTTCGGATATTCATATCGAACCGATGGAAAAGGATTTGTTGATCCGTTATCGCATCGATGGCGTCTGCCTGGAGAAACTTCGTCTCCCCAAGCAAGCGGCCAATGCCATGGTCTCTCGTCTCAAGATCATGTGTAATCTGGATATTACCGAGCGCCGGCTTCCGCAGGACGGGCGCATCGTTTTCAAGAAATACACCAAGAAGAACATCGACATCGATCTGCGGGTCGCCACCGGTCCGATGAATCATGGCGAGAAAATCGTCATGCGTATCCTGGATAAACAAAAGAGCACGCTTCCGCTGACCGCTCTGGGTTTTTCGGAGGAGAATCTCGCGAAATACCGCGAATGTATCCGCCAACCGTACGGGATGATTCTGCATTGCGGACCCACGGGCTCTGGCAAATCCATGACGCTCTATTCCGCGCTCGGTGAAATCAACGCGCCGGATGTTAATATCCAAACAGCCGAGGATCCGATTGAGTACACTCTCGCGGGCGTGAATCAAATGCAGATGAACCGGCAGATCGGACTGACCTTTGCCCGGGCGCTCCGCTGTTATCTTCGGATGGATCCGGACATCATTCTCGTGGGCGAAATTCGCGACGAAGAAACCGCCGGTATCGCCGTCGAGGCGGCTTTGACGGGTCACTTGCTCGTCTCCACACTCCACACCAACGACGCTCCTTCCACGATTACTCGGCTCGCCGAGATGGGCATCGAGGTTTTCAATATCTCCGCTTCGCTCGTCTGTGTGGTCGCGCAACGTTTGCTCCGCCGCGCCTGCAAAAACTGCAAAGTGAAGTACCTGCCTGAAGGCCGGGAAAAGGACATTCTCGAAAAAGCGATTGGTTGGAGCGGGGAGATCTACAAGGCGACCCCTGGCGGTTGTCATCTTTGCGGCGGCACCGGCTACAAGGGGCGGGTGGGTATCCACGAACTCATGGTGAATTCCGAGAGCATCACCGAAGCTATCAACAAGAAAGTGGAGATCGCTGAACTCAAGCGTGCGGCCATGCGCAGCGGCATGAAAACGCTGCATCAAGATTCCATGCTGAAGGTGAAAGAAGGCCTGACCACGATGGAAGACGCCCTCGCTAACGTGCCGCCCGATCTCATTTTGTGAGGCGGTTCCTTGGGTTGGCGCGTTCCGCCCGCTTGAAGGGAGCTTTCACTTCCGGGAGCAGCCCTGTTGTGAAACTACCCGTTCGGTCTGTTTTACTGGGGGCTTAATATATGACACGCCCCTCTTTCTCGCTGGTGATATGACACGCGCCATGATTGCTCGCCCTTGGTTTTTGGGCGATGGCTTTGGCTCCCCCAAACCGGTGAGCCTCCCCCGATTCTATCCGCCCGATCCCTTTAACGCCCTGCAACCGTTTTATCCACGCCTAGGTTAGTATGCCCACCCCTCGCTCCCAACCGGTTTGCTCAACCCCGCACGTATTCGACCTGCGGTTGCCGGACTTTCCCCTCGAGCGCGGGGGAGTGGTGCGCAAGCATCGTCAACATGTCTGGTGGTGGGGCCCCGTGGGCGACACTCCCGAAAACCCGAAGCCTGATGTTTCCACCGTCTTGATCGTGCATGCGTTGACCGGTGGCGCGCAAGCGGGCGGGGCCGGGGGTTGGTGGGAGCCGTTGATCGGGCCCGGTCGCGCTTTCGATCCCAATCGCTACCGCATTATCTGTTTCAATAATCTTGGTTCATTCTACGGCAGCAGCGCGCCCGGGGTGGCCGGTTTCCCGCGTGGCCCGCGCATCACCCTGACATCCTTGGATATTGCCGGTGCGATCATTCAAGGCCTCGATCATCTCGGTATCCGCCGCGTCCATCTGACTGCGGGTGGCTCGTTGGGTGGCATGGTCGTGCTCTCGCTCGCCGCGCTCGATCCCGAACGGTTCGAGCGTCTGCTCCCCATCGCCACTTGCGCCGCCTCCAGTGCGTGGATCATCGGTTGGAATCATGTGGCTCGCGAAATTCTCCGGCTCGATCCCGGTTATCCGCATCATGTCAGTCGCGGTCTCGAAATCGCCCGCCAACTGGCCATGCTGACTTATCGCGCTGAGCCCGGTCTCGAACTCAAACAACACCGCAACCTCCCGCCGGTCCGTCGCGCCAAGGGATACCGCGTGCAGAGTTATCTCGAGCATCAAGGGAGGAAACTGAAAAACCGTTTCACGGGCACTTGCTACGAATTATTGCTCGATGCGATGGACCACCATGACTTGCTGCGGCCATTGCCCGGTCAAAAAGTATCCGCGCTCTCCCGCATTCGCGCTGCTTCCCTCATCGTCCACGTGAACACGGATCAACTCTTCACTCCGGCCCAGTCGGCCCAGTTGGCCAAACAATTACGGGCGACCGGCAGCCACGTGAAGCGGGTCGAACTGAAGAGCCCACACGGGCATGACGCCTTCCTGATTGAATGGCAGCAAGTCGCCGCCATCGTAAACCGCGCACTCCGTCTTCCCGCCCCCCGCACATGAGCACCCCCTGGCAAGTCTACAAATTCGGCGGCACCTCCCTTGGTACTCCCGGTCGTCTTCCCCGCGTCCTCGATCTCATCGTCGCCGCCCCACGCCCTTTGGCCGTGGTGGTTTCTGCTCTTGGTGACTCGACCGATTGGCTCATCCTCGCGGCCAACTCCGCCGCCGAAGGTGAAATAGCCCAAGCCCGGACTGAGCTGGGCCGCGCCCGCGAGCTGGCGATGACCATTGCACGCCCGCTTTTCTCCGCCCACGCCCTGCGCGCCTTCAAGGCCGACCTCGACGAGGTCCTGCTGCCGGTTGAGCGTTTGCTCTCCGGGATTGAGCTTACCCGGGAATGCTCGCCCCGCTCACTCGACTCGGTGATAAGCACCGGCGAACGCCTCTCGTCCGCGCTCGTGGCTCGTGCCTTGTCGGAGCGCGGTACACCTTCCTTTGCCGTCGATGCCCGCGATTTCGTGGTCACGGATTCCCAACATGGTTCGGCCACGGTGGAAATCACTCCGACGCTTGAGAAATTCGCCCTCGCTTTGGCCAAGTGGCCGGCGGGTTCGATTCCCATTATCACGGGTTTTCTCGGTCGCACGCGTGATGGGCACACGACTACACTCGGTCGCAACGGGTCGGATTATACCGCGACGCTCATCACCTCGCTGCTCAAGGCGGAAGCTGTTACCGTCTGGACCGATGTGCTCGGCGTCATGACGGCCGATCCCAACCTCGTGCGCGAAGCCGCGCCGGTTGACCGCCTCTCGTACGACGAAGCGCTCGAGCTCGCCTATTTCGGCACGCGGATGTTTCACCCGCGCACCATTATCCCGCTGCGTGATTGCGGGGCCGCGCTGGTTATTCGCAGTACCACGCAACCTGATGCTCCCGGTACTCGCATCGACGCCGTGGGTCATCCCGACCCGAGTCGCCCAACGTGCGTTACCAGCTTGGAGCAACTTTCCCTCATCGGGGTGCAATCTCGCCGCACGGGTCCTGGCCGCCCCATCGCCAGCCGCATTCTCGCCGCGCTCGATGGCGCCAGCGTCCGGGTGTGGCTCACGACCGAATCAACCCTCGGTCAGACTTTCTCGGTGGTCGTCCCGTTGGCCGATGAAGAGCGTGCGCTTCAGATCCTCAAGAAAACGCTCGCGCCCGAGATGCTGCAGAACGATCTCTCGCTTGGTCCGATTCTCTCCCCCGTTTCCCTGATTACTTTGGTGGCCGAATCCATGGGCCGGAAACCCAATGTCGCCGGGCGCATGCTCAATTCCATCGGGAGCGTCGGCATTCAGGTTCGGGCTCTTGCGCAAGGCGCCTCCGCTCGCAGCATTTCCTGCGTGGTCGATGCGGATAACACGACGCTGGCGGTCCGCACGGTTCATGCCGCATTTAATCTCGCCCACGCTGAGCTCAGCATGCTGCTCGTCGGCCGAGGCATTGTCGGTGGCAGTTTGCTTCGTCAACTCACCGCCCAGGAAACCGCGCTTCGCTCCCACCATGATGTGCAGGTGCGGCTCGTGGGCATTGCCGGTAGTCGCGGCGGATTTATTGCCACGCATAGTATTCCGCCGGCCGAAGCCTCGGCACAGTTGGAAAAATATTTGGCGGGTGAGGGGACCAAACAGAGCGTCACACAGCTACTCGCCACGCTCGCGCAAAGACCCAACCCCGTGCTCGTCGATTGCACGGGCTCTCCCGGCATGGACGAAATCTACATGGAGGCTTTTGCGCAGGGCATCAATGTCGTCTCGGCCAACAAGATTCCCCTCGCACTGCCGATCGCCCAACGCGAGGCGCTGCTCGCCACTGCGCGCCGCCATTACCGCGCCTACCATTACGAAACGACGGTCGGCGCGGCGCTGCCCGTCATCGAGACCTTGAAAAATCTCGTGCGCACCGGCGATCGCGTCATCCGCATCGAAGGGGCTTTCTCCGGCACGCTGGGTTACCTGTGCGAGCAACTCGTCTCGGGCGTCCCGCTCGCCACGGCCGTCCGTCGGGCCAAGGAACTCGGTTACACCGAGCCGCATCCCCGCGACGATCTCTCCGGCCTCGATGTTGCGCGCAAGGCGCTGATTCTCGCCCGCGAACTCGGTCTTTCCCTCAATCTCGATGATGTCGCGCTCGAACCTTTTGTGCCGGCGAAGCATCTCGCCGAGAATGATCCGGAGAAATTTCTCCAAGCACTCACCAGTATCGACGCCGAGATGGCGGCTCGCGTGCAAGCATTGAAAGCTGAGGGTAAATCCCTCCGTTATCTTGCCCGCATCGAACCCGAAGCCACCGGGGCGAAGATCACCGTCGCTCCCGTCGGCGTGGAGGCGACGCATCCCGCCGCGACCTTGCGTGGTTCGGAAGCTTTCGTTGCTTTCCACACCGAGCGCTACAAGCAGTATCCCTTGGTTGTCCGCGGCGCGGGAGCCGGCGGCGACGTGACCGCAGCGGGGGTCCTTGCCGATATTCTGCGCCTCGCCCAAAATCTCCGCAGCCGGTAAGGCTCAGACCTGCGCCCAAGTTTGGAGCGATGCGTGTCGTGGTTTGTTGGACCGACTCGAAGACAATGAGATCGGTGCGCTCGCCGGCGTCGTGCCCTATAATCAAGACAGCGGGCAACATCGCGGGCTGCGGATGATTCGCGGCGGGCGAGTCCAGGTTTGCCGTGTGCACTCAAGGTCCGCCCACGTGGCCACGCGTTTCAACCCGATCCTCAAGGCGTTTTATCAACACCTCCTCAAGGTCGGTAAGCCCAAGAAACTCGCCCTCACCGCCGTGATGCGCAAACTCATCATCCTCCTCAACCGCCTCCTAAAAAATCCTCAATTTAAGCTCGCCTGAAAGACCGTTGCTGACCCCTTCGGATTGTCTCCCTTCGGATTATCTGACCCCTTCGGATTGTCTGCGCTAGGTCGGTTATGATTTCTGAGTTTATCATTCACTTCCAGAATCCATGACGGCGGCCCCACGTCGACAATTTCTGCCGCAGTTTTTCTTCTGCCGGAATGTCGACTCCGCGAGGAGTCTTTTCAACAGGGGCGGGCTCCGGTTGCACCACCTCGGGCGGAACGTTTGATGCGATCAACGTAATACATGTGCTCTAATCCGATACTTCGCAGGTCCAGCTTCGCGGTGAGTCAGGGCAGGAATCAGTAATCGCAGATTTGGAGTATTTCCAGCCCTGCTACGCCAAGGCTTCGCAGGGCATCTTTCGCTCACCACCTCGGTCCTGCACGAACACCTTTGCGTTTAGTAGAGGGGCCGTGTCAACCGAAGCTCGTCAGAGCGGAAAATGGCGGAGAGGGGGGGATTCGAACCCCCGGTAGGCTTTTACACCTACGGCGCTTTAGCAAAGCGCTGCTTTCGACCACTCAGCCACCTCTCCGTGCGCGAACCGGCAAGGAAAAGCCCAGCGCAGGGGAGTGCAAGGCATTTTCCTCCTGCTTCCCGGTGTAATATTTTGGCTTCAAAACCCCAATGCACGGCAGGTTCCGGTAACGCTCATTAAAATCGAGCCCATACCCGACGACGAAATGGTCGGGGATTTCAAAACCAATGTACTCCGCCTTATAGGGCACGACGCGGCGGGCTGCTTTGTCCAGGAGTACGCAGGTGCGGACCGAGGCTGCTCCCTTGGCGAGCAACAATTGCTTCACGGCGGCGAGCGTGTTGCCGGTGTCGAGAATATCGTCGACGAGCAATACTTGCTGGCCAGTGATGTCGAGTTTGAGATTATCTACGATCACCGGCTTGGCTCCGGCTGCGGTGTTCGCATGATAACTGGTGGCGCGGATGCAATCGAGCCGCAGCGGCGTGCGCAGTTGGCGCAGCAGATCAGCGGTGAAAATGAGAGCTCCATTGACGATGGCGATCACAGTGAGATCGCCTCCGCGATAGGTCCGGTTGATTTTTTCGGCGAGGACTTTGACTCGTCGTTTGATGACGCCCTCGCTGACGAGGACGTGATCGAGGTGTTTCATTTCGGGGATGGGCTTATTTATTGCCATAGCTGAATGAGTAAAAATGTCCGGACATTGGCAACAACGAGGTTGACCAGACGTAGTTTAATAGCGGCCCGTTAGCCGCTGGTCATCTTCAATCCTCGTGAAGCGCAATCCCCGCGTCCCCCTCACGTGGGCCTAGCCAAACCGTAGCGAAGAGGGGCGGAAGCTAGAGCAAAAAGATACCTAATGACTGTAGCTGTAAATGCCGCTTTAGGATATCGTGGATTTTTTAAGAATGAAACATACTGGAAAAACTCAATTGCAGAAATTCGGAGATTCGGTGCGACGTGCCCGCAAAGAATTGGAGATCAGCCAGGAAGTTTTTGCCGAGTGGACTGACCTCCATCGCACTTACATCGGGCAGGTGGAACGCCGCGAGAAGAACATCTACTTCGTCAATATTCTAAAAATCGCCAAAGCGATCAAAATACTCCCTTCGGAATTATTCAAGAGCTCCAAGCTATAGGGGCTGTTAAGCTTGGTGAAAAAAAGCCTCAATCGAGGTTACGGCGCTTACCTCACTAACCGTGCTTAACCGTACGCCGAGGATCAGTCTTACTCGTCGCCGTTGGCTTCCCGACACTCGGACATGACCCGGAGCCAGATTTCCCGGAGATCGAAGAGGCGGGGCAAGGCGTAGTCGCGATAGCGGCTGAACAACTGGGGATCCCCGATATTTTCTGCACCAAGGTGGGCGAGGGTAACGTTCAGCTCTCGCAGGGCGCGTTTAAAAAAACAGATGGCCAGCGCGTAGTCGCCCAGATCGAGGGCTTGGATTGCTTGGAGTGATTGTTCCCGACCGCGGAAGAGTGATCCTTGCATGGCAAGGCCAAGGGCGGCGGAGATGCGGTCGGGATGGGCTGCGATGCGCTCCCAGTTGGCAGTCAGGCTGAGATAAAGGGCCTTGGAGGAAATGTAGACAGGATTGCGGTGCAGGGTGTACGGCTCCCAATCGGCGTCGAAATCGCTGTCGAGATCATCGTCATCGAGATCGTCGTCTTCGTCGCTCAGGGCATCGAGTTCCCAATTGAGCCGGCGGGCGACCTCGTCGAGGCGGTCTGGCGTGCTTTCAAGTTGATCGTAGTGTTTAAGATACTCGATAACACTGGCTTCGTGATCGGCTAAATATTTTTCCCACTCCGTTTCAGTCCAAGATAATTCACTGCGATCCTCGCCTTCGTTATCGGGCAAACTGTCGGAATCTTTGTTGATCATGTAAGATAAACGCCGGTGCGTTGTACAAATGGTGCGTCATGATCCGGGACATGCAAATAAAATTACGGGGTCATTCTGAGGTTGGGATTGTCAGGGGCGGCATGGTCGGTCTTGCTGCGCGCATGCTTGAGGTACAACACGAGACCGTTTTCTTTTCTGGGAGGGTTCAGGGCGTCGGCTTTCGTTATCAGGCTGCCCAAGCCGCCAAAGAATATGAAGTCTCAGGTTTTGTGATGAACCTGCCGGATGGGCGGGTTCACCTGGAGGCTGAGGGTGAAACGAAAGAAGTTGATGCTTTCGTTACCGCAGTCGGGGATCGGATGATTGGTTTTGTGAAAAAAACCGAGCGCAACTCGAAGCGTCGCGAACCCTTATTTAAAGGTTTTATGATCAGATGAACTCGGCCCACCCGCTGGCGATTAGGGCCGAATCGCTGGTCAAAAATTATCAAACCGACTGGAAAGGGCGGCGTCGCCGCGCGCTGGCTGGCGTGAGCTTTGGGGTGGCGCGCGGTTGTGTGTGCGGGCTGGTGGGCCCGAATGGTTCGGGCAAGAGCACGACGCTCAAGATTCTGGCCGGTTTGCTGCGACCTGATGCGGGGCAGTGCGAAATTTTTGATCACTCCATCGGGCAGGCCATCAGTCGTGGTCTGATCGGCTATTTGCCGGAGTCGCTGGAGATGCCGGATTATTTGACGGGTGAAGCGTTTCTCGGGCAACTGGCGCAACTGGCCGGTTTGTCGGCGATCAACGATAAAATTTCGCGCGCGCTGGCGTTGGTGGGGATGGCCGATGCGGCGAAACGCCGGGTGGGCGAATACTCGAAAGGCATGCGCCAGCGCCTCGGTTTGGCGCAAGCGGTGTTGGGGGAACCAGCGGTGGTGCTTCTCGACGAACCGGCCTCGGGATTGGACCCGCGCGCAACGGAACAGTTGGGTGCGGCGATTCGGCAACTGCGCGCGCAGGGCCGGACGGTGTTGCTGACGTCGCATTTTCTGCCGCAGGCCGAGGAGTGGTGCGATCAGTTGATTTTAATGGAGGGTGGTCGGGTGATTTTCACTGGGAGCCATACCGAAGTGGCGGTCTCGGGTGGCTTGCAACACCTGTACTTGCAGTCGACGCAGCTATGAAATTCCCGGCCACCCGTCGGATGTGGTGGTTGATCCAACAGGCGTTGCGCGAGGTTGTGCATCTGCGGTTTGTTTGGATCATGGGGTTCATTGCGCTGGTGATGATCGCGGGAGTATCGGTTTTGCGGGAGTTTAACTTCGGCACGGAGGAAGGGCGATTTTTGCGGAATTATGTCGAAGCGACGCTGGCGTTGTGGGGCACCGTGATTGCGGTGATTTTAAACGTGGCGATGGTGCAAGGCGGCGTGGAGCGGGGCGCACTCGTGCTGACTTTGGTTCGCGGCGTGCAACGGCATGAATGGCTGCTGTCCCGCTGGGTGGCGGTCGCCGTCGCGCTGGCGTGGCTGACGTTGCTGGGTTATGTGACGCTGGGCGTTTTGCTGGTCAGGCATGGGCATGTCGCCCCGGTGAGCGAGCTCACGCTGGCGGGTGGGCGGATGTTTTTGCGGCTGATGTTGGTGGCGAGTTTTGCGCTGACAGCTTGCGTGGTGGCGCGGGGATTTTTGATGGCGACGGGATTGGCGTTGGGGCTGACACTCGCGGCGCAGCTCTCGTCGATCCTCGAATGGGCGGGCCGGCATGGGGGGACGAACACGAACTGGGGTTGGCAGATACTGAGTTGGGTGGTGCCGGCTTTTCATGTGCTCGATGGCAGCACGAAGGCACTGGATACTTTGCTCTATGCATCGGGCTACGCGGCGCTCTATGCGTTGCTGGCGTGTGCGATTTTTTCCCGCCGTGAAATTTAGGCGCTATACTATTGGGTTGGGTGTTCTCGCATTGCTGGCCGGGGGCGCGGCTTTGCATCCGATGACCGGGGCGGCTGGGCGGTTGATGAGCGGGTCGGAACGATCAACCCTGCTGGGTGGCTACGGGACGATCATCGCGGATTATCTCTGGCTGGAAACGAATCTGGCGTGGGAGATCAGGGATGTGACCAAAGTTCGTCAACTGATCGATCTTACGATGAAGTCTGATCCGCAGACGGCGTATTATTGGCTGAACGGCGCGCGGATTCTCGCGTATGATTTTCCCGCCTGGCGGTGTGAAGCGGCGAGTTTGGCGCCGCTGGCGGTGCAGGCGAATTGGCGGATGACCGGGGCGAATGAAGCGCTCTTGTTGCTTGAACGTGGACAACGCTGGCACCGCAAGTCGGCCGTGCTCCATCTGGAAATGGCGAATATTTGTCTCTACGGGTTGGGTGATCGGCATCGGGCGGCGGAGTATTATCGCTTGGCCTCCGAGCAAGGTGATGCGCCCGAATATGCGGTGCGGATTTATACCCGGCTGCACGACGAGGAAGTTGCCGGGATGCTTTTGACAAGGTAGCGAAGCTCGACTGGATAGGGCTGCACTTGCCCTCACTATGTCCGTGAATCCAAAAATCTGGCTCGAAGCCGCGCGGCCGAAAACCCTGCCGGCCGCGGTCGTCCCCGTGATGGTCGGCACGGCGTTGGCGGCGGCGCATCACATGGCGGATTTCACGCGCGCCGCGATCTGTCTGGCCTTTGCGCTGCTCGTGCAAATCGGCACCAATTTTGCGAATGATTACTACGACTTCGTGCAAGGCGCGGATACGGTGGCGCGCGTCGGGCCGCGCCGGGCCGTGGCGGCGGGATTGGTCACCCCGCGCCAGATGCTGATAGCCACGTGGCTCGTGCTGGGCGTGGCTTTCGCGGTCGGATTGTTGCTGGTGCATGAAGTGGGTTGGCTGCTGTTGCCGATCGGGGTGATCAGTATTGTTTGCGCGATCGCTTACACCGGCGGACCATTCCCACTCGGCTATAACGGGCTCGGCGACATTTTCGTATTCGTGTTCTTCGGCTTGGTGGCGGTGTGCACGACGTTCTATGTGCAGGCGGGCCACGTCGCGCCGGACGCGATTTTTTGCGCGGCAGCGATTGGGTTGCTGGCCGCAAATATTCTGGTGGCGAACAATTATCGTGACGTCGAAACCGATGAGCTTGCGGGCAAAAAAACTTTAGTCGTTCGTTTTGGCCGGAAGTTTGCGCTGTGGCAGTACGCACTTTCCAATTTGGTAGCGTTGCTCTGTCCACTGGCGTTGCTGGGGCTCACGCGATATCGCTGGCCGGTGTTGTTGCCGTTGGTGCTCACGCCGTTGGCCGTCTCACTGACGCACCGCTTGGGCGTTTCGGTTGAGCCGCAGGAGCGGATTGCGCTACTCGGAGCGACCGCGCGCTTACTGGCCGCGTACGGGGTTTTGCTGAGTGTTGGCGTGATGTTGGGATAGGAAAAGGTGGTCGCCGATTTCCCTATCGGCGATATGCGTCGGTGTGAAAACCGACGCACACCCCTCAATCCGCTCTCCCACGGTGTTTTTTCCCTCCCGAAATTCCTTGAGAAAAAGTCCTTGCATTCCCTCCGTAAAAACGAATTTTAGGCCCCTTGAAAGTTTAGCAATGGGCTCTTAGCTCAGTTGGTAGAGCGCCTCAATGGCATTGAGGAGGTCAGGAGTTCGAGCCTCCTAGGGTCCACCATTTTAAAAGCCGTCCGCAAGGGCGGCTTTTTTGCGTCTAATTGGGGCCGTGAAGTATCCGCGGGGGTGCGATGGGAGGTTCGTCGTCGTCCGATGACTGCACCGGGACGGCCACTCGTTTGGCCATCTCGGCCCAATAGGCGGACTCCTGCTCGCGGCGCAGGAGGTTTTTGTATTCGGCGCCGGCCACGCTATAGATAAACGCAAAGAGCACCGCCATCATTGGGCGGTGCCAATAAAAGGCCGCAATACACGCTAATGCGATTGCCAGAGTCTGCCCAATGCGGGCAGCCCAGAAGGTAGCACGCAGATAAGAAAGCCTTGTCGCGAGAATGGCTCGGAGTATTCGACCTCCATCCATGGGAAAAACGGGCAGGAGGTTAAAACTTCCCATAATCAAATTTCCGTAGAGGAGTACTTGTGCCAGTCCTTTAATCGAATCTTCAAATTGTGGATTCCATGGCAGCCCCCGGGGCAAGCCGACTGCGGCCCACAGAATCAGCACGATGGCAAAATTCACCAACGGGCCATTGATCGTGATGATAAATTCAGCGGATGGCTGGCGTGGTATCCGATCAAATTCGGCCATGCCACCGATGGGCATGAGCAGGATCCGCGGCACTTTCACGCCATAACGGCGCGCGGTGAGGGAGTGGCCCAGTTCGTGCAACACCACACAAATGAAGAATAAAACGGTAAGGAGAATGTTCAGCAGCATACCGGGCCAGCCACCGCCATCCGACCAGCCTTCCCAGCCGGCATACGCCAGCAACAACACAAAACTCGCGTGAACCGCGAGTTGGATGCCAAAGATACGAAAAAGGTTAATTGACCAGCCCAGCATAGAATCTAAGTAGAACCAGCTTACGCCAAGACGCTAACCATTTTTATCCATGTCCACCGAAATCACCGCGCCGACTATCCTCGTTATCGATGACGACAAGGAGGTGCGCTATTCGCTGAACCGCGTCCTGAGCTCCAAACACTACATCGTGCAGGAAGCGGCGAGCGGTGAAGAGGGCGTAGCGGCGGTGAAAAAACAACTGCCCGATGTCATTTTGCTCGATAACCGGATGACCGGGATGTCGGGCGTGGAGACGCTGCAGCACCTCCGCTCGGTGAATCCGAAGCAGTTGGTGATTTTCATGACCGCGTTTGGTACCGCCCAAACCGCCATCGAGGCCATGAAGTATGGCGCCTACGATTATGTGATGAAGCCGTTTGATCCGGCCAAACTGATCGCGCTCGTCGAGAGCGCGCTCCGGACACAGGCGGATAGCAAATCGGCCGCCGGCTACAAACCGGTCATCAACACCGATGAACACAAGGAAGGCATCGTCGGTGCCTCGGGTGCCATGCAACAGGTTTTTAAAGTCATCGGACAATTCGCCGCCAGCGACGCCTCGGTGATGATCACCGGCGAGAGCGGTACGGGCAAGGAACTGGTCGCCCGCAGTCTGCATCGGCACAGTCACCGCTCGGCCAAAGCATTTGTAGCGGTGAATTGCGCGGCTATTCCGGAGAACCTGATCGAGAGCGAACTCTTCGGGCACGAACGCGGCTCGTTTACCGGTGCCACGGCGCAACGGCTCGGCAAATTCGAACTCTGCGATGGGGGCACGATTTTTCTCGATGAAATCGGCGATATGACGCCGACAACCCAAACCAAGATTCTGCGCGTTCTCCAAGAAGGCGAAATTCAACGCGTCGGTGGCGTGGAGACGATCAAGATCAATGTCCGCGTGATCGCCGCGACCAACAAGGATCTCGAGGACTTGGTGCGCGGAAAGAAGTTTCGCGAGGATTTATACTACCGGCTCAACGTGGTGCGTGTGAAGTTGCCGCCGTTGCGCGAGCGCGGGGAGGATGTGCCGCAGATTATTGATTTCTTCGTGCAGAATTTGGCGAAGGCCAAGAAAGTGAAGGCCCGGAAAGTGTCCCCGGAAGCACTCGAATTATTTTGCCGCTACACGTGGCCAGGCAACGTCCGCGAGCTGGAGAACGTCGTGTATCGCAGTGCGGTGGCCGCCACCGGCGATACCATTTTGCCGAAGGATTTGCCTGAGGAGGTTCGCGAAACTTCGACCGCCATGTCAGGCGGCGAACCGTTGGAGCAACTCTACGATCGCTTGGCCAAGGCCCTGCGGGCTCGTCATCCGGGAGAGGAGATGAGTACGTTGCAGGTCGCTATGCTGACGCGTCTGCCCGAGAGTGAGACGAAGCCCGCAGCCAAAAAGAAGACGAAGAAGTAATCTGCTTTTGTCGGTCAAATGGAGGCGGGGTGCCCTCACCCCGTTTCCCCTGGTTTCGCCACACATGCTTCGCGGGGTGAGGGCACTTTGTTTTTATTGATGGGTTTCCCCCGACTTGATTTCGGGCGCGAGTCGTGTCCTAGTTTGGCCGCCGATGAAGCCTATCCTTGCCCTCTCTTCCTGCTGGTGCTCGCACCGACATCAGGACGGCTATGAAATGCTGAAGGAAATGGCCGGCCTCGGTTTTGAGTGGGTGGAACTCAGTCACGGCATTCGAATCACGCTGGTGCCGGGAATTCTGCGCGGGGTGGAGGAGGGCATAATCAAGGTCGCTTCCTGCCATAATTTTTGCCCGTTGCCGAACGGCGTGATGCATGCGGCACCCAATCTCTACATGCCGACTTCGCGCGATCACAAGGAGCGCGATCAGTGGCTGCGGCACAGCAAGCGCTCGGTGGATTTTGCGGCGCAGGTTGGAGCGAAGAATCTCGTCATGCACCTCGGCTGCGTGGAATTTCTCTGGTTCAACCCGGCGCCGCAGCTTGATCGTTATCTCGACGCGCATCCCGGCATCGTTCCGCGCAACGATCTCGGCTACCAAAAACTCCTGGCGCGCGCGTTGGCGAAGCTCCGGGACAAGCAAACCGATTTCTGGAAAAACATGCGCGCGGGAATTGACGAACTGCTGCCTTACGCCGGGGCGAAGCAGGTGGCGCTCGGCTTCGAGAACCGCGAAAAATTTGATGAACTGCCGATCGACGCCGATTACGCCGACTTCCTCGCCACGATTCCGCCGACCGCGCTGGCCGGTTATTGGCACGACACCGGGCACGCGCATATCAAGGAGGGCATGGGCCTGCTCCAGCATCGCGATCATCTGGTGAAAAACGCCCCGCGGGCCCTCGGTTTTCATCTGCACGATGTCAGCGCCGAAGGCCGAGATCATCAACCAGTCGGTTCAGGCAAAATAGATTTTCAAATGATCAGCGAATTCTGGCGACCGGAGCAGGAGCTCGTCATTGAACTCAGTCCGCGCGTCACCGCGGAAGGTGTCTTGGAGTCAAAGCGGCGGATTGAGGCGTTGATCGCCCAGCGATTTGTTTCCGCCTGATAAGCTGGGTCCCATTAGGCTATCGTTTGGCTTGTCACTTTAAGGTGCGATGATGGTTCTATCGTTCACATTTTTCACCCTAGGAAAACCCTGAGTCTGCACTACGCCACGAACCGAAAACACGAAGGCAATGATCGATGGATGCGACTGGCTACGGCGCTGATTTCAGTTCTCCGGGGATGGAAAATTTTCGCTTCGGTTATCTGGAACTCGATGTCGATGAAACCGTGATTTTTGCGCCCTTTAGAAGTAAACCGGCTTTGGCCGTGGTCGTGGTAATCAATTGGCGGAGTCGCTCACGCCGTTGTTTAAAAATGGCGGGGCGCGGATCGAGGCTTTCCCTGAGAGCCCGATGACAACGTATTGGAGGACGGACAGCCGCTTGGCTCCGTGCACGAGCTCGCCGAGAACGTGACGGTTTATTCCAACAAGGGCGACGTGGCTGTGTTTATTTCCCACTACAGCAAAGGGCATCCCGAGCGGCTCGGGCACAACGGCCCGGCCCATCCCGCACTGTTGCTCAACAAGGTTCACTCTGTCAGATGCACGGCAATTGGCACCGGGTTCATCGAGCACTGCTATTAGCACGACGGCAAAGTGAATCAGGACATCCGGCTCAGCCTCGCCAGTGTCCCCTTCGATTCCCCGCTACGTCAACCTGTCCGCGATCGCGATCTGCCGAATGTGTGGTCGATGAAGTGAGCGGAATACTCGCGCAACCGAAGCGGCAAGGCAGCAATCAGCCGGTAGACTTATTCTGGATTCTTACCAAACGACGCTAAAACGTGTTCTGGGTTCGACTTGGTCTGCGAGCGTACGGAGGTCGAGCAACACATCATAAGTTCCGGGAGCCGGGTGATCTGATTCTGTTGCGCTCACCTGTAAGGCGGCAATGATACGGGACTTTTCCGGATAGTGTTCATGCATTAGCAACAACAGCATTTCTTTCGCGCACCAGACCGAATCAGTGGAAAGCGAGCCGTATTCATCGAGGTATCGCAGCGAGGCCGGAGAATTTTCCGGATGAGGCAATAAGAGCGTGCCGCGCGTTATTTTATCTGGATCGATCTTGCTCGCGGC
This sequence comes from Opitutales bacterium, assembly GCA_038206205.1. Classification (GTDB taxonomy): domain Bacteria; phylum Verrucomicrobiota; class Verrucomicrobiia; order Opitutales; family Opitutaceae; genus Didemnitutus. The sequence goes on from JBBRBC010000014.1 coordinate 40,304, forward strand.
GGCTTCGAGGCGAGGTCAACTCGGATTCCTGTTCCTCGGCGATAAATTTATGACTTTCATGGTGGGCGAGGAGCGCGGTGAAACAGACAACGGCACAGAAAATCCATCGACCGGTGCGCTGATGTGGGCGAAATGCAGCGGTGGCCGCATGCACGAAAAATACAACGACCACCCCGGAGAGAGGGAGCAGTGGGCGATAGGTTGCCCAACGTTCCGCCGCAACCAAGCTCTCCGCGTAGGCCAGCAGGGCGCACCCCAAAAACCAACCCACCAATTCAATGCCGCCGACCAGCCATGTTTCCCTCGGATGGCTAAACCAAGGCGATGATAATTGCCCCGGTGACGGCGGCGGCGGCCACTTTATGCCACGGCTCTGATCTGCCGGTATCATCGGCCAGTACGTCCAGCGCCAGGGCGTTTTGCAGGGGTTGCTCTGCACTCCGCGCGAGTTTGTCCAACCACTGGGTCTCGACCGAAAAACGGGGTGAGCGCTCGACATTCGAAAGGGCGAACATGCTATGGCTCGTGAAAAAGGCCGTCGTTCAGGCCAGTGCCACCAGTCCGAGGTGCCAGCCCGTCCACCGCACTTTGGATTTGTTTGGCTCAGTCAGGCGAGTGATCCAGCCGGCCGCGATCAGCACCACATAAAGCAACGCATTGGGCTGATAGTCGAGCAGCGCCAACAGTAATAAACTGAAAGTCCCCAGCGCTCCCAGTATCCGTTTTATATTGGTGGATGCTCCATAACCCCATTCTGCGACTATGAAAGCGGTCACGCCCAATACGGCAGCCAGTGCGATCGGCCAGCAAATGGCCCAGTGAATATATCTTTGGGTCGTCGGCAGGAGTGTTAGTGATGCTCCGACGAGGCATGCCGGCATTTTGGGCCAGCGCAATTGCGCTTCGAGCGCCCACGCAGTCAGCACCGCCAGCAGGCCGATCAGCAGGGCGGAAGCGAGGCGAGCCCAAGGCAACGAATTTATCCCATCAAGCCTTCCAAACGAATATTCCAGCAACCAACCATAGATTGGGCGTCCATGAGAGGCATTGACTTGAAAAATGACATCGCCCTCTTCGTGGGCCTCACGGAGTGTGGAATAGTCATCACTGAAGCCATAGCGCCCCACGATTCCACTGGCATAAAACGACCAAAGGCAGCAGGAGCAGCAGGAGAAAACTCCATCTCATGCGTGACAGGAAAAGCGGGAAGAATTTCATTCGTAATCAGGAGGAAGGAAATACCGCAGGGAAAAAATCGGATGACCCGGGATGGGGAGGTGATCCAATTCAAGAGCTGTTGTTAGGAAAGGCTCAAAGGACTTCGAGTTTTAGTGATCTGCTGGGCAAAGATAGAGACTAAAAGTGCAGGGGATAAAATTTCGTCTAGGCGAGGTCTGCTCAGCCATTTTAGTTTGGCTGCTTTTCATGTTGTGCTGAGAGGATATTGCCCACCCACCGCCGATGAGGTCCTGAGAGAGTCAGATTGGCTAATTTATGCAGAGGAACCCATTCGAGGTCGGTATAAACAACGCTTTTTTTAAGCAGGTGTTTGGTTGGCTTCACCCGGTAGATGGATTCGGTGATAGAATATCGCGTGATGGCTCGGCGGTTCGTGGTCAGGAGTGATTTTGGCGTAGGCTTGAGACCGAGCGCAGTCGCTTCGGGGAGTTCGTACAGGCCGGCTAGTCTTTGGGCATTGGCGGGGACGCGGTGCAGGAGAAGCTGGCCTTGATGTTCACACCAGATCCGCGTGACGGTGCGTTGCTCGATTTGTTTGGGCTTAAAACGAGGCAGTGTTTCGGGCGCGCCACTGCGGCGTCCGGCACAAAATTTTGCAACCGGGCAGATTTCGCACTTTGGGTTTTGGCGGAGACAGACGGTGGCACCGAGCTCCATCATGGCCTGATTGTGCGTGCCGGGATGTGAAGCAATTACGAGGGCGTCGGCGAGCGGGGTGAAATATTTGACGGCTTCGGTGCCATCACGAAACAGACGGGATTCATTGGTGAGCCGGGCGAGGATGCGGACGACGTTGCCGTCCACGACCGCAGCCGGTTCGTCGAAGGAGATGCTGGTGATCGCGGCGGCGGTGTACGGGCCGATGCCGGGAAGATCGCGCCACTCCGCCGGGGTGCGCGGTGAGGTGGGCCGGGAGGTGAAGATCTGGGCGAGTTTGTGGAGATTGCGGGCCCGCGAGTAATAGCCGAGGCCTTCCCAGAGTTTCATGACTTTCGCTTCCGGGGCGGCGGCGAGCGCGACGAAGTTGGGCAGTTCGATCAGCCACCGAGCGAAGTAAGGGAGCACGGTGACGACCTGAGTCTGCTGCAGCATGAATTCCGATATGACTGTTTTGTAGAGTGACGGAGCCTCGCGCCAGGGTAGGGTGCGGGCGTGGGTACGATACCAAGCGTGAAGCGCTTTTTGAAACTGTTCATTTAAAGAGACGAGGGTTGCTGCGGAGGTTTTGGCCACAAAGAGGCACTAGATGACACGAAAAACAGGGCAATGAAATCCTCCGAACTTTTTTGTGTGGTTTTGGGCGATTTTGTGGCCATCTCTCAGGTATGGCAAACAAGGGAGACCCCGATTCCGACGGACCGAAGAAGGTCACCAGCTACACCATCAAACTCGATGAGGCGCAGATGGAGAAGCTGCGCGTGGCGTGTGCGGCCAAAAATTGGGAGACGGCCGAGGTGGCGTATGCGCGTTTTGCCTTTAAAGGTCCGAAAGTGAACGTGACCGCCTACACGAGTGGCAAGGTGGTGGTGGCGGGCAAGGAGACCGAGGATTTTGTGCAGAACGTGATTGAGGCCGAGGTGACCGGTGCGCCCAAACTCGGCTACGATGCGGTGCTGCATCCGGATTGGTTCGAGGCGCACGCCGGGCTCGATGAAAGCGGCAAGGGCGATCTTTTCGGACCGGTGGTGGCCGCGACTGTCATTGCCGAAAAAGAGGCCATTGAAGCCTGGCAACAGGCCGGGGTGCGCGACAGCAAGACGATCGCCGATGCCCAGATTCTCAAACTCGACGAGCTCATTCGCGATACGCCCGGGGTGGTGGTGGAAACGCGGCACATGACGATGGCGGATTACAATCACGTGATGGCCCGGCCCTTTGCCAGTCTCAACCGATTGCTGGCGGAGCATCACGCGGATGCCTTGGCTGCGGCGTTGAAAAAGAAATGGGTGCCGCGCGGCTTACTCGATCAATTTTCCAAGGAGCCGCTCGTGCAGCGGGAGATGAAGAAAAAAGGGCTGGAGCGTTTCAAATTGGAGATGCGGACCAAGGCGGAAGAAGATCCCGTGGTCGCGGCGGCTTCGGTGGTGGCGCGAGCGGAATTTGTGCGGGTGATGCGGAATCTTTCACGGGAATACGGCGACAAATTGCTCTTCGGGGCCGGGGCGCAGGCCAAGGCGCAGGCCGCGGTGCTTATCGAGAAATTCGGCGCGCGCGCGCTTGGCCATTTCGCCAAACTTCATTTTCGCACGTGCTACGAAGTGGTGGAAGCCGCCGGCAAGTTGGACGAATTGCCTTTGCCCGTGCCGAAGGAAAAAATCGAATGGAAACGGTAGGGTTGCTTCGTTGCGCGCAGTTTTCTCGGTTGCGCGCAGTTTTCTCGGATTGAAATATTCAGATGATACCGGGGGCTTTGCCTTATTTTTAGCTTATAGTGATTCATCGTGAAACTAGGGGGGAATTCACGGCGTCCTAGCAGACTTAAACAGCTATGATCACACAATATATCGAATCGTTTATCGCGGCAGTTGCAGTGGTGGCGGCCTTGGCGGTCGGCATGGTTTGCTTGGTGGGCTTGCTCGTGTGGGTCAGCGCTTGGCATGCGAAAGCTCCCCGGTAGGCCAAGTAACATCGGTCCACGCTTGGCGAAGCTTCGCAATTGAGGTACAACTGAACGATGGATGTAAATGAACAGCTCGCTCGCCATCTGACTAAAACCCCGGACACGGCCCAAGCCGCATTCGTCGCCGCCAACGCCACGGTATTGGGTGATGTGCGATTAGGTGCCAATAGCAGTGTGTGGTATGGCTGCGTGTTGCGCGGTGATATCAACACCATCGAGATCGGGGAGGGCAGCAATATCCAGGATCTGACCATGGTGCATCTCGCCGATGATTACGGCGTGAAGATTGGAAAATATTGCACCATCGGCCACACGGCGATCATTCACGCGTGCGAGATCGGCGATGAATGCCTGATTGGCATGGGTGCGACGATTCTCGATGGCGCTAAAATTGGCGATCATTGCATCGTGGGCGCCAATGCGCTGGTGACGCAGCGTTTCGTGGCCCCGCCCGGATCGATGATTTTGGGTTCACCCGCCAAGGTGACCCGCGCGTTGACCGAAAAGGAAATCAACGGGCTGCGGCCATGGGCGGAGAAATATATCAAGGTCGCCAAGGCCCACGCTTCACTCGGGCAGTGAGATGCTTCTATGAACCGGGGTCATGAAGGAAACCCATTCGTTACATGTGCATTGGCAACTGAAAGGTGGTCGCCGATTTCCACATCGACGATTGAGCGTCGGTATGGAAACCGACGCCCACCCCCCATTTATGATACTTTGCCGGGCAGTTCGCAACGACCTCAGCTCGTCGTAGGTGGCTCGATGGCTTTAGCGGCGCTACGACCGCGGATCCACTCGATGAATTTCTTGATACCGGCGAAGAGGGCGATGACGCCGATGATGAGAAACTTTTTGAGCGCGAGGAGGGCGACAAACAGGCCTTTGAATAAGCCGGCTTTAGCGGCGACGCCACCGCCGACGAGCGCGGCGAGGCCGTAGGTGGCGGTTTTGTCGGAGCTGGAATTGAAATCCGCGTAGCGGTGACCTTCCTGAAAATTAACCATGCTGAGAATTGTGGGGGTGGCAGCCTCGACATGGGGGAGTTGGGACATCGAAGCGACGGCGTTGAGCACGAGCACGCCGCGGCGGCCGAGCATGCGGATATTGTAATTGAGCGTGTTTTCCTGATTCGTGCCGAATTTGATTTCCTTCGCCCAGTAAAGCTTGTGCGCGGTCGCGTCGTAATGTGGTGGCTTGGCCCAGCCGACCAACTCGATGGCGCCGTAGCCTTCTTTCACCCGCGCCTTGCTGGATTCACGGGTGCTCTCCTTCATTTCGGCGAGTTTTTGGGTGTAATCGATTTTGGCGGCGTCATCGTCTTTGACGTAGCCGTCCTCATCAAAGTTGATCACGACGATCCAGCTCTCATCGCCCATCGGATCAAAGCCGGCCGGTACGAGCGCGCCGAGGGTGTTGGAATTTTTGGGGTTTCCCCAGAGATCGGTCAACACGACACCGGTGTCTTTGGCGTCAAGATAACGGAATTGCTCGGGGACGGCGATCTTGGCCAAACCATCGCCGATGAGGGTTTCACCTTGGCGATAGGTAATGCTGGCGACTATATTTTTGATGGCCGCGATGCGCGCTTCGGTGGCGGCGTCGATAGCGGGAGCAGGCGTTGCTGGTGTGGGCGTCGGCGCGGGATCGGCGGCGATTAAGGCGCATGCGGTGAGAAGCAGGGAGGCGAACAAGCGGGATTTCATGGGGTTCAGTGGTAATTACCTTGGGGATGGAGGAAATTCGCGACGAAGCGGAGTATCGGCGGGAAGAATGGACCGAGGAATCGTGAGGCCACCAATATGCCGACGAGGCGCAACCAGGGAGCTTGGAGCAATTCTGCGTAACGCGCGGCAGCGGCGGGCGGCAATAAAAGCAGCGGGGCGTTACTGCCGTCGAGTGGCGGCAACGGGATCAGATTGAAAACAAGAGGAGAAGATTGAGCGAGAGGATGACACTCAGGCCCGTCGCCGCGAGTTCCGGCCAGCCTGATTGAACGGCGACGACCAGCCGCGAGGAGTTGATGCTGTGGGGGGCGTTGAACCAATGCCATTCGACTCCGATGCGAATCGTCCACGCGGCGCAGATGACGAGCAGGAGATTCGCGGCGGGCCCCGCCAAGGCCATGAGTGCGGCGTGGCGCGGATTTTGCCGAGCCCATTCGCGATTGAACGGAGCGCTGGCCCAGCCCAGCAGCCAGCCGCCGGCGATCCAGGAGAGAATGGGGACGATGACCATGCCAAACGGTTCGCGCCGGATGTGCGGCCAGGGATTCAGTGAGACCTGGCCACCGCGTGCAGCGGTGTCGTCGCCGAGTTTCAGGGCGGTCCAAGCGTGCGCCGCTTCGTGCAGCACAGTTGAAAAGACGAACACGCCATACCAGAGAATTCCCAGCTCCCAGCCAGATTGCATTGGCAGAACATAGCGTTCGGTGCGGAGTGGGAAAGATAAATCTGGGCTGCAGGAATATTCTGCGCTTTTCGTCGGGATGAACTTCGGGCTAGCGGAAACGGGCACGCTGGGTCAAGGTGCTGGGATGTTCGATCCCATTGAGAAACTTAAAGAGTATGTGCGGCACGCCAGCGTGTCCGCTGATCCGAAATTCAAAGAGGGTATGGTTGGCGCGCAGAATTTCCTGACCGCTTTGCTGAAGGAAATCGGTTTCACCGTCGAGGTGGTGCCGACCGCGCTGCATCCGGTGATCGTGGCGAAACGCATCGGTGAGCCGCATTGGCCGCAGGTGATCATCTATGGACATTACGACGTGCAGCCGCCCGATCCACTGGCGTTGTGGAAGACGCCGCCCTTCGAGGCGACGATCAAGGGCGGGCGCATTTATGGACGCGGCACCGCCGATAATAAAGGTCCGCTGCTCGTGCACATCACCGCTGTGGCCCGTTTGCTGGAGAGCAATCCGCAGTTGCCCCTCAACATCACATTTGTGGTCGAGGGCGAAGAGGAGATCGGCAGCAAGAATTTCAAAACCTTTCTTAAGGCGAACAAGCACCGGCTCGACGGCGACTTTGTGTTTTTGTCGGATACGGGAATTCCGTCACCCGATCAACTGGTCGTGACGGTGGGGTTGAGAGGCATGTTGGCCTTCGAAATCGAGCTGACGGGCCCGCAGAGTGATTTGCACTCGGGGATGCATGGCGGTGTGCTGATGAATCCGTTGCAGGCGCTGGCGGAGTTGTGCGCTTCGTTGCACACGGCGGACGGGCGCGTGAATATTCCAAACTTCTACCAAGCCGTGATCGAGCCGGAGGCGTGGGAACGCGCCCAGTTGAAAAAGGCGAAACTCAGCAAGGCGCAGTACGCGAAATTTCTTGGCATTGATCAATTCCACACGCCGCCCGGTTTCACCCCGTTTGAAGCGATCAGGTTTCTGCCGACGCTGGAATTCAACGGCATGAGCGGTGGCTATCAGGGCGAGGGCACCAAGACGGTGATCCCCAGCAAGGCCAGCGTGAAGGTGACTTGCCGGCTGGTTCCCCAGCAAACTCCGGCAAAAATGCAGGCGCTGGTTTTCAAGGCCATCCGGGCGCGTTGTCCGCAGGGCGTGAAAATGAAAATCACCGAGCAACACGCGGCGACGCCGTATGTGGTGGTGCCGCCGGATCGCTCCAATACGCCGAAGAACCAATCACCCGTATTGGCGAAATGTTTCCGCGCGTTGGACAAGGCGGGCAAGGACGTGTGGGGCAAGGCACCGCTCTATTTGCGCGAAGGGGGCAGCGTGGGGCTGATTGCCGATCTGAAGAAAGAACTCGGCTTGGATGCCGTGATGATGGGACTTTTCCTCCCCGAGGATAATCTGCACGCCCCGAATGAAAGTTTTCATCTTGGCGTCATGAAGAAAGGGATCGAGACCAGCCAGCGTGTGCTGGCGGCGCTGGCGGCAGAGTAGTCGGATCGAAATTTCCGTGTTTGGCCAGTCGTGGGGCTGCTGGAATCTGAGCGGAATGGCGCCAAGTTAAGCGGCATGATCGTCGACTGTCTGACGTTTCGTCTGCGATGATTTGCTGCGGAATTTCGCAGGGCCGCCCCTGGTGGGCGAGCCGTTTCCGGTGCGCCCTCCGGCACGGCCACAAGGGCCGGCCCTACATTCCTCAATCAAAATAGTTGGCCTGATCACGCATGGTAGCATGACGACCAACCTCCTTAACTTGGCGGCATTCGAATCTGAGCTCAAGGAGCCGCTGCGGCTGGTGCGCTTGGCGCTGGTTGGGCTGCGGGTGGAACGGCGGAGTTGATGAAACCGGTCGTCGTGAATTTAACGGAGGAAGGCTTGATCGCAATCGTGGCTTTGCTTGCCAATCGCGAACCCTAAGCGGGCGCGGTGGGGCCACGCAATCAGAAGCCCGAAAAAGTCACGCGCAGCGGGCGGTTCTCGCGGTGTGATCGAGGCCGAGAATGTAGTTTAACAGACTACTTTGTGTTTGGGGAGGCGGCGCGGGGGGGCGTGCTCACGCGGAGAGATCGGCGCGGAGGATTTCCAGCATGGCGCGATCAAGTTTTTGACCGCAGAAATTTTCATAGGCCACGTTGGCGCGCTCACTGTTGAGCGGACCAAAGGGCCCCCGTAAATTCCAGAGTGCCCAATCCCAGCCGGCTTCGCGCCAGGCTGCGAGCACGTCCTGCATCCAATGCAGGGCGACTTTGTGCGGAGTGCGATTGTAGACGCCCCATTCACCCACATGTACGCCGTCGCCCCACGTTTGCAGGATTTTTCAGGGATCAATCCGCGCCCGTTGCAGGCGTTCTTTATCCCAGCGCCCCGAGTTATCGCGCTACGGCCAGACGGGCAAAGGCCAGTTGCTCGAACCGTCGACCCACTCGGCTTTCCAAAGAGTGATTTGAAACGGATCATAGCCGCGGGTACTGGCACCCACGCGGAGATCGGCAAATCCGGTGACGGGCTTTCGTCCGTATTCGGAACCATCGACGATGATCAGACGGGTTGCAGCCCTACTCGGCCATGAGCGCGAAGTCCGCCTCACGAAACGGCTGGTCGGTGGCGGCATTAAATTTCTTGAGTAAGTTAAATTCTTTCCACCGGGGCAGTTTCGCGGCCGTGGGTTCGGGGAGGGAACTGGCCTTCGACGCGGCAAAGACATCAAGCGTGGCTAGTCCGGTGGCGAGGATGGCAGTCGTCTTGATGAACTCACGACGTGCACACTTCATAATGAAAGCTACGTTGCCGAAGGAGTGGCTATGGTCGAATGCAATGGCGCTGGCCGCCACCGGCCGGATGCCGCGCAGAAAGATTCACCTCCTGCTGACATAGGGTTGTCAGTGACCGGTGGTACACTGGGGCTTCGTGATGAATTCAACCCAACCACTATTTATGAAAACAAATGAAATTGCCGCGCGCCTCGTCACGCTCTGCCGGGATGCGCAATGGGAAATTGCCCAGAGGGAATTGCTGGCCGATGAGGCCGTGAGCATCGAGACCGAGCCAGCACCGGGCGCGCCCCAGGAAACGAAAGGATTGGCCGCGATCATCGAGAAGGGGCGGATGTTCAGTGCCATGATTGAAACCCGGCACGCGGTTTCCGTTTCTGATCCGCTCGTGGCGGAGCATTCGTTCGCCTGTACCATGAGTATCGACGTCACGCTGAAAGGGCAGGGCCGCATGAAAATGTCCGAGCTCTGCGTTTACCTCGTGAAGGACGGAAAAATTATTTCCGAACAGTTCCACGCCTAACGCCCGGGGGTTGATCGCGGCAGTCTTTTGCCGGAACCAGCGGCACGCTGCCTTCAACAGCCGCGCTAATTTCAGCGCGGTTTTTCCATTCTATTCTTGCCGGGGGTGACTCGGCATCTGCCAACGTTTCGCCATGCCGCTTCGCAGTCTCGCCGTCGATTTCAATTCCTTCTTCGCCTCGTGCGAACAGCAGGAACATCCTCGGCTGCGGGGCAAACCGCTCGGGATTGTCCCGGTCGTCGCGGAAAGCACCTGCTGCATTGCCGCCAGTTATCCGGCGAAAGCGCGGGGTGTGCGTGTGGGCACCGGCCTCGCGGAAGCCCGCCAGCTCTGCCCGGGGATCGAATTCATCGAGGCCCGCCCCAAGGTCTACATCGATTATCACCGTCGCTTGTTGGCGGTCATTGAATCGTGCCTTCACGTCACCGAGATTCGGTCCATCGACGAAATGGAATGCGACCTCACCGCGACGTTTGCGCCACGAGAAAAAGCGTTGGCCGTCGCGTATGAGATCAAGACGCAGGTGGCCCGACGGGTGGGGACCTGTCTCACTAGTTCCATCGGCATCGCGCCAAACTGGATGCTGGCCAAGATGGCGACTGACATGCAGAAGCCCGATGGGTTGGTGGTGCTCGACGATGCTGATATTCCGCAGCGTCTGCTCGAATTGCAGTTGCAGGATTTTCTGGGCATCGGCCCGCAACTCGATGCCCGGCTCAGAGCGCGAGGGATCGATTCGCCCGCCCGTTTGTACGCCGCCACCAAAAGCGAATTACGGGGCATCTGGGGTGGCGTGGAAGGAGAACGTATGTACGCACGGTTGCGCGGGGAAAACATTCCGTCGCCGCGCGAGCGGAACCAGACGATCGGGCACTCGCATGTCCTGCCGCCGTTTCTGCGCACGCAAACCAAAGCCCACGCGGTGTTGCATCGGCTGTTGCAAAAAGCCGCGATGCGCCTGCGCAGCATCGGCCATTACGCGGGGGCGTTGGGGGTGTGGGTGGGATACCGCGAGGAGGTGCGCTGGAGCGAGGAAATCCGGTTCAACGAAACCCAGGATACCCTCGCGCTCACGCACGCGCTGAATCAGCTGTGGGAAAACCGTCCGACTGGTCTTAAGCGCCGCGAGCCCATGCAAGTGGGGATTGTGCTGAATCGTCTGCTGCCGATGTCGAGCCACACGTTGGATTTGTTTGACCAGCCCAAGCAGGAGGCCCGTGAACGGCTGGGGCATGCGGTGGACGTGGTGAACCAAACGTTTGGCCACGGGTCGGTGTATTTCGGCGGCGCGTTTGGCGTGACGGAAAACGCCCCGATGCGAATTTCCTACACGTGTATTCCCCAGCCTGAGCTCGAGGAAATTGATCCCGAGCGGGAGCGTCGCGTGCGGCCCAAAAAAATCGAGCCGACCCGCGAGAGCGAGAATGATTAAGGGGACGACAGAGGACGGCAAAGAATGAATCCGCGCGCCTTGCTCGCAAAAAAACACCCGGGCCATTTGCTTTTCCGGGAATACCCCATCTGTTGCCCACCAATTCATATCGCCCATGGCCACGACCTCCCTCTTCACTCCTGTTTCACTGGGTGCCCTCACGCTGCCTAACCGCCTGGTGATGGCTCCACTCACCCGCTGTCGCGCCGATGCTGATCACGTGCCCACGGATATTATGGCCGAGTATTACGCCCAGCGCGCCAGTGCCGGGCTCATCGTAGCTGAGGCCACCATGGCGATGGCGGGCAATTCTGCATTTGGCGGTCGCGAACCGGGGATTTATTCCGCCGCCCAAGTTGCCGGTTGGAAAAAAGTGACCGATGCCGTGCACGCGCGAGGCGGAAAAATCATTTTGCAAATCTGGCACGGCGGTCGCGCCTGTCATTCGCTGTTGAATAATGGCGCGCAACCCGTGGCGCCGAGTCCGTTGCGGATCACCAATGACGAAATCCATACCCCGCAGGGCAAAAAATCGTACGAGATTCCCCGCGAGTTGCTCGATTGCGAACTGCCCGGGATCGTCGCGGGATTTCGTTTGGCAGCGCAGAATGCCACGGCGGCGGGATTTGATGGCGTGGAGATCCACGGTGCCAATGGCTACCTCCTCGACGAATTCCTCCGCGATGGCAGCAATCATCGCAGCGGTCCTTACGGCGGGGCCATCGCGAATCGTGCACGCCTGTTGCTCGAGGTGGTGGATGCGGTGAGTGTCGTCTGGGGTGCGGATCGCGTGGGTGTGCGGATCTCGCCGTTAAATAGCTACAATGACATGCAAGATAGCGACCCGGTGGCCCTCACGCGTTATGTGGCGGCGAAACTCAACGAGCGGGGCATTGCCTATCTTCACCTGATGCGTGGTGATTTTTTTGGTAGGCAAAAAGGGGACGTCGTCACTCCGGCCCGAGCTGAATTCAAGGGAAACCTGATTGGCAATATGGGTTTCACGCCGGCTGAAGCGGCACAGACGGTCGCGGCCGGCACGTATGCCGCCGTGGCTTTTGGTCATCACTACGTGAGCAATCCGGACTTGGTTGAACGCGTGCGTGCCGGCGTCGCCCTCGTCGAGCCAGATGGGCGCACCTTTTATAGTCCGGGTTCGCGCGGCTATTCTGATTATCCGGCGATGGCCAAAGGATAAGCGAAACGGGGTTCAGAAAAATGATTCTCTCCGGCTAAGGTGGTAGGGGCCGTTGTCCTCAACGGCCTTGAGTTTCGTGATCGCGGTCACGGTCGATGGGCGGTTGAGGGAAGCGCCGCTACCAGTTGGCCCTGACAATGGCGAAAACTAAAAGGGTAGGCGGAGGGGAATAGACCGTCGGCTAACACCAACGGCCCTTGAAAATCGGCCTGTTGAAACAGGATTCCGCTGGTAGGGCGTTACCGAGCGTAAGCGACACTCGGCAGCGTCCCGCCGAGCCGCGGCTCACCCGGAGAGTTCGCCCTATCTAAAAAGCCCCACCCCCAATCAAAATCTTTAGGGAGGTTGGTAGCCGTAGCCGGGCAATTACTTGATCGGCAGACGCCGCGAGCTGTGGTTGCCGCTCTGGTCGTTGAGGATAATTTCAACGGAGGTGGCGCCGGCGGCTTTCTGGGAAATGATCTCGGCGACGAAGCTCTCTGTCTTGCCATCGAGCAGACCGTCGGCGGGGTGCTCGATTTCTTCGCGGACTCCGTTGTTCAAGATGAACTCAGCGCCTTCGAGCAGGCTGGATTTGTCGTGGCCATCCACGGTGATGATCAGGTGGTCGTCGCGGCGCTCGGCGGTGGCAGCGGTGATTTCCGGCGGGGTGCGATCGATGGTGAGAGTATCGGTTTCGAAGATGTGGGTGAGCCGTTGTTTTTCGGGGCGTGGCGCTTGTTCCTGCACGGTCAGCTTGGTGAGGTAGGCGCCTTCAGTGAAGGAGGTGAGATCGAATTGCACATAGGGCTCACGGATGCCGACGGCGAGATCCGTCCAAGTTTCACTGTGCTCGGGCCGGAGCGAGAGCGTGTAGCTGAGCGTATCGCCATCGCTGTCAGTCACGGTCCAGTAGATAATTTGCGAACCGGTTTGCGGAATGACCTGACTGGCGAGGATGGAACTTTTCCGCTTGTCGGCGGAATCATCTTTCAATGGCGATTGATGGGGGAAGAGCATTTGGCCGAGCGTGCTGGAAGTGCGGGAGGGAGATTCGGGCATGGGCACGATGGCAAGATTGGGCGGGAAGATGCGGAAATCACTCAACTGCGGACGGCGGTTTTGCGTTTGATAAGAGAGCGTAGCTTTATCGATATCGAAATCTTTCGCGTTAGCGGGCACGGTGAGGCGGAGCTTCACGTAGCGACCGCGCAGGCCGTCGGTGGCGAACGCGTCGTCGCGGGGCGTGAGTTCCGTCCATGGTGACCAGCCTTCGATTTCGTCGCTGCCCAGATTGATGCGGGCTTCGAGTTTGATCGTGGAGAGATCGATGCGGCGAACCTGGCCGAGGCGGATCAGGCCCAGAGTGGCGGGAGCGCCGAGATCGAGGCGTTTGGTTTCAAGGGTGCGTTTTTCGGCGGAGGCGAAGGCGAGCAGGGCGAGCCCCGGCGCATTGTTGCGGAGGATGAGAAAATTATTTTCGTCGAGCCGGGCGAGATCGTTAAGTTCGGCGGAGTCGCTACCGGCGTAGATGAGGGCACGGCGGGCGACCGGATCGTAGCCGAAGGTGTCGCCTTGTTCGCCGGCGGTGAGGAGAAGCCAGTCTTGCCGTTGGACGAGACGATAAAAGGAAATGCCGGTTTTGGTCATGACTGGTTCCGGAAATCCATCGGCGGGGAAACGCTGCACCGTACTACGGCCGAGAAAGGCCGGCCGGGTTTCAGCGGATTCTTCTTTTTCCTTCTCTTCAGGCATAGGGATGGCGATCACGGGCTTGGTGGGACGAATGAGGCGATTTCCTTCGCCGGGGGAATGAACGAGGGCGGCGTAGAAACCACCGTCGGCCATGGCGAGGAGATCGACGACTTCGGCGTCGCGGTTTTCCTGGAGCAAGGTTGGGTTACCACCCGCCGCGGCAAAGCTGTAAATATTCCCTTTGGGTGAAGAGCCGGCGATTACGCGCCCATCGGCGAGGCGCAGCAGACGGCGGATGTTGCGATCACGGATTTCGCCGAAGACGGTGACGCCTTTGTCGGCGAGCACTTTGTCGTCACCGATCTTGCCATCGATAATGCCGGCGAGGGCGAGTTTCTTGAGATCGAGGCGGTAGATTTTCGCGGGGTTGCCGGTCGAGGCGAGCACGCTGCCGTCGGGCAGGGCGAGAAGATCGAACACGGAATCGGCGGGGAGCGGAACGCGGGAGGATATTTTTCCGTCGCGGACGAGATAGATTGCAGCCGTCGGCGAGGTGCCGATGAGGAAACTGCCATCGGGCAGCGGTTGGACTGCGATGGCTTGAGCCTCGGCGACGTCGGCGACTTCGCGCGTGGAGTAGGAGTTGTCCTTGGGGTTGAAGGAGACTTCAAAAACTTTTCCATCCGGACCGGAGCCGACGAGGAAGCGATTATTACCGAGGGGACGAAGCGTCCAGAGAAGATCGGCGATTTTCGGACCGGTGAGATCGGTGAAGATTGGGCCGGGTAGAACGCGGCCGTCGGAGCGGGTGGCAAGGCCTTTGAGCTTCCGGCTGGCAACATCGCGGCCGAAGTCGATCTCGAGTGATTTCGTGAGCGGATCGGTGGCGGTGAGGTTGAGGGTGGCCAATGCAAAACCGAGGAAAGGAATGGCAAACAAGCGGAGTGAGGAGGCAATCATGGAAGAAGGGGAGCGTGTGCGGAAAGTGTATGGGCGTGGTTCATTGGTCGGGCTGTCGCTTGCGGCGGTCAGGCCGGCGCAAGCACCGGCCCTACAGGGAAAACTATAGGAAAAATTCAATCCGTGACCGTGAGCGGCTTGCGAAATTGGGCGGTGAAGAGACGACCGGGCATGAGCTTGTTTTCCCAGAGGACGGCGGCAGCATCGCGGCGTTGGAAACGCGCTTCATCGGCGGTGCGGGCGATGCGTTCGAGGGAGCCGGGCAGATCAGGGGTGAGGGAGCGTTGGTCGGAAAATAGCCGGGTCTTTTCCAACACGGCGAGATACAGGCCGTCGGTGGGCCGGCTCTGGCGGAGCGCGGCGAGATATTCAGAGAAATTGGTGTGATCCAGAACGGATTCGGTTTTGTCGCGCCCGGTGAGTTCATCGAGCAGCGCCCCAGGGACGAGCACGACTTCGAGTTTTTTTCCGGCCCACGCGGCGGGGATGGAGAGATCGAGCGACTCAGTGCGGGCGGCTTGCTGGAAATCGTGCCAAGCGATGGTGACGGTGACGTTGGTGCCGGGAGAAGCTTCGTTGCGCGACAGCTGGACGGAATCAATGAAACCAATCGGTACGTCGGCGATTTCTTCGACGGAAAAATGAATATGCTCGGGGAAGATGCGTTCGAAGGGATTGTAGAGGCATTGCTGCAGCTTGCTGACAAATTCGCCTACGCCTTGGCGGAAGCCTTGTGGGCCGGGGTAGAGTTGGCTGAACACGAGTGGGGTTTCGCCAGGAAATTTCACGGTGCTGGTGAGACGGATGCCTTTGGCAAAACCAGCCTCATTGGAACCGGAGACTGCTTGGGCGAGTCCGGTGGCGGCGATGACGGGCAGGATTTGCTCCTGGCGCACGACGGAGAAGTGCAGTGCCTTGCGGTTTAGGCGGGCGGGCAATTCGATGTCGACGGGCACGAGCGCAGGTTGGCGTCCGATTTCTCCGTAGATGCCGGAGAGACGATCCTGACTGAATGAACCGATGATCTGGCCGGTGTTGCTGAGTTTGACGGAGTTTAACTGACTCGGAAGAATCGCAACGACTTCGGCGGCCACCATGGGAAATTCGGTCGCGCCGAGGGAAAGCATGGGGTGGCCGAAGGCGAGGATGCGCTGGCCATCAACATGCGAAACGGTGCCGGTGGCAGCGATGCTGATGTCTCCGATGGCGAGCGCGGCGGCGACCACATCACCCGGTTTCAACGCGACGTTGATGGCCGGAACTTCGGAGGCGGCACCAGTCGTGTTGCCACCGAGCGCAATGGAGTTGAGGCCCAAGGCTTGGAATTGCGGAGTGAGCAACGCGGCGACATCAGGGGAGAGACCGCCGAGTGAAAACACGGGAGCAAAGGGGTGCAGCTGGGCGGAAGCGTCGAGTTGAGCGGTGCGGCGTTCGCTGGCGCTGGCACCCTTGATGGGGATGGGGAGCGGATTGCCGATCGGGGCGAGCGAGGAAGGGAGCGCGCTCACTTCGAGCATGTCGGCGATTGGCGTGAAGCCGGCGTAGCGGACCGTTTCGAAACGTTGGATCTGATACGCGAGGACGCCCACGACTTTGCCGTCGATGTAGAGCGGGCTGCCGCTCATGCCGGCGACCGCGCCCATCGGCTGGATACGTGGATCGGTGAGTTCGCAGAGGATGAGATTTTTTCCGGGGCCAAGGGCGTTTTGGAGAATGCCGGTGACTTCGACGGCGAACGGTTCGGATTTGCTGCCTTTGAACACAGTCCAGACTTCGCCCTTTTGGCCGGCGTGCAATTCACTCAGCGGCATCACGGGCGCACCGACTGGTTGGGCGAGCAGCGAAGCGGCGGCGGCGAAGCAGCCCAGCAGGTAAGCGAACGGGATCAGAGCTGGGCGGTGCGGCATTGGGTGAGGCATGTTACCAGTATAACGGCGGAATTGGATGGTTTCTTAGAAGGATAATGCAGTTTTTACGCCAGAGTTGGAGGGTGATAAATAGCGGACTTTGTCGGTTCCGCAAGTCGGCACACGACTTGTTGGCCAAGTACGGGCGGTGTAGCGGCAAGCGTTTGGCTGCGAGGTAGGTAGCGCGCTTGTCGCGCTACGTTGCGAGACAAGCTCGCAACCTACGCAATCCCACAGGCACGTAATCCCACGGGCTCGTAATCCCACGGGCACGAAGGCCCACGCGAACGTTGCGAGACAAGCTCGCAACCTACACAATCCCACAGGCACGTAATCCCACTGGCACGTAATCCCACTGGCACGAAGGCCCACGCGAACGTTGCGAGACAAGCTCGCAACCTACACAATCCCACGGTCACGGAGGCCCACGGGCACGCAATCCGGCAGGCACGTAATCCCACGGGCACGAAGGCCCACGCGAACGTTGCGAGACAAGCTCGCAACCTACGCAATCCCACGGTCACGGAGGCCTGTGGCTACGCAATGAGCCTACAATTTTTTGATGCTTTGGGTGATCACCGTGCAGGCTTGGTCGATGGCGGAGCCTTCGTGGGCGGTGCTGAGGAACCATGATTCGTAAGCACTCGGGGGCAGGTAAACTCCACCGGCGAGACAGGCGTGGAAGAAGCGGCCGTAAAGTTTGGCGTCGGAGGTGAGGGCGCTATCCATGTCGCGCACCGGATTCGGCGTGAAAAAGAGACTGAACATGGAGCCGACTTGCGGGGCTTGTAGCGGGATGCCCTTGGTTTTCGCGGCAGCGAGAGCGGCGGTGCAAATCTGGTGACCGAGCGAGTCGAGTTTGGCGTAAGGGCTGAGTTCGTCGATGAGCTTGAGCGATGCGATGCCGGCAGCCAGCGCGAGGGGATTGCCGCTGAGCGTGCCGGCTTGATAGACCGGACCGAGCGGTGCGAGATAATCCATGATCTCGGCGCGGCCACCGAAAGCGCCCACGGGCAAACCGCCGCCGATTATTTTTCCGAGACAGGTGAGGTCGGGAATGATTGCGGGATGTAGCGTCTTGTTTGTGGGTAGGGCGAATCCTCCGGATGAGTTGCCAGAGCGCGGCTCGTCGGGACGACTCGCCCTACCAGCTGATTCGTTGGCGAATAATTGACGGCTTTCCACCTCCTGCACCCCACCGCGCGCGAGGCGGAAACCAGTCATGACTTCATCGAAAATGAGCAACGCGCCGTGGGCGGCGGTGACTGAGCGGACGTGTTGAAGGTAACCGGCGTCGGGTTTGATGAAGCCGACGTTGCCGATGTAGGGTTCGAGAATGATGCAGGCGATTTTACCGGGATTGGCGGCGAAAGCGGCATTGATGGCGGATGTGTCGTTGTAGGGGAGAACGATGGTTTCTTGAGCGAAAGCGGCGGGCACGCCCGCACTGTCGGGATGGCCGTGGGTGAGTGCGCCCGAACCGGCTTTGATGAGCAGCGAATCGCTGTGCCCGTGATAGCAGCCGGCGAATTTGATGATCTTATCACGCTTGGTGAAACCGCGGGCGAGACGGATGGCGGACATCGTGGCCTCGGTGCCGCTGTTGCACATGCGGACTTTTTGGATCGACGGAAAAAACTTCACGATCAGCTCGGCCATCTCGACCTCGTAGGGATTTGGCGTGCCGAAGGAGGTGCCGTTATCGAGGGCGGCGGCGATGGCGGCCTTGATGCGCGGGTGATTGTGGCCGTGGATGGCGGGGCCCCACGTGCAGACGAAGTCGATCAGTTCGCGGCCATCGGCGGTGGTGAGCGTGGCACCGCGCGCGGACTTGGTGAAGAACGGCGTGCCGCCCACGGAGCGAAACGCGCGGACGGGGGAATTCACGCCACCAGGGATGAGCTGGAGCGCGCGGGCGAAGAGTTGATCGGAGGTGAGGGAAGACATTTGTTTAACTACTAAGTCACACTAATTGGCCACTAAGGCCGACAATGAGTGGGAGCTGCATGGCAGTTAATTCATTTGAACGATTAGTGGTTAACGAAAATCAGCTGACGTATTTTTGCACGATCGGGATTCTGCGGCCGACGCCGAAGGCGAGCGGAGTAATCTTCAGGCCGGGGGCGGCTTGCTTGCGCTTGTATTCGTTCAGGTCGACTTTACGGGCGATGTCGTTGACGACGGCGGCATCGAAACCTTGCGCGATGAGATCGCGACGCGAGAGACCTTGCTCGACGTAACCTTTGAGAAGGGCATCGAGCAAATCGTACTGCGGGAGACTGTCTTGGTCGGTTTGATTCGGGCGTAGCTCGGCGCTCGGGGGTTTCTCGATGCTGGAGTGTGGGATGATTTCGCGTTCTCGGTTGATCCAGCGGGAGAGGGCGTAGACCTGCATTTTGAAAACGTCGCTGATGACGGCGAGGCCGCCACACATGTCGCCGTAGAGCGTGCAGTAGCCGACGGCGAGTTCGCTCTTGTTGCCGGTCGTGAGGAGAAGTGCGCCAAATTTATTGGAGATCGCCATGAGCAACAGGCCGCGGGCGCGGGCCTGGATGTTTTCCTCGGCGATGTCGCGTGGTCGGCCAGCAAAAATGGCGGCGAGCGATTGCTCGGCGGCGGCGACGGTGTCGGCGATGCCGATGGTGTGGTATTCAATCCCGAGATTTTCGGCGAGGATGCGGGCGTCGTCTTTGCTGTGTTGGCTGGAAATTTCCGAGGGCAGGCTGACGCCGATGACGTTTTTCGGTCCGAGTGCTTCGGCGGCGATAACAGCGGTCAGAGCGGAATCAATGCCGCCGGAGAGACCGAGCAGCGCTTTCTTGAAACCGGTTTTTTGCGCGTAGTCGCGGACGCCGAGGACGAGCGCGTCGTAGATATCGCGCATTTCGTCGGGGGCGAAGGTGGGGGCTAAAAGTTGAGAGTCGAGAGTCGAGAGCTGAGAGCCAGAAGTGTTGTGGGCGATGAGCTGAGTGTGGTCTGTTGTGGGCCGGGTGCCCTCACCCGGCGGCGTTTTTTGCGGGGTGGGGGCACCCCGCCCACAAGAAACCTCGACCACGCGCAGCTCTTCGCGGAAGGCGGCGAGGCCGTCGAGGAGTTGGCCGCTGGCGGCGGTGATCATGCTGCGGCCGTCGAAGATGAGTTCGTCGTTTCCGCCGACGACATTGACGTAGACGACGGGGCAGCGGCAGGCGCGGGCGGTGTTGGCGACGAGAGCGAGGCGGACGTTTTCCTTCGTGCTGTGCCAGGGGCTGGCAGAGAGATTCAGGAGGAGATCGAGTTGGCGGGTGCTCAGCGTTTTGACCGGATCGACGTCGTAGAAACGGCGCGTAGTGATCGCGTGGTGCGTCCAGATATCTTCGCAGATGGTGAGACCGATACGCTGGCCGTTGAACTCCACGACGGTGGGTTCCTTGGCGGGTTCGAAATAACGGTCTTCGTCAAAGACGTCGTAGGTCGGGAGGAGGCATTTGCGGGCGGAGGCGGTGATGCGGCCCTGTTCGCAAAACGCGGCGCTATTGAAAGCGGCGCGACCTTGGCCGGAAGTGTTGGCCTCGATGGTGCCGAGTACGGCGGGGACAACGCCGATCTCGGTGGCGATTTCGCGGGTGGTTTGCTCAACATCAGAGACGAAGCGGCTCTTGAAAAGCAGATCGCGGGGGGGGTAGCCGCAGACGACGAGTTCCGGGAAGACGACGAGTTCCGCGCCTTGGGCGACGAGGGCGTGATAGGCGTCGAGAATCCGCCGGCGATTGCCGGGCAGGTCGCCGACCGTGGGGTTGAGTTGGGCTATGCCGAGGCGCATGATTTAGGATTAGGGCGAGTGATTGAAGCCGGTTCAATACAACTTCTGACGGCCTGGTTTTTTGAGGGTTAGCCACGAAAAGGCACAAAGAATATTCCATCGGGCAACGACGGATTTCCGTGCGCCTATAGGCGCATTGCAAGATTCGTCGGCTATCGGTTTCTCGTGCCTCTTTGTGGCCATAAAAGTTTGGTGGGAATTGCTTCCGGGAGTTTTGAAATACGGCCTAGACAAATTGTGGACAAAGGATCGCACTGCAATCTTCAAGCCCACATGTCTTTAAACAACCATACGCCTCAACTTATCCTCGCCTCCGCTTCGCCGCGGCGGCGCGAATTGCTCGGGCAACTTGGCGTGGCGTTCACGGTGCTGCCGGCGGAGATAGTCGAACACGAGGCCGCTGATGCCGAGCCGCGGGCGATGGTGCTGCACAATGCCGCGCTCAAGGCCGACTGGATCGCTGAGCGACATCCCGAGGCCACGGTGTTGGGCGCGGACACGACGGTGTTCGTCGGGAATACGGTTTTAAACAAACCCCGCAACGCGGCGGAGGCGCGGGCGATGTTGCGGCTGCTCAGCGGAACCACGCATACGGTTTTCACGGGGCTGGCGGTGCGGCGGATTCGCGATGGGCTGCGGCTCGAGCAAGGCGTGGCGAGCGAGGTGACGTTTAAAATCCTGACCGAGGCCGTGATTGAGGAATACCTGAGCAAGGTCCACACGCTTGATAAGGCCGGTGGCTACGCGATTCAGGAGGAGACGGACCTGATTGTGGCTGGTTACAAGGGGCAACTGACAAATATTATCGGACTTCCCCTTGAAGAAACGAAACATCTTTTGACTAGCGCGGGTCTGTTGGGTTGATTTCTTACCAGTGCCGACCTCCCCATTCGATATCCTTACGCAAAAAGCACCGACCCAGACCTCGTTGACCGAGGAGGGACGGAAAAATCCTGTTATAATCGGGGTGGCCTGCACGGTGCTGTTTCACATCCTCTTGTTTATCGTGGCCAAGATGCTGCCGGTGGATGCCCTCAGTGGCACCCATCCCAACCTCGATGCGATTGCGGCACGCAAGAACAAGGTTTTCGATTTTCAATTGGAACGTTTACCCGAAGCAGAGGTGCAGCCCGATCCCGTGAAATTCGTTGAGACCAACCCGGATGCTCCCACCAATGAGCCGGATAAGACCGCCAATGTCAGCAATCGCAATCAACAGACGGCGCAAGAGGTGGCGGCGACGGAGATTGATCCGGAAAAACGACCAACGGTAAAGGGTCGTGAGGAGATGGAACATAATTCTGCCATTGTGGCCGGCGACCACGTCACCCCGCAGGACGCGGCCGCTGCGGCGAATTTAGCTGAGCTGCAGACCGAAGAACAGCCCGCCAAGCAGGCGCGGGCAGAGCAAATACCTTTGAGTGGAATTGAGAAAAACGAAGGCAAATCCGAGGACGGAACAGCCAGCAATAATTCACAACACGAGGTGCCATCGAACAATGCAACGGAGTATCTCGACGGGACGAAGGATGGCAAGGGTACCGCAGGCGGATCTGCCAACGCGGCGCCAAGCAGCAAACCGCAACCTAAGCCGCGACTAAAGCTGACTCAGGCCCGGCAAAATATTTTGAGCAACCAGATTGCTGGCACGCAAAATATCGGGGTGACCGGTCAAAACGCGCATTGGAGCGAGTACGGCGAATATATGAACGAGTTGATCGAAATTATTCAGGCGCAGTGGTACTCGATTCTTGAGGATAGCAAAATTTACCCAACACCGGGTTCATATGTGCGGATAACTTTCAAATTAAATTCCGAAGGGGAAGTTACCGTGATCAAAGTCGAGGATGGGGCGGGAAAACCGGGCACGTATGCCTGTCTCAACGCTATTCAGGAACGCCAACCGTACCGCAAGTGGTCTGAGCAAATGATCGCAATCCTCGGCAAAGAAGACACGATGACTTACTCTTTTTACTACCGATGAGCGCGCTGCCTACAGATTATTGGGAAACCCTTCCGCTCGGGCGCGAAGTCAAAATCCTCGCTCGCGATGCCCAAGGGCTCGTGGCTTTCGACAAACCGGCGGGCCTGCTCTCGCATCCCAATCAAGGCAACGAAGAGGTGCGTTCGCTGCTGACGTGTCGTTACGATTTGGAAGGCCAGTGCTTCAGTTGGAAAATGGAAAACGGTTCGATCCGTCGGCTGTGGTTGCTGAACCGATTGGATGGCGCGACCTCCGGCGTGATTTTATGCGCGGCGACAGAGCTCCTCGCCAAAGCGATCAAGGAGCAATTCGCGAAAAAACAGGTGCGGAAAAATTACTGCGCGTTGGTTTTCGGCAAACCGATGGAGAAAGCTGTGATGTGGCGCGATCTCATGGCGGTCACGCGGAAAGGCGGCACGATTCGCACGCAGGCGATGGCGGGAAACATTCCGGCGCTGACGAAGTTTCAATTTCTCAAGCACGCCCAGGGCGCGTTCTCGACTTCGCTCATCCGGCTCGAACCACAAACCGGCCGCAGTCATCAGCTCCGCGTGCAATGCGCGAAGCGACACATGCCGATTATCGGCGACCAGACCTACGGCGATTTTGGACTCAATCGCGCCTTTGCAAAGACGTTCGGGACCAAGCGACTTTTTCTGCATTCCTTGGAGACGGAGTTCAGTTATGAATTCGGCGGAGGCACGCATCAGTTCAAGGCGAGTGCGCCAATGCCGGCGGAGTTTCAAGCGAAGTATTAAGACAGGGCTTGCTAAAAGGCCTCATGCGGCCTCTTGTGGCCACATGAAAAAGAAGCCCACCGAAATCACCTACACGCAGCACGAGCCCGAGAGTCCCCAGCAAATCCGCGAGGCGGCGGCGGCTTATGGTTTGCGACGGGATGTGGTGAGCGTTCGCGAAGCCAAGGACCAGTTGTCGGGCCTGCTGCAACGGGCCGCGCGGGGTGAACAGATCGTCATCACGAGCGATGGGCTTCCGAAGGCCATGATCGTGCGGTACCGGCCGGTGTTGCGCGGGAAACCATGGCAGTCGTTGAAGGCATTCCGCGCGACCATGCCTATGACGCCGGATTCCACGGCATTGATCAGCGTTGATCGCGACCGCGAGAATTGAGATGTACCTCGATACTTCGGTCGCGGTTAAACTGTTTATTCCTGAGCCGGACTCGGACGAGTGCGAACTGATCGTGGGTGGCAACGGGTTCTTCTCGTCCGAGCTTTTGATCGGGGAGTTGTGGGCGGCTACGCTGGCCAAAGAGCGGGGCGGTCACATCCGGGAGACGGATCGTGAGCGCATCTGGCAGATTTTTGAATCAATGCTGGAGGACGGCACCATTCAACTCGTCCCACTCAATGGCATGCTCATGCGGGAAGCCACGGAGGTGATGACGGAAGTTCATCCGCAGGTGCCCTTGCGCACGTTGGACGCTTTGCACCTGGCGACATATTTGAGCGTGGATGCCGGTCCATTGTTGACTCGCGATAAACGCATGCTCGAAGCAGCGCGGCGCTTGAATATTCCGTTGGCCGGGACGTGAGTCCGGTGGGTCGAAGGACTTCTCGGGCGCGCCGGACTGATCGCCTGCGAAATCGCAAAAATAGCGGTATTTTTTATGTCGCACGTCGAGCGCAACTTCGTTTCCGGTAGTGTGTCCTAGCCACATCTTTCATGAAGTTGGTTCGCCCAATCCTAATCACTAGCGGTGTTTTTTTCCTGCTCGTCGTCATCGCCGGCGGGTTGGCGCGTACACCGGCCATTCAGCGCTGGGTGGTTTTGCGTGTGGCGGCCAAACATCCTGATTTGCAACTCAAGCTCGAGGGCGTTTCCGCTGGTCTTACGTCCCTGACCCTGCGTGGCGTGCAGGTAGAACACCGGGGCGTGCAGCTCTCTTTCGCTGAGTTGCAGGTGGATTATTCTCTTTGGGCTTATTTCTCCAACCAGCGCCTACAGATCGGAAAACTTTCGGCGCAAGGTCTGCTCATCGACGCGAGTCAACTCTCGCCCCGACGAACTCAAGCCGGCTTGGCCGCAGCGCCAGCCCTCGCGCCCGGAGCTTTGGCGCAAATCCGGCTTCCTTGGGAACTTTCGCTCGAGGAAATCGCTCTGCAAGGACGCGTCGTTTTGCCTGGCGCAACGGGTCAGCCCGCCTTGCAAGGCGAGTTCACCCTACAAGGCGGTCAGCTCGCGCCGGGGCGCGACGGGGAGATTCGGTTGCAGACGCGGGTGACCAATTCTGCGCCTGACGCTCTGGTCACGACCTTGGAGGCCCAGTCGACTTTGCAAGTGCGGGAATCGAAAACGCGGACGTTTGAGCGCCTGAGTCTCACATCACTACTCACCGCCACCGGACCAAGCTTTCCAGGTTCCAATCAGTTGAAACTGGTGGCGACGATGTCGCGAACCGCCACCGGCGAGATCTATCGGGTCACGCTCGACACTTTGCTCCGTGGCCAGGGGGAAAATGGGCTCGCATTGAATGCGGCGCTGCAAGCCGATGGTCGGTCGTACACCGGCGACTGGGCGCTCTCCGTCCGGTCGGCCCAGTTGGAATTATTTTCGCTGGGCCGGACTCTGCCGAAGTTTGTCGCGAAGGGTTCAGGGCAATTTGATTTTTCGCCGGACAAGACCAGTGGAACATTGCAAGGAGAGTTACAACTTGAGGCATCCGAGCTGGAGAAATTCCGATCGGAGTTGAGCGCCATCGGCCCCGTGCGCCTGAAGAGTGAATTTGATTTGGTGGCGGAGGCAGGCGTGATTCATTTTAAGAAATTCTCGCTGGGGCTGGCCTCGACCCAACCGGTCCTTGAGCTCCGCACCATGGGCACTCCCGTTTACCATCTGAAGCATCGCCGACTCGAACCATCACTGTTGGCTGCGGGTGAAATTCTTCGGCTGAAGATTTCCGGTCTGCCGTTGGCTTGGGTGACTCCGCTTTGTTCCGCCGCGACTATTTCTGGTGGTTTGCTGACGGGGGAGATGGTTGCGAGGCAGGGGGAGGGGCCGGAGGTGAAATTCATGACGAGCACACCGCTGCAGGTTGCAGGGATCACCATCGCCCGTGCCGGCCAGACTTGGTTGAAGAATGCCGCCGTGAAAATCGACGCCGAGGCTGGGCTTTCTCCCACCTCGCTGCAGGCGAAGATCCATTCACTCAGTTTGAAAACACCCGACGGCGATTCGATCAAGGCGACGCTTGTTTTAGCTACGGCCTTAGATCGACGCACGCCGATGACGATCGAGGGAGAGTTCTCCGCTGATTTGGCGACGATACCGTTTCCCCTGCTGCCAGCAGGAGCGTTTAAGGCGAAGAGTTCTTTTGGTTTTAACCGGCTTGGAGACCGACTCGAAATCCTTCGGCTCTCAGCCGAAGCCACGGATCCGAAAGGCGACTTGCTGGGCTCGGTCACGGTATTGCGGCCCTTTGCCTACGATCTGGCCCAAGGAAGGGCTGACACTGGCGCAACTGACGAAGTCCAACTAGCGAGACTGAAGGTCGGCCAACTGCCCATGCTCACCAAGCCCGCGTTATGGTCGGACTATCACGTGAGTGGACGGATCGGCCCAGCCGAAGCGATCGTTTCCGCGAAGGCCGGGGAATTTTTTCTGCGCGCCAGTAGGCCGATATCGATTCAGGATTTTTCCGTTTCGCAGGCGAAGAAGTCTGTGCTGAATCAGATTAAACTACAGATGCAACCCGTCGTGGCATTTACTGATGGCGCGCTGACGCAGCTACAGAGTGGTGTGGTGACCGTGCAGACTGGGGCGGATATTCCACTGGCGGAGTTAACCATGGCGATCACCCATGCTGATTCCGTTTGGCGGGCCGTGAGCACCTATAATTTTGATTTACCGGCATGGTCTTCGCAGCCGGTGATGAAAGGGTGTGATGCATTATCAACGGGTCATGCCAGCGGAGAATTGCGCGCCGCCATCACTGGGGTTGCGACCCAGATCGAAGCCCGGACTACTTTCAATGGCCTGATCGCGAGTGACAGTGGCCAGACGTTGCCTGTGGCTAATGTGAGTTTGCGCGTAGACGTCGAGGCGAACGGGCATTTTACGGTACAGGCTCCCGTTTTGCTCGATCGCGTCGGGCAACGCTCTGATCTTAACTTTGCGGCGGAAGGCGCGGTCGATCACGCTGGGATTTCGTTTACCGCCACCTTGACCTCCGAGCACCTGGAGTTGCGCGATATGCTGCTGTTGATTGCCATCACTGGTTCACCCCTCGCCGGAGAAGACGCCGCCAGTGAAGCGGCCCAAAGTCGCGCGCTGTCCCCACCGGCCGCTGATCAAGTTCCATTCTGGGGCGGCACTACCGGGCAGTTCACGCTCAACTGCAAGTCGGTCGTCAGTGGTCAGGACTGGACGATGAATGGGCTGAACGGAAAATTGATCGTGGGCGGCGATCACCTGCAGTTGGAGAATTTGGACGCTACCTATGAAGGCGAAAGTCGTTTCGCGGCGAAAGGTGTACTCCGCTTTTCTGGTGGGTTGGATCCGTATCAGCTCACGGGTGATTTCTCTCTCACCGAGTTCGACCCCGGTCGGTTTTTCAAGGCGTTGGCACCTGAGCATGCCCCAACGCTCGAAGGACTATGCACGATCAAAGGAAAACTGGAGGGGCAGGGGCTGAACTTCGACGACACCCTCGACCGCACCCGCGGTAGCTTCGATCTTACGGGCCGCAAAGGAATATTTCGTGGTCTAAAGCGACCCACGGATAAACGATCTCTTGGAACCAAGGCGGTGGATTTGCTCGGGGTTTTCTTGAGCGACAAATCGGCGGAAAAAATCGCAGGCGGTATTCCCTATTATATTGATCAGCTGGCTCAGGAACTCGGTGAACTTCCCTTCGATCAGTTCACGATCAGGCTGGTGCGCGATCCGGCGTTGAATCTCCAGCTGGAGAATATTTCCCTGGTCTCGCCTCAGATTCATTTTATCGGATCAGGACTGGTGACGTATGCAGAGGGAAAACCACTGCTGGAACAACCGTTGGAAGCGACGCTCTCCGTGCGGGGTCGCGGGAAAATCGAAGAATTGCTGGGCAAGCTAAAAGCCCTCGACGGTAAGCGTGATGAACTGGGTTATGCGAAAACTAAAGAAGCCCTTTTGCTGGGAGGAACGCTTGGCCGGCCTGATCCCATTCCTTTTTTTGCCAGATTAGCGAAGGAGAAGTTGGAGGAAGGACTCCCCAAGGCTGACAACCATCACTGAGGTGG
>JBBRBC010000015.1:0-62738 GCA_038206205.1 Opitutales bacterium
GTGGAAGGTCGCGCTGGCGGCGGAGCTGAAGGCGCGGAGCACCGTAACGAATCGCTGGCTGGGGAAAGCGCTGCACATGGGCGGACTGCACACCGTGAGCCGGCTGGTCAGCGCCTGGCAGAAGGAGCACCCCCGATGAAGTAACAGAGCAAACAACCAAGCCTGACCCCCTCTGCTGACCTCGCGTCCTCCGCGTTAAAATGTATGCCTTCTGTAGGTTGGGAGCCGCGTTGAAGCGAAGCGACAACATGGCCACGCTTCGGACCACGCTTTCGCCTGCGGCTCAAGCGCGGCTACCAAGCATTCGCGACAGAGCGGCGGTGTGGAAACCGACGCCCACCTTGTTCAGCTCTGGCTCTCGTCTCTCAGCTCTCGACTTTCCCCTTCCCCCTCAGCTCAGAATCTGTCGCAGGCTGTCGAGGTCGAGGACTTTGGCGAGGCTCTCTTCCTGCACCACGGAGGCGGCGAGGGCGGCTTTTTCTTTTTGGAGGGCGCGGATTTTTTGCTCGATCGTATCGGCGGCGAGCAACCGATAGGCGATCACGGGGCGCGTCTGGCCGATGCGGTGCGTGCGATCTATCGCCTGCGCTTCGACGGCGGGATTCCACCACGGGTCGCAGAGAATGACGTAGCTGGCGGCGGTGAGATTTAACCCGGAGCCGGCGGCGCGCAACGAGAGGAGAAAAACGGTTTTGGTTTTGTCGGCTTGAAATTGCTCGACGAGCTCCGCGCGGTTTTCGGTCTGGCCCGTGAGCATAAGATGGCCGATGCCGGAATTTTCGAGGCGGGTCCGGATGATCTCCAGCAGTTGGACGAACTGGCTGAAGACGAGCACTTGATGGCCTTCGTCGCGGAGTTCCTCGATTTGCTCGAGCAAGGCGTCGAGCTTGGCGCTGGGGAGTTCGCGGTGGGCCTCGTCGATGAGCGCGGGGTGGCAGCAAATTTGGCGGAGGCGGAGGAGGCTGGCGAGAATGTTGAAACGTACGGAGTCGAGTGCGCGGTCGGTCTCGAGGCCGAGGAGCATGGCGCGGGCGCGCTTGAGCTCGGCATCGTAGAGTTTGCGTTGGCCGCCTTCGAGTTCGACCACGATTTCATCTTCGGTGCGCGGAGGCAGATCGGTGGCGACCTGGCCTTTCGTGCGGCGGAGCATGAAGTGACGCGCACGGCGACGGAGGCGTTCGGGGGCGGCGGCATCTTCGTCGGGATGGAGTCGGCGGAATGAGGCTTGGGTGCCGAGGAGGCCGGGTTGGGCGAAGGCGAAAATGCTCCAGAGATCGAGGAGGCGGTTCTCGATGGGCGTGCCGGTGAGCGCGAGGCGGTAGGTGGCGGGGAGCGCGCGCGCGTTGACGGCGGTCTGGCTGGTGGGATTTTTAATGTACTGCGCTTCGTCGAGGACGACGACGTCCCAGCGCTGTTGTTGCAACCACTCGCCATGCAGGCGGAGCTGCGCGTAGTTGGCGATGAGGAGCGAGGGCCCGGCGGATTGATCGAGGGGCGCGGCGACGAGCGCGGGAGTAAATGCGGTGGCGGTGAGCGTGGGGGTGAAGCGCGCGGTCTCCGTCAACCAGCCGTGCATGACGCTTTTCGGACACACGATGAGGGCGCGGAAGGGGCGGGGAGTTTCGCTTTTTTCGGCGGCGGGCGGAGTCGTGGCGAGATGGAGGAGCCACGCGAGAGCTTGGACGGTTTTGCCGAGGCCCATGTCGTCGGCGAGGACGCCGCCGAAACCATTCGCGGAAAGATGCGCGAGAAAGTGGAAACCTTCCGTCTGGTACGGGCGGAGCGTGGCTTGGAGTCCGGCGGGAAGTGCGGGTGGTGGGACGGCGGCGAGAGCGGCGGCGCGGGTGCGGAGGGCGGCGGCGAGCGTGGCGTCCTGCCGCGCGAGGGTGTCGGCTTCGGCGGCGAGTTGAAGGGCGTGGAGGCGGTGCGTGGTGGCACGGCCGGTTTCGAAAACTTCGTCGGGGCGCAGGCCGAGGCGGTCGAGCGCGGCGGCGGCTTCGCCCGCGGTGTTGGCGGATAATTCGAGGCGTTGCCAACCGAGTTTGGGGAGGCGCACCCATTTGCCGCGGGCTTTGAGGAGGAGCGTGATTTCGTCTTTGGAGAGCGTGGTGTCTTCGATCTTGAGATCGACGGTGAGATCAAACCAATCGCGGCTGGTGCCGCTGGCGGGGGCGGCGGTGATCGTGAGCTGGCCTTTCAGGGGCGGACCGAGCAGGCCGGCGAGATTGGGGGAGGCTTCGATGACGAGGTCGGCGGGGAGGTTGGCGCGCCAGGCGGTATATTCCTCGGGAAAATTCTTGGTGACGTTCCGGCCCCACATTTCCGGTTCGTGAAACCAAACGAGTTTGAACTCGGCGAAGTGCGCGCCGACGGTGTTGGCGGCGGAGAGATCGAACTCGAGCACGGGATCATCGGTGCGACGGGGTGGCGGGGCCTGGTCAGTCCAGTTCCAGCCGCGGTGGCCGAACCAGGATTGCTCATATTTCCGGTCGTCGCTGCGGGCGACTAGTTGGGCGAAGAAGGTGGCGGTGCTGGCGCCACCTTCGTAGTAGCTGACGGATTCCTCCATGGAGCAGCGGAGTACGGGGCGCAGGCGGACGTGTTCGACTTTCAGCTCCAGCGATTGGGGCAGGCGCAGGCCGATGGCGCGGAAGTGCGTCATGATGGCGGGATCGGAGAGCGCCTTGGTCGGGAGGCGCAGGGTGGGCAGCGGCGGTGGTCCGGGATAGATGCGGCCTTGGTGCGCGTAAAGCGGCTGAGGCTGGCTCATCAGGAGGCAAGCGCCGGTGGCGGGGTTTCCGTCAGGGCCTACGAGTTGCAGCTCGAGTCGGTTGGCTTGGGCGGAGACGCTGGCTTCGAGGGAAAGGCGTTCTGTTTCCACGCGCCAGGGTGATCCGTCGGCGAGAAAAATCGCGGGGTGCGCGGCGGTGACGGCGAGGATGCGCGTGCTGACGCGCTCGGGTAGCGGGGATTTGGCCTGCACATCGTAGAGGTGGCGGTGGCACTCGGCAGCGAGGGCATTGGCGAGAACGGCGGCGGCGGCGGGCAGGTGTTGGAAATCGGCGGGGCCGGCTTCGCTGAGGCTACTGAGCCATTTCTGCGTCGGGGCTTTCCACGGTTTGTCGGCGGTCGGGCGGATCTCCACGTAGAAGCCACGGATTTCAGCCGGGCCGATGGAAAAATTTGCGCGGAGGCGAACATCGGCGAGCTTGGCGGATTCGCTGGTGCTGGAGCGGGTGACGGGGATTTCTGTCGTGGCGCGAAAAGTCTGACGCCACACCTCGAGTTCGCGTTGCACAAGCCGGTCTTCAAGGAGCGCGTGCACCTTGGCGGTGTCCGTCATGGGGCGGAACACCTCGGGGATGGGCCAGCCGGCGCGCTCCCAGTCGTAGGCGATGTATTGCCAGAGCGCCCAAGGGTCGGCGGGTGGGCGCTGCGGATCCCACCAGTCGGCATACACCAACCCGCCGTAACCATAATTATAATCATAACCATTTGCCAAGGGGGCCGCTCGATCGGCATGCGCGAACTCATGCTGTTTCATTAGGTAGGGCGTGAGCTGGCCGTAGCTTTTGAAACTGGCGAAGAGAGAGGAGAGCCGACCGAGAGAGTGTGCTTCGCTTTCGCTCAGTTTGCGGCCGAGTTTCTGCTCGAGCACCGGGGTCCATTCTTCGCGGAAGGAGAGTTTCTTTTTCGCCGGCGGGGCGAGGGCGGCGGCGGTGGTGAGGTTCGCCGGGGAGGACGGGAGGACGAACTTGCATTCCTTAAGCCAGGCAAAACCGATGGCGTAGACGTGCTGGCATCGGATGTCCGCATCGCAGGAGCAGCCGTTGGACCAGCATTTAAATTGCCAGTACAGGCTGGGCTCAAAGATCTCGCCGTCGGATTCGACGTCGCCATTGATCGTTTCATGATCCTGCCGAAGACCGATGACATGGACGCCGTCGAAGAGGATGCGTCCGTTCTCGCGGGCTTTCTTGCTGAAGTTTTTCAGGTCAGCGAGCAACGCCGTCAGAGCGGTCGGCGAGGCTGGGTCGTCAACTTTGGCCATGGGTAAGCGAAGGCGGCGGAGGGAGAGTGAGGCGAAAACTGTGGCGACTCAATACACTTGCTCGTCCAGCAGCGCGAACAGCTCGGCTTCGGTAATCCGGGTCTGCTTCATCGTGTCGCGGTCGCGGAGTGTGAAGGTGTCGCCGGGTTTTTCGATCGTGTCGAAATCGATCGTCACGCACCAAGGCGTGCCGGCTTCGTCCTGGCGGCGGTAGCGTTTGCCGATGGCGCCGCCGTCGTCGTACTGCACGGCGTATTTGCGCTTCAATTTCGTGTGGAGATCCTTCGCGCGGGCGACGAGCAGCTCCTTGTTTTTCACGAGCGGGAGAATCGCGACCTTCACCGGAGCGATGCGCGGCGAGAGGCGGAGCACGGTGCGTTGCTCGGTGTTGCCCTTCTCGTCGGTGACGTCTTCGACCGCGTAGGCGGCGCAGAGCACGGCGAGGATGATGCGGTCGACGCCGACGGCGGGCTCGATGACGTGCGGGACGAATTTTTTCTTGGTCGCTTCGTCGAACATTTCCTGCGGCTTGCCGCTGGCGGTGCCGTGTTGCGTGAGATCGTAGCTGCCGCGGGCGGCGATGCCCCAGAGTTCCTGCACGCCGAAGGGATATTCGAACATGATGTCGGTCGTGCCCTTGGAGTAGAACGCGAGTTTTTCTTTTTTGTGCGCGTAGAGGGAGAGCTTGGCCTCGGGCAGGCCGATGGAGAGGAGCCATTGGCGGCACCACTCGATCCATTCCTGATGGCACTTCGACCAGTCGGCGTCCTCGTGGATGAAATATTCCATTTCCATCTGTTCGAATTCGCGGGAGCGGAAAATGAAATTGCGCGGGGTGATCTCGTTGCGGAAGGATTTGCCGATTTGCGCGATGCCGAAGGGCAACTTCACGCGTGTGGTGTCGATCACGTTCTTGAAATCCACGAACATGCCCTGCGCCGTCTCGGGCCGCAGGTAGGCGACGGATGAGGCATCAGTCATCGCGCCGACGTTCGTCTGGAACATCATGTTGAAGGCGCGCGGGGCGGTCAGGCTGCCGGGCTCGCCGGTGCCGGGAGATGGGATGAGCGAGTATTCGGCTTCGGTGGCTTCGGTGAAATCTTTCGCGACGACCGGAGCGAGCGTGCCGACGAGGGCTTTCTTGCGTTTATACAGTTCGGCGGCGGCTTGGAGTTCCTCGATGGTCTTCTCGCTTTCGAGGGCGGAGACGTAGGCGACGGTTTTGCCGTCGATCACCACGGGGGCGAAAAATAATTGATCCGCGCGGTAACGGTTCTTCGAGACCTTGCAGTCCACGAGCGGATCGGAGAAGCCGGCGACGTGGCCGGAGGCTTCCCAGACTTTCGGGTGCATGATGATGGACGTTTCGAGGCCGACGATGTCGTCGCGGCGGCGGACCATGTCGTTCCACCAACAGTCGCGGATGTTCTTCTTGAGCTCGGAGCCGAGCGGGCCGTAGTCGAAGAAGCCGTTGAACCCGCCGTAGATTTCGGAGGACGGGTAGATAAAGCCACGGCGCTTGGCGAGCGAGACGATGGCGTCCATGAGGTGGGCGGAGTCGGCGGGAGTGGACATGAGGAGAAAAAAACTGAAGGGCTGAAGGACTGAAAGGCTGGGATGACAGATGATCGGAATAGACGAGCCGGCGAGTGAAGGGCGCGGAGCTAACGTGGTCAAGGCCACGTCTCTTCATTCCAAAACGCTTGCTGCCCGTTGCGCGGGCGATAAGGCTCGCAGGTAATTTGATTGGTTTTACCCCTCTTGTCTTCATGAAAACATGTTTCTCCTCATTCCGGGCCCTGCTGGGCCTGTTCGGTTTATTGGCGACGGTTGCGGCAGTGGTTGCCGTTGAGCCCAAAACTGCGTCGCCTGGGGATCATGGGCCGAAGGCGATCAAATTGGTGCCGCCGAAGTATCCGCTGTCCATGAGGCGCGCCGGACTGATCGGGACGGTGATAATTTGCTTCGTGATCGACAAGGAGGGTAAGGTGACGAATCCCTTTGTTGTCGAGTCGAACAATCCGTGGTTCGAGCGGTCCGCGATCGACGCGATTTTGCAGTGGAAATTTGAGCCGGGGATAAAGAACGGGCAGCCGGTCAACACCCGTTCCGAGCAGGTCATTGATTTCAGACCGGCAAGGGATGGGCAGGCTCGGGAGCTGTGGCGAGTGGTGAAGAGCAAGAATCACGACAAATTGCCGCCGGAACTCCGCTGGGACAAGCCGGCCACCCCCAAGATGACCCTGTTCCCGGTTTATCCGTTTGAACAGTTGCAGGCCGGGGTGGAGGGCAAGGCGGTGATTAATTATATTATTGGGCCCAAGGGAGAGGTGGTCAGGGCCAATGTGCTCGAAGCCACGACGCCGGAATTCGGCGAAGCGGTGCTGGCGATGCTCGATGCGTGGCGGTTTAATCCGGCGAAATCAAAGGAGGGCACACCGGTCTACGCGTATTTGAACATCGAGTATACCTTCCAGACCAATGGCCGGGGCGATGTGCCAGTGAGCCAGGAAGCCCAATGGATTCTGCGCGATCTGTAAAAGAAACCCGAGGCGATTGCGACGGCGGAGGATCTGGATCAACCGCCGAAACCGATTTCACGCCGGTCACCGGTGTATCCCACCGCGCTTCGTGCCGCCGGCCATTCGGGCTCGGCCATGATCGAGTTCTACATCGACGAAAACGGAGACGCCCAGCTGCCCCGCGTCGTGTCGGCGACCGCGCCGGAATTCGGCTATGCCGCCGTGCTGGCGGTCGCGACTTGGCGGTTTGATGTGCCGTTGAAGAAGAAAAAGCCGGTGGTGATCCGGGTGCAGATCCCGGTGGATTTCAAATTTCATGAATCTGCGAATGCGGAAAAAATCCCGGAGTTGCCGGCGACCCAACCATGAAGGAACCCCTCATCAGTTCCCGCAGAGTAATTTTCTCGGTCTTGCTTTCTCTCTTCAGCGTGGGTGCACTCTTCGCCCAGCAGGCGGCGGTGCCGCCCGCGCCGTTGCTGGCGGATTTTGGGGATGCGGGTTTGCGGGACTGGGTGCAACCGGTCTATCCCGAGGCGGCGAAAAAGCAAAAGAAGGAAGGGCGGGTCAAGGTGGAATTCGTGGTGGGGCTCGATGGGCAGGTTGCTGACGCGACGGTGCAGACCTCCACCAATGAAATTTTTAATGAGGCGGCCCTGACCGCCGTGCAGCGTTGGCGCTTTTATCCGGCATTGGAGGAGGGCCTAGCGGTGGCCAGTGGCATGGAGGTGACGGTGGTTTTTCGACTCGCCCAATTGCAGCAAAAGCGGGTGCCCCTCATCCCAGATCAGGAATTCTGGCCGCAGGCCCTGAAGAATACACCGGCTAAATTTATCATGGCTCCCGATCCTGATTATCCGGAGGAACTGGCGGAAAATAGAATTCCGGGTGAGGTCTTGATCGAGTTCACCGTCGATGCCGCGGGGATCGCCGGTCCGCCCAAGGTGGTTTGGGCCTCGCATGCGGCCTTTGTGGAGATGGCACTGCGGGCCTTGGAAAAAAGCAAAATTCAGCCTGCCCGGCAGGGCCCGCTGCGCAAGGCGACCGCTATGCGATACCCGGTGCAATTCATGAGCCTGGGCATCAAGCGGGCGGAAATCCTCGCAGCCAACCGGATGACGTTGGTGGGCGAAACCAAACCGGACGTGGAGCCGACGCCGTTTGTGTTGGTGGAACCCGTTTATCCGCGAGATCGCCTGTTGGCGGGTGAAGAAGGCACGGCGAGCGCTGAGTTTACGGTGGAACCCAAGGGGATGGTGACGGAGGTGAAGCTCATGGCGGCGAGCGCTCCGGAATACGGGGCGGCTTTGCTGGGGGCGGTGCAGGCGTGGGGTTTTAAACCGGCGACGACTGACGGCGCGAGCGTGCCCGTCCGGCTGAGGGTGGAGTACGGATTTATTCCGCCGATCAGTGGGGCGAGTGCGCGTTTGCGGGAAGCGTTGCAACCGGGCGGACCGGGCGTGGGCGGGGCGGCCGGGCTCGACGAAAAACTGAAGCCGTTGTGGCGGGGCTTTCCGTTTTACCCGGCGGAGCTGCGTGAAGAGCAAGTGAAGGGATCGGCGCTGATCGAGTTTATCATTGATCGTGAGGGCCGGGTTCGGTTGCCCCGAGTGAAATCAGCCACGCGCGAGGAGTTTGGCTGGGCGGCGGCGACCGCGATCAGTCAATGGGTGTTTGCGCGGCCCACGCGCCAGGGCGAACCGGTGGACGTGACCGTGGCGATCCCCTTCGATTTCAATCCGCCCACGCAATGACGGCGGCTTGACCTGAGGCCGGGCGAGGATGCTGGGGCTACGCCGCGAACAGCGCCACCGGTCACTATGGATTTGCCTTCACGCTTTGGCTGCGTTCTTTTCGCCACTCTGAATTCCATGAATACCCGTTTGCTCGCCCTCGCTGCCTTCACTCTTTTAATTGGTACTTTGCCGCCACTGGCCGCCACGGCGGTTCCGGCTACAGCCATCAAGCCAGGCTATAATGTCATGGTCGAGGTTGCCTACGACGAGACGGGTAAGTGGGAGGCTTCCGTGATCACGGAATCCGATGATAATTCCCACGACACGGTTTTGGACAGGTATGCGGTCTACCTGAGCAATAAACTGCCCAAACAAGAACCAAGACTCAAAGACGGCCAACCGACGAAATTCAAGGTGCGGGTGCCCTACAATTTTCCCGTTGAAGGGGATGAAGGTCCGGCGGCGAACCAAGCCCCGCGCCCCACGCTGAACAAAGGCACCCGGCCGATTTTCCCCGAGGCGCTTGGAGTCAAAGGTGAAAGCGGCGGCGCCCTCCTTGAGTTATCCATTGGGTCCTTTGGCAATGTGCAAAGCGTCAAGGTGCTGCGGTCATCCCATCAGGAATTTGCCGATGCGGCCGTCGCGGCCGCGAATTCGTGGATTTTCATCCCGGCCCAAAAAGACGGAATCTATGTCGAATCCCGCTGGCGAATCGCGATCCGCTTTGCGCTGCAAGGAAAATTCAATGACTGGTGGTGGTGCGTCGCTCCCCGCCCCAGCTTGGGGGACTGTTTGGTCGAGTGGCCCAAACCGGCCGCCGACACGCCGGCCAACGCGGCTGCGGCAACTCCCACGACTGCGGCGTCCGCTCCGACGGCGATGCCGGCCAAGTAAGCGGAAGCGCGGCGTTCCACTTCGGACTTGCGGGCTCGGCGGCAGGAGCAAGGGTGAAGCCCTCTCATGAAAGCCACCTTCACGCCCAAGGAATATCGCCATCTCCTCGAGCTCGTGCATCTCGGCATGTGGGCCGTAACCGCCTATCAGGGCGAGGACACCGCCGCCGCCAAACGTTATTATGCGCTCGATCAGCGGCTCATGGCCTTGGCGGTGGAATTCGGCTGTGCTGATCTCGTGGAGCTGCGGCCCGATGGCACGCTGCAACCCGCAGCAAAATTATCGGAAGAAGAACGCCTGCGCGATTTGCAGAACGAATTTCAAAACGACGTTTTCTGGCACGAGCTGGTGAACCGCCTGGCCGATCGTGATCTCGCGGGAGAACAGACCCGCAGCGCGATGGATACGCCGGGAGTCGAGCCGCCGCCGTCGAGTGATGAGCGGCTCAAGAAACTGGAAGAACGTTACTGGGCCGAGTTTGAGAAAAACGATCTGGCCAACGTCGTGGTGTTGCGCGGCGGCCGCGGCTGAGAGAGCGCCTTATTGGGGAGCGCGCAAGGAACGGACGCGCCAGGGGCGACGCGTCTCCACTCGGATCCAGCCCGTGGGAAAGAAATGGAGCCGCAGCGCCCCCGCCGCGTTTGACGTGAATTTATCCGGATAGATCTTTTCGCTGCCTTCCCCGCACGGAATTGAAATTGCAGATTTGCGCTCTGCGGTTTGTGTGCTTCAAGTAATCGGATGAAATGTTCCCGTCTGCTGGTCGCCCTGTTTCTCCTCCCCCTCGCCCTCGCTGCGGCTGATCGTGCGCTGAAGATCGACAAGACGCGCTCCTACGTCGACGTGGACGTGGATGCCACGGTGAACTTCACCGCGCGTCTCGAAAACTACGATACCACGCTCAGCGTGGACGCTGCGGAAAAAATCAAGACGGCCGTCCTTGCCTTCAAGTTCACCGATTTGAAAACCGGCAAGCCCGAGCGCGATGCCCAGATGATCACCTGGCTCGGCGGCGGAGAACCGGCAGGTAAATTTGAAATCGGCATCCTCGCGATCGCGCCGGATGGGCAGGGACAGGTCACGGGCAAACTGACTTTTCATGGTGAATCTCAGCGGGTGGAATTTCCGGTAAATGTGACGCAGGCCGATGGCACCTATATCATCACGGGTGAAGCCACCATCGATTACCGGCAATGGAATTTGAAAGTCATCAAAAAGGCTTTGCTGTTTAAGGTGAATCCTTCCGTGAAAATCCGATTTAAATTCACCGGCACATTGCCTGCGGTACCGGATGTGACCCATTAATCCGATGGGCCTGAATAGGTCGGTGACACGCCCACCGCGCTCTTGTTGAGGAGCCGCGCTCTGCACCACTCTGCTGCGTAGCCGCGCTGGAGCGAAGCGACCGCGCGGTGAGAATTCCCGCTCACTCTGCCCCTCCCTTTCACGCCGTTGGTTCGAATGCGGCTACAGCAATCACGGCGGTGCTGGAGATTGACGTTTCCGCGCGATCAAGAGGTGCGCACAGTCACCAGCAACGTCATTCCTTGCCCGACGCCATGCGATTTTTCTCTCTGGTTTTCGTCAATCTCCGCCGCCATCACTTGCGCGCGTTGATTGGCCTCACGGGCACCGGATTTGGGACGGCGACCATGCTGAGCATTCTCTCTATCGTCAATGGAGCCATCGGCATGTTTGAACGGATTCTGGCGGTGGATTCGCATTACCTCGTGTTCGAGAAAAATGTTTCCGATCTGTTCTTCAGCCGCGTGACCGATGAACAGGTGGCGGCGGTCCCGGCTTTCCCGCAGGTCGCTGCGGCGCACCCTTTGCTCTTCGGTCTCGTGGCCTCGGGCGATCGTCCCATCATCACCTGCTTCGGGTTGGAGGCGAATAATACGCGGCTGACCAAGACTCGTTGGATTGCGGGACGGCGCGAAGATTTCGGGCGCTTCGCCAATGGAATCCGGCTCGGGCCCCGCGCCGCAGATTTTTGGCCGCGAAATCGGGCGATATAATCACGGTAGGTCAGGGAGACTTCACCGTCGCGGGAATTTTGCAGACGGAAAATGGCTTCGAGGACGGCGGGGTTTTTCTTCCACTGAAAACGGCCCAGACATTTTTTTCCCGCGGGGGCATTTCGTCGATCATCGCGATTACGCTCCGTGATGAAGCCCAGGGTGCCGCTTTCCAAGCGGCCGTTGCTGCCGCCTATCCGAAATTGCTGGCACTCGAAAATCGCGAATTCAATCAGGCTATACCCAGTTCAAGATTCTCCATCTCACGGCGTGGACGGTCGGGCTTTGTGCGTTTCTCCTCGGAGGACTCGGGGTCGCCAATACGATTCGGCTCAGCGGTTTCAGCCGTATTCGCGAAATCGCCGTACTGCGCGTGTGGGGATTTTCCCAAGAGCAGGTGGCTGCGCTGATTGTGACCGAAGCCATCATGATCGCCGTGCTCGGTCTCGTGGTTGGTTTGTTGTTGGGCTACGGCGCGCTGGTTGCTTTTGAGCGCACCCCGCAATTCCAAGGCTACGTGCAAGCGATCGTGAAGCCCGGCATGATTGTTGGCCTCGTGTTCACCGCGGTGGTTGGGGCGATTTATCCCGCACTCTACGCGTCGCGCATCCAACCCGCGGAGGCATGGCGCTATGAATAAGGGCAATTTAAATTCAAGGTGGAGCGCGACCTCCGGGCGCGCTTTCTCGTCCGAGTTCCAAGCTAACCCGTCCAGAGGCCGGGTTCCACCAGTTCGGACACGCATTTCGTCCGAGCCAGTTTGTAGTCTATTAAACTACAATGGAGGTCGCGCGTGAGCGAAGTCCTCCTCAGTGGTCGTGATTTAAAAAAATCCTACGATGCCGGCCGCGTGCCGGTGCTCAACGGCGTCAGCATGGAAATTCGCGCCGGCGCGATGGTCGCGCTGCGGGGCGCGAGTGGTTCGGGCAAGAGTACGTTGCTGCATTTGCTTGGCGGCCTCGACGTGCCTGATAGCGGCGAGATTTCCGTGGGCGGTTTTGATCCACGCTTGGAGGAAGATCGTTTGGAACTGCGCCGCCGACATATTGGTTTTTTTCAACTGCACAACTTGATCGCCGATCTGACGGTTGAGGAAAACATCCGGGTGCCCGCCTGGCCGCCGGTCGGCCGGCCGGCGAGACGACGAAGAAACTGCGCGAGTTGGCGGATGCGGCGGGATTGGCCACCGGCTCGAGCATCGCATCGAGGAAATATCCGGTGGGGAGCGTCAGCGCGCGGCCCTCTGCCGCGCACTGATGAATTCGCCGCGACTCTTGCTGGCGGATGAACCCACCGGTTTGCTCGATGAAAAAACCGGCGACACGGTGTTCGCGCTCATGCGCTCTCTGGTAAAGGAGCGCGGCATCACCGTGGTGCTGGCGACGCACGAACGCCGTTTCGCCGAGCAATGCGATCGCGTGTTGCGCGTCCGGCAAGGGCGAATCGAAACTACGTAGATTCAAGGCGTGCGAGCGCTATCCGGCCTCACTTCTTCGGCGCGTGGCGCTTTTCCAGGACGGCGATGGCGTCGGTGAGCGAGAGTTTTCTCACGCGGAGGAGGACGATCAGGTGGTAGAGCAGATCGGCGGCTTCGCCGGTGAATTCTTTGTTGTTCGCGGTCACGGCGGCGAGCGCGGTCTCCACGCCTTCCTCGCCAACTTTCTGCGCAACACGGCCCACGCCTTCGAGCGCGAGGCGGACGGTGTAGCTGGATGTGTCGCCGCTCTTGATTCGTTCGGCGAGGAATTGATCGAGATGTCCGAGAAAGCCGACGCCAGTGGCGCCTTCGTCACCGAAGCAGCTCGTCGTGCCGCGGTGACAAGTTGGGCCGATAGGATTGGCTTTGATGAGCAAGGTGTCGTTGTCGCAATCCACTTCGAGACTCACGACCTTGAGGAAATTGCCCGAGCTCTCGCCTTTGACCCACAGGCGCTGCTTGGTGCGGCTGAAGAAAGTAACTTTCTTGGTGCGCAAGGTTTTCTTGAGCGCCTCGGCGTTCATGTAGCCGAGCATGAGCACTTGGAGCGTGAGGGCGTCCTGTACGATGGCAGGCACGAGTCCGTCGGTTTTCTTCCAGTCAATTTTCGGGAGTTTCATAGCGAGAGAGCGTTTTGTTTTTAACCACTAAGCCACACTAATAGACACTAATTATGCAACGATCGAGATGATCGCCGCATGTTCGGTGGCTTCAATTCGTGATCATTCGTGGGGCTGAGTGCTTTAGAAATGAATTTTCAGGATCTGATCTCGAGACCCTCTTGGGCGAGGTAAGATTTTAGTTTCGGAATCGGAATGGCCCCGCTGTGGAAAACGGAGGCGGCGAGGGCGGCGTCGACTCCGGCGTCGCGGAACACATCGCGGAAATGTTCGGGCGCTCCCGCGCCGCCCGAAGCGACGAGCGGAATCGTCAGCACCGCGCGGACGAGTTTGAGTTGGGCGACATCGTAGCCGGCTTTCACGCCGTCCTGGTTCATGCAGTTGAGCACGATTTCCCCAGCGCCGAGCTTCTGCGCTTCCTTCGCCCAGTCGATGGTGCGCCAGCGAGTGGATTGTGTTTTATCGGGGTTGCCGGTGTAAGCCTTCACGAAGTAGTCGCCATTTTCCTGGCGGCTGTCGATGCCCACGACCACGCACTGGGAGCCGAACTCGGCGGCGAGTTGACCGAGGAGTGCGGGATTCTCGATGGCGGGCGAGTTGAGGGAAATTTTGTCGGCGCCGCTGTGCAGGAGACGGCGGGCTCCATCGAGTGAGCGGATGCCACCAGCGACGCAAAAAGGAATATCGATCACCTTCGCGACGCGCGTCACCCAATCGGTGGATACGGTGCGGCCGTCGCTGCTCGCGGTGATGTCGTAGAACACGAGTTCATCGGCGCCTTCATCGCGGTAGCGTTGGGCGAGCTCGATGATGTCGCCCATGTCCACGTGATTGCGGAACTGGACGCCCTTCACGACGCGACCATCGCGGACATCGAGGCAAGGAATGAGACGGCGGGCTAGCATGGGAGAAAATTCCAAACGCCAAAGTTCAAACGTCTAACAAAAATCGGAACTGAAAGGTTCGAGGATTTGAAATGGGGAAACTTGTTCATTTTTGTGATTTGGACTTTTGGTCTTTGTGATTTGGTCAGCACGCGAGCGCCTCCTGCAGCGTGAATTTGTTTTCGTAGAGCGCGCGGCCGACGATGGCGCCGGACGAGCCGGTGGTTTTTAAGACGCGCAGATCATCCAGCGACGAAACGCCGCCCGAGGCTTGGATTTGCAGCGTGGGAAAACGCTGAACGAGATGACCGTAGAGCGCAGAATTCGGACCGGTGAGTTTGCCGTCGCGACTGATATCCGTGCAGAGAATATGGACGAGCCCGAAGGCCAGATAGCCGGTGAGGAAATCATCGAGGGCGACTCCGGTGGTTTCTTGCCAACCAGCGGCGGCGATGCGGGGGATGCCGGTGTCATCCAGCCGTACATCGGGGGCCAAAATGATTTTTTCCGGCCCAAAGGATTTCAACCAACCGCGCACGAGATCGGGCTGGCGCACGGCGAGACTGCCCACGATCACACGTTCGACGCCAGCGGCGAGGAGTGTCGTGATCTGCGCTTCCTCGCGGATGCCGCCGCCCGTTTGGACGCGCAGGCCGCTTTCGCGGACGATTTTCTCGACGAGGGCGGTCTGGCGTTTCGCCGGATCCTTGGCGCCGTCGAGATCCACGACATGCAGCCAGGCCGCTCCGGCAGCTTTAAAACCCTGAGCGACGGCTACTGGATCGGTGCCGTAAGTTTTTTCCTGATCGAATTTCCCTTCGGTCAGGCGCACGACGCG
The DNA here is from genome assembly GCA_038206205.1 of Opitutales bacterium. GTDB lineage: Bacteria > Verrucomicrobiota > Verrucomicrobiia > Opitutales > Opitutaceae > Didemnitutus. Next base: position 15,038 of record JBBRBC010000015.1, read on the forward strand.
GCCGCCGCGCAGGTCAATGGCTGGATAAATGATCATGAGGAGAGAAAGTCAAAGTAACCTATTGGGTTACTTATGTTCTGGGGCGTTAAGTGACGGTGAGGAAGTTTTTGAGCAAGTGGGCGCCGGCGGTGCCGGAGCGCTCAGGGTGGAATTGGACGCCGGAGAAGTTGCCGCGTTGCACGACGGCGGCGAAGGCCGTGCCGTGTTCGCAACTGGCGAGGGTGTACGCGTTCACCGGACCGGCGAAGCTGTGAACGAAATAAAAACGCGTGGCTGCGTCGAAACCGCGCAACAGCGGCGTGTCACGACAGATGGTGAGGTTGTTCCAACCCATGTGCGGGACGGTGATCCCGGGCGACTCGGGCAACAGAGCCACGCGGCCAGGAATGAGGCCGAGTGAAGGCGTGTCGCCTTCCGCTGAGGAATCAAAAAGCAATTGCATGCCGAGACAGATGCCGAGCACGGGTTGCTTCAACCCGCGCACGCAGTCCACGAGGCCGCGTTCGCGCAGTCGCTTCATGCCTTCCGGCGCGGAGCCGACTCCGGGCAGAATCACGCGGTCGGCCGCGCGAATAATCGCGACGTCGGCGGTGAGTTCGCTTTGCACGCCGAGTCGCTCGAGTGCGAAGCGCACGGAAGCGATGTTGGCGCCACCACTGTCAACGATGGCTAGCATGGGAAAAACTCCAAAGAGCCAAACGCCAAATTCCAAATAACTCCGGAGCGACTGACTTGGAATTCAGGTTTGGATTCAGCGTTATTCAGATTGTTTGGCATTTGGCGGTTTGGCGTTTGAGATTTTGTCATCGCAGATGACATCACAGCACTCCTTTGCTTGAAGGAATATCGCCGCCGGTTACGCGGGCGACGGCGGGACGGAGGGCGCGGCCGAAACCTTTGAACAAGGCTTCGACCATGTGGTGCGTGTTGTCACCGGTGACACTCATGTTTAGGGTCGCGGCGAGGTTGTCGCTGACTGATTTGAAGAAATGGGAAACCATTTCGGTGGGCATCTCGCCGACGCGATCGCGGGGAAATTTGGCGTCGAACACCAGCCACGCGCGTCCACTCAGGTCGAGGGCAACTTGCGCGAGGGCTTCATCCATCGGCATGACAAATCCGTAGCGGCCGACGCCGCGCTTGTCACCGAGCGCTTGCTTGAGGGCGGAGCCGAGGGCCAGGCCGGTGTCTTCGATCGTGTGATGTTCGTCGATGTGCAGGTCACCTTGGCATTCGATGACGAGGCTGATGCCGGCGTTGCGCGCGATCTGCTCGAGCATGTGATCGAAGAAGCCAAGGCCGGTCGCGAATTTCAGGGGGCCGGTGGCGTCGAGATCAACCGAGACCGTGATGGTGGTCTCCTTGGTTATGCGTTCGATGGTGGCGCGACGGGGGGCGTCGACGAGTTGGCGGGCGATTTCCGTCCAGCCGACGGTTTTTTGATTATAGAGGAGGCCGGTTACGCCGAGATTAATGGCGAGCTGGAGATCGGTTTCGCGATCGCCGATGACGAAGGAGTTTTCGCGCGACCAAGCCGTGTCGCGCAAATAATCGAGGACGAGGCCGAGCTGGGGTTTGCGGCAGTCACAATGATCTGCGGGCAAGTGCGGGCAAACCCGGACGGCTTCGAAGGTGATGCCTTGCGATTGCAAGATATCGAGCAGCAGGTTTTGCAGCGGACGAAAATCCTCTTCAGGAAAACTGGCGGTGCCGAGTCCGTCTTGATTGGTCACCATCACGAAGGTGTAGCCGGCATCGCGCAGGCGACGCAGGGCGGGAATGGTTTCGGGTTCGAGGGCGAATTTGTCGAGGCGGTCGATTTGATAGCCGGTGGGCTCGGTGATGAGCGTGCCGTCACGGTCGATGAAGAGGATTTTTTTCATGGGCGGCAGAGAGGAATCATTACGAAACGTTCTTGTAGGGTCGGCCCTTGTGGCCGGACCGTTGCGAGGCGTGAAACGAAATACGCGGCGCGGCCATAAAGGCCGGCCCTACAAAAATCAAAAGACAGGGCTAAATTAAACACGGGACAGGATCTCCAGGGTGGCGTTGTTTTCCTCGGTGGTGCCGATGGTGAGGCGAACCGTGTTCGGGACATCCTTGCTGCGGTCACGCCAGATCACGCCGGCAGCGCGGCCGGCGGCCACGACCTTGGTGGAGTCGGCGACGCTAATGAGAATGTAGTTAGCATCGGAGGGCCAGGCGCGTTGTACGATGGGAAACAGCGGCAGCGCGGCGAGAAGACGTTGGCGTTCGGCGGTGAGTTGGCGGATGGATTCGCGGGCGGCGGCGATGCCTTCGGGTGTGAGGGCGGCGAGGGCGGCGAGCAGGACCGGCGTGGGCACCGGATACGGCGCGATGACTTTCTGCAACACGGCGATCACGGCTGGGTCGGCGATGGTGGTGCCGACGCGAGCCCCGGCCAGACCGAAGGCCTTCGAAAGCGTGCGGATGACGATTAGATTGGGATACGTGGTGATTTCCGCAGCGAGGCTGGGCACGCCGGCGAAATCCACATAGGCCTCGTCCACGACGACGACGGCGCGCCGGGCGAGCGCGTGCACGAGTGACATCACGGCGGTGCGATCAAGCAGTCCGCCCGTGGGATTGTTGGGTGAGCAAAGAAAAACAATTTTAACTTCCGGGGTGACCGCGCGCAAAACGGCATCGGGGTCGAGCGCGAAGTTTTTTTGCTGGATCAGCGGGACGGTGATGACTTTCGCTCCTTGGATACCGGCGGCGACGACGTACATGCCGTAGGTGGGCGGTGTGATGAGAATCGCATCCTGGCCGGCGCGGCAGAAGGTGCGCAGGAGCAGGTCGACACCTTCGTCGGAGCCGCGAGTGACCAAGATTTGGGTCGGCGAGACGCCATAGAGCGAAGAAAGCGTGGCAATGAGTTCGGCCGGCTGCGGGTCCGGATAGCGGTTGAGCAGCGGCTTGTGTACCGAAGGTGTCTCCGGGTTTTCATTCGCATCGAGCCAGATTCTACCGCCTTTGGATTCTTTGCGGGCAGAGCTGTACGGCGCGAGCGCGAGAATCTCGGGACGGACGAGGGCGAGAACTTGTTCGATGGGAGTCATGGTCGGGGTAGGGTGAGTCGTCCTCGACGAGCCGTCTTGCGAAGCGGCTCATCCGGAGGATTCGCCCTACCAGTTTTTAGAGAATCCAACCGCACGCGGACGGCGTGCTGGTGGGCGGCGAGATTTTCGGCGAGCGCGAGTCGCTCAACCACGGGGCCGAGTTTTTCCAGGCCGCGTGGGCTGGCTTCCTGGACGGTCATCGTGCGGAGGAAATCGGTGAGGCCCAGGCCGGAACAGGCGCGCGCCCAGCCATAGGTCGGCAAAACGTGATTGGTGCCGCTGGCGTAGTCACCGAGCGACTCGGGTGTCCACGCGCCGAGAAACACCGAACCGGAAGTCGTGATGCCCGGCAGCAGCGCGCGCGGATCGGCGACTTGGAGAATCAAATGTTCGGGCGCGTAGCGGTTGGCGATGTCCACGGCTTCGTCGGGGGAAACGGCGATGAGGGTGCGGCTGTTCATCAGGGCGCGCGTGGCGATGGCGCCGCGTGGGAGGGCGGCGAGTTGTTTTTCCACTTCCACTTGCACGCGGGCGGCGAATTTTTCCGAGAAGGTGACCAACACAACTTGCGAGTCCGGGCCGTGTTCGGCTTGGGATAATAGATCTGCGGCGATGAAGGCGGGCTCGGCGGCGTTGTCGGCGATGACCATTACTTCCGACGGGCCGGCGGGCAGATCGATGGCGGTGCCGGCGGCTTCGCGGGAAACTTGGAGTTTCGCCTCGGTGACGTAGGCATTGCCGGGGCCGAAAAGTTTATCGCATTGGGGAATGCTGGCGGTGCCGAAGGCCATGGCGGCGATGGCTTGGGCGCCGCCGACTTTAAAAATTTCGGTGATGCCGCAGAGTTGCGCGGCGAAAAGGATCCATGGACTGAGACGGCCATCACGACCGGGCGGAGTGCAGAGAACCCGAATAGGATTGTAGGCGATTTGCGAGGGAACACCGAGCATGAGAGCCGTGGAGAAGAGTGGCGCGCTGCCGCCGGGGACGTAGAGGCCGACACGTTCGATGGGGCGGGAAACTTTTTCGCACACGATGCCCGGCATCGTCTCGACGCGGATGGGCGCGGGACGCTGAGCGAGATGAAACCGGCGGAGGTTGTTGTAAGCAGTGCGGAGGGCGGATTGGTCGGCGGAGCTCAGCGCTTTATCAGCGGCGGCGTATTCTGCTTTGGTCACGCGTAGCGAACGCAGGTCAGCGCCGTCGAACTTGGCGGTGTAGATGCGCAGCGCGGCGTCTCCCTCACGCCGGACCGTGGAAATAATTTCCTCCACCGTGGCGGCGAGTTGCGCGCGGGTCGACTGCGCCGGGCGTTGCAGCGCGGCGAGGCGTTGGCGGGCGGAGAGGGATTTCCAGCGAAGAGGTTTCATCTACGATGAGTGAAAGTGAGAGGAAGAGTGAAAGTGTTTGGGCTAAATATTTGGCTCGTTCTCGTTATCTTACTCGTTCTCGTAATCTCGGTCGGAAAAGAGAGAACGATTAGGCGTAGGAGAAAGAGAACGCTGGTTGGGTCAGAGCATCATTTTTTCGATGGGGAGCACGAGGATGCTGCTGGCGCCGGCTTTTTTGAGCGACTCCATGGTTTCCCAAAAGACGGCTTCCTGGCAGACGGCATGAAGGGCCACCTTGGTGTCGTCGCCGGCGAGCGGGAGGATCGTGGGATTTTCCGAGCCGGGTAGAAGTTTTCTGATCTCGGCTAGCGCGGTCTTGGGTGCGTGGAGCATGATGTACTTCGCGTCGGCGGCTTTTTGCACGCCGTCGATGCGGCTGAGCATGATGTCGAAGGCGTGGGTTTTTTCCGGTGTAAAATTGCGGGTGTTGCGGATGAGCGCGGCTTTGCTCTTGAAGATGGTTTCGACGGCGCGGAGGCGGTTGGCTTCGAGGGTGGAGCCGCTGGAGACGAGATCGCAGATCGCGTCGGCAAGGCCGAGGCGCGGGGCGATTTCGACGGAGCCGCTGAGGCGAACGATCTCGGCCTTGATGCCTTTCTCGGCGAGGAAGCGACCGGTGAGATAAGGATAGGATGTGGCGATGCGCTGGCCTTCGAGGTCACGGAGGCTGGAGAACGGGCGTTCTTCGGGGATCGCGATGGCGAGACGGCAGCCACCGAAGTCGAGTGGACGGGAAACGGCATAGCCGTTGGCCGCGCCGGTGCTGTGGCGTTCGAGGGCGGATTCTTCGAGGACGTTCTGGCCGACGATGCCGAGGTCACACACACCATCCATCACGAGCTGGGGAATGTCGTCGTCGCGGACGAAGAGGATATCGATGGGGAAATTATCGGCGTGGAGGAGGAGTTTCTCCTTGGGGGCTTTGACCTTGATGCCGCAGCTTTTCAGCAGATCGAGGGAATCAGTGGAGAGGCGTCCGCTTTTTTGGATGGCAAGGCGGAGGCGATCAGTAGGGAGGGTGGCGGGAGGCATGGGAGGGAAATCGGAGGTGGAAGATCGGAAATGGGAGAGGGGAGATTGGCGGTGGCGCAGGGTGAGAGGAGGAAGTGGGATGCTAGGAGAGAAAGGGAGGAAGTTGGGAGAACGGATTTTGGAAAAATGCGATGATTGGTCGGGGAAGTCCGGGGTGCTTCAAGGCGGACAAAGCAAAACCCCGGTGGGACATGCCAGCCGGGGTTTTAAAATCGATTCATCACCCAGGAAAGGCACATCAGGCCTCCCCGGTCAGGGAAGGCTAGGCTTCGTGGTGATGATGGTGGTTGAGGATCATGAGAGATCGGGACCGCATAAAAGGCCGACGCTGGGGCCTGTGGCAAGTATTTTTTCAACGCGACGAAAGGACGAGGCTCGAACTCCGTGGTGGTGGTGCGCTGGCCGCACCACGGTCGTTCTGCTGGCCAGCAGAATGCCGCGTGGCGTGGCCAGCACGCCACCTACCACGGTACAGCCCGAATGCCCCCACTGTATCAGGGTTGTCTTTGACTGACGGCCACAAATCGCTTCAGGTTGGAAAACCATTTTTCGCGGAGCAAATAATCTACCCCATTTCTGTTTTGAGTGATCAAACCAATCCTAATTTCTGCCATCGTTTGCTCGCCCGCCGCCAGGGCGGTCTGGTGTTGTTTTTCGCGGTGTTTCTGGGCGTCGCCCTGCTCACCCGCGTGGCGTTGCTGATCAAGGCGGCGCATGAGGTGACCTGGACCTTGAGCCTGCTGGCGTCGTTTGGTTGGGGCGTGCTCTACGATCTCGGGGCGGCGGCCTGGGCTTCGTTACCGTTGATTGTTTTGCTGACGATTCTCCCGGCGCGATTCTTCACTTGGCGCGGGGCTGGCTGGTTGGCTTATGGGGTCGGCTTGCTGATCTGGGGCCTGTTGATTTTTGGCGGAGTTTCGGAGTGGACCTTCTGGGATGAGTTTGGGGTGCGCTTCAACTTCATCGCCGTGGACTACCTCGTCTACACGACCGAGGTGTTGGGCAACATCCGCGAATCCTACAATCTGCCCGCGATCCTCTCCGGGGTGGTGGCGGCTGCGGTCTTCGGGCTTTGGCTGACGTGGCGTACCGGCTGGCCGGCGCAATGGCTCCACGCCGAACACGAGCGGGCCAAGGCGCGATACGTGGCCGGAGCGCTCTGGTTGATCGGCGCGATCGCTTTCGGTGCCGGGCTGTCGTCCGACTGGCTGCCGAATTTCAAAAACAACTTCAACCGGGAGCTCGCGAAGAACGGGCTCTGGTCGCTCTTCTCGGCGTTTAAGAACAATGTGCTCAAGTACGATGAATTCTATTCGGTCAAGCCGGTCGACGAGGCCTTTGCCCGCCTGCGCGAAAATCTCACGTTGGATGGTTCGGTGATGCTGCGGCCGCAAGACCACGATACGTTGCGCTACGTCCGTAACGACGGCACCGAGCTGCATCCCAATGTTATCCAGATCACGGTCGAAAGCCTGAGTGCGGATTTCCTCAGCATCTTCAACCGCGCCTCCCATCTCACGCCCAATCTCGCTGAGATCGCGGGCAAAAGTTTGGTCTTCGATAATTTCTACGCCACCGGTACGCGCACGGATCGCGGCATGGAAGCGCTCACGCTCGCGCTGCCGCCCACCCCCGGGCGCTCGATGATCAAGCGACCGCGCAACGAAGGGATGTTCACGCTCGGTTCCGTTTTCCGCACGAAGGGTTACGACACGGCGTTCATCTACGGTGGGTTCGGTTACTTCGATAACATGAACTATTTTTTCGGCCACAACGGCTACCGCGTGATCGACCGGACGGGCGTGCCGAAGGAAGACATCACCTTCGCCAATGTCTGGGGCGTGTGTGACGAGGATCTTTTCCGCTGGACGATACGCGAAGCCGACGCGAGCGCCGCGAGCGGCCAACCGTTTCACTACTTCGTCATGACGACGTCGAACCACCGGCCCTACACTTTTCCCGAGGGACGGATCGATCTGCCGTCGAAGATTTCCGGTCGCGCAGGGGCGGTGAAGTACACCGACTACGCCATCGGAAAATTTCTGCGCGACGCCGCGAGCAAGCCCTGGTTCAAGAACACGGTGTTCGTGATCGTGGCGGACCACTGCGCGTCCAGTGCGGGCAAGACGGAGTTGCCGATCCAGAATTATCACATCCCGCTGATCATTTATTCCCCCGGCGGGCTCATCGCTCCGGGACACATTCAGGCTCTCACGAGTCAGATGGATTATGCACCGACGTTGCTCGGCTTGCTCAACTGGAGTTACCCGTCGCGTTTCTTCGGGCACGATGTGCGCAAGGTGGCCCCGGCCGCGACCCACTCGGTGATGGGCACCTATCAGAAGCTGGGTCTGCGCAAAGGGAATGACTTCATCGTGCTCAAGCCCGTGCGGCAACAAACCCAGTACGTGTATAATCCGGCAAATTTTGTCTTGGTCGAAAAACCGGTGGACGAGGCTTTCCTCACTGAAGCGATCGCGTATTATCAGACCGCCAGTTATCTTTATGATCACGAGCTCTACCGCGAGATCACCGCAGACGAGGCGGCCAAGTTGACGCCGCCGGCTCTGGCGAAACCTTGATTTCTCCTGAAAACTGCATCCGTTTAGTTCATGAAAAGCCTGCTGAGATGGGTGCTCTAAAGATGTCTGCTCTGGTCTTAAAGCCGGGCGGAGGAGGCCCCGGCGGTGCCCGAAGAAAAGAGCAAAGCTTCGGATGACGACCTGCGGATTCGCGGCATTTTCAACAGCGCGCTGCCCAAGACCGAAAAGAAAAACTCCCTGCGGTTTATTATTCATCCGCATCTGGGCGACGTGACCAAGCGCGATCACCTCCGCACCGCGCTCGGGTTTCGCTACGGCCTGACCAAGGCGTGGGAAGCCATGGCGGAAGCGGACGCGTATTTCACGCACGGATTAAACAGGGTAGTTTTTTTGACGACAAAGGATTTTCCACCCTGCATCTCGGAACCAAGTATCATATCGGCGAGGCGTTGAAACTCGGCTGGGATACTTCGGTCGGCATCGATTGGCTGCGACCGCTCGGTCAGCCGCCGGTGGACGTGACCGACGGCCTTCGGCACCTCATGCCGTTTATCAGTATTGCGCGTCCGCTGGAGCATCATCCCGGTTGGCACGTCTTCGCGGGTCTTAGTTATGACGACGTAACGCGCACCACCACGCAGGGTCAGTTGGACAAAAACGAACTCGGCGACGATTCCGTGAACCTCTCGGGTGGTGTGCTCTATGCGCGCGGCCCGCTGACGTATACACTTGAGGCGACCTATGGCACGACGCGGCTGACCTCGGCGGTGCATCGCGATGGGTATTCGCTGAAGCCCGGTGTGATCTGGGTGATCCCGCCGAAATATACTTTGGGGTCGCAAAGCAAATGGTTGCTCGGGCTGGGGCTGCGGCTCAGCCAAGGGCCGGATGGCAACGATATCGGATTGAGCGCGAAGCTGCGGGTGAATTTCGATTTCAAGCGCCTGCTCGGGATCAAGAAGGTTCCGGCGGCGGTGCCGTGATTGGGTTGCCTTGAGGGAGGAGCCTGCTGGCAGGCGAGGCCGAACCGGTCCAGTAATACCAACAGTTCAGGATCATTCGACTTTGCAGGTAGCCCGGATATTTCATAAGTTTTCTTGTCATCGCGAGCCTGCCGAAGGCTGGCGTGGCGATCCAGCTCGCTGGATTGCTTCGTCGCTCCGGGCCTCGCAATGACAGGTAGGAATATTTAGGGAAATAGCGTGGGGCCTGATTGTATCTGAGTGTGATGGATCCGGGGTAGGGGCCGGTGCCCTCAACGGCTTGGCAGAAGATAATCCACCGTGATTGGCGGTTGAGGGCAACCGCCGCTACCTGACGGGTTCCCTCGCAGGTCACTCCGTGAGAAAAAAACGTGGCCGTCGGGAAATTTCTGCCCAACGTCGAACGATTCTCCGCCACTCGTGTCCCAACGCCCGATGAAACTCCGCTCCCTGCTCGCTCTCGCCAGTGCTGCCTGCCTTTTCGCCCGCCTTCCGGCTGCTGATCAACCGGCGGCAAAAGCGCCGCCGGAAAGTGAACACCACGACACGCTCGCCGAGCGCACCTTGCGCGATATCGTGCAACGGGAACGCGAACTTTTCGCCAAGGCGGAAAAAGACGGCGACCAATTTGACCAGGGCGTTTTTCATGGGGAAGCCCAGTCGATCGCCAGCAGCTACGACGTCCTGATTCAGAAGAACCAGAAATTCGTCCCGGCTTTGATCGCCTACGGCATGTTTCTGGGGAAGGTCGATAACCCCAAGCAGGCCGTCGCGATGCTGCTCAAAGCCAACACCCTCGACCCCAATATCGCCCTCGTCAAAAACCAGCTCGCCAAACATATTGCCGAGGACGGTAAACCGCTCGAGGCCTTGCCCTACCTCATCGCCGCCACCGATCTGACGCCCGGCGAGCCACTCTATCATTTCCACCTCGGCCAGTTATTGCTCGCCGGGCGGGATGATTTTCTGACCAACGGCAATTTCACTCAGGCCGGGCTGGACAAAGCCATGATCGAGGCTTTCCGCCGCGCCGCCGATCTGGCGCCCGCCGATATCAGTTATGCGTACCAGTACGCCAAGGCGTTTTACGAAATCGAACCGCCCCGTTGGGCAGAAGCCCTCGCCGTCTGGCAAACCCTGGAATTGCGCCCGGTCGTCTCGACGACCCTGCGGCACATGTTCCGCCTGCAAAAAGCCAACGTGTTGATCAAACTCGGTCGCCTCGACGAAGCCCGCACGGTGCTCGAGACCGTGAGCGATCCCAAACTCGCCGAGGACAAGCAAACTTTGCTCGACCAACTCGCCCCGAAAGCGGAGAAGTAAGGAGACATGTCACTGCTCACTCGTCTCGAACGCACCCTCGGCCGCTTCGCTATTCCCAACCTTTCGCTCTATCTGGTGATAGGGCAGATCTTGTTTTTGGGGTTGGCGATGTTCGCGCAATTTGATCTTGAGCGGATCAGCTTGTTGCCGAACGCGGTGAAGGAAGGGGAAGTCTGGCGGTTGATCACCTATCTGGTGGTGCCGCCAGCCGGCGCGCTTACGATGTTGCGGGCTATCTTCCTAGCCTTTAGTTTGTATATGTTTTATCTGATGGGCAGCGCGCTGGAGCATTCGTGGGGGGAGTTTCGTTTCAATGCCTACCTTGTCATTGGTTGGGCCCTGACAACCGCAGGAGCGTTTATTTCCCCCGGGGTTTATTCTACGAACACCTACATCTTGCTCAGCGTATTTCTGGCGTTCGCCTGGCTGAATCCTGATTTCGAAATTTCGATCTACGGCATCATTCCGGTGAAAATGAAATGGTTGGCCCTGATTCAGTGGCTGTATTACGGCTTCCTGCTGGTCGTGGGGAGCTGGCCGGTTCGGGTAATGATTTTGGCCTCGATCAGCAATTTCCTCGTGTTCTTCGCCAGCGACCTCGTGCGGTGGCTGCGTTCGGGACGGCGCCGCATCACGCAGCAAACGCGTCAAGTCAGTGCGCCGAAAGACGAAGATGAACCACGGCACCGTTGCCATAAATGCGGCAAGACCGATCTCACGCACCCGCAGGTCGAGTTCCGGTATTGCTCCAAATGCGCCGGCGAGGAATGCTATTGCCGCGAACACCTCGGCAATCACGAGCACACGGTCGTCGAAGCAAAAAAAAACTGAACCATGGCGGCGAAAAAACTATCCACCCTCGGCGTCCGCCCCTCGCCCAGCCTGCGGCTCGGCAAGAAAACTAAATCTACGGCGACCAGGAAAACCTTGGGCGACTGGCTCACATGGGCCGAGCGGCAATACGCCCGGCACCAGCTCGCGCTCGGGCAAGTGGCCACTTCCGCGCACGACGAAGCGCTCTACTTGCTCTTGCACACGCTGCACCTGCCGCTCGACAGCAAGCCTGCCGTTCTCCGACGCAAACTAAGCGAAAGTGAAACCGCAAAGGTGACGGAGATTTTCCGCCGGCGCATCGAAGAGCATGTCCCCGCCGCGTACCTCACGCACGAAGCCTTCCTCGGCGAACTGCGTTTCTTCGTCGATGAACGCGTGATCATCCCGCGCTCGTATTTTCTCGAACTGTTGCCCGAGCAAATTCTGCACTGGTTGCCCGCCGGAAAACCCGTGAAGCGCGTCGTCGATGTCTGCACCGGCTCCGGGTGCCTCGCCGTGTTGCTCGCCCACCAGTTTCCCGAAGCGAAGGTGGACGCGATCGAGCTGTCGCCTGAGGCGCTCAACGTCGCGAAGTTCAACGTGGCCGAGCACGCCCTGCTCAAGCGCATCAAGCTGCACCGCTCCGACGTCTTCGATCTCGTGCCGAAAGTAAAGTACGACCTGATCCTGTCGAATCCGCCCTACGTGCCGACGCGCGAGCTGCGCGGGTTGCCGGCGGAATTCAAGAACGAGCCGCTGATGGCTCTCGACGGCGGTGACGACGGACTCGACATCATCCGCAAAATTCTCCGCCAATCCCGCGACCGCTTGCAGAAGCACGGCATCGTGGCTCTGGAAGTCGGCGGTCTCCGCGCCGCGATGGACAAAGCATTCCCCGAACTCGACCTCCACTGGTTGCACACGGAGGACGGCGAAGACTGCGTCTGCGTGATCCAAGCCGCGCGGCTGGTGAAGTGGAATGGTTGAAGAGCAAAGGCGGAGATCGCACATCGTCAGGCATCCTGACCCGAGGCATTCGGGTAAGCTGCGTTTCTACCTTGGTTCCTTTTTCCCTTCGCGAGACAATGCTTGGTTACAGGTTCAGCTCGTTTGCCCGTGCCTTTTCTCTCCACGGGCTGGGCTCAGGATGCCTGAGGCTGTGGCCGGTAGCGGCGCTTGCCCCCAAGCGCCAGTGCGGCTCGCGGCACAGTTTCCCCGTGGCCGTTAAGGGCAACGGTCGCTACCTGATACCAATCGCCCTTATAGTTTCAGCTCGTTTCCTCGTGCCTCCCTCCCCACGGGCTGGGATCAGGATGTCTTAGTCCGCCTTCATCACCCTCAGCCGGAATCTTGCAGTAGGTGGGCGTCGGTTTCCATACCGATGCGCTATCGCCGATGGGGATCAGTCTTCGCCCAGCTACGGCCCGACAAGAATCGGCGACCACCTTTCAGTTTGCCTCCAGTCATGTGGAGAGTGGGTTCGACTGCATAAATCGCCACGTCTCGCCGCCGCAGGCCTCGCGATGACAAGTCAGTTTGAGGACGCACGCGTGAACTTGTAGTCTATTAGACTACAAGTTCCTACTCGACCACCTTGAACCACTCGTCGATCGGGAGGCGCGAGGGGTGGAAGGCGTTGACGTGGCTGTTGGCTTTCGGGCGGCCGAAGGGGAGGCCGGCGATGAAGAGGGTGTCGTCGTTGCCGGGTAGGTGTTTTTTCAGCAGGTCGGAATAAATCATGACACTGAATTGCGGACACGAGCCGTAGCCGAGTGCGGTCAGGCCGAGCATCAGATTATCGAGGACGAAGCCGCAGTCGAGGAACGTACCGTGCGAATACGCGGAGGCCTGCGTGCCGAGGAAAAACACCTGTCGTGCGCCGAAGAAACCAAAGTTTTCCCGGTCGTGCGCGCGGCGTTTTTCGGTGTCGTCGCGACCGATGCCCTTGTGTTTGAAAATGCCGAAGCCGACTTCCTTCGCGCGCGCCTGCCAGGCTTCGGGCAACGGGTTGGGCGAATACTGATAACCCGCTTTGGCCGGCAGTCCGGCATCGAAGGCGGCGAGGTAGTCGGCGCGGAGGGTGTCCAGTTTGGCGCCTTGGACGAGGAAAAGTTTCCAGGGCTGGGTATTCTTGGAACTCGGTGCACGACCGGCAGCTTCCACGAGCTGGCGGATGGTTTCCAGCGGGACGAGCTCGGTCTCGAATTCGCGGATGGAATGGCGGGCGTGCATGACTTCGAGAGTGGTGTTCATAAACGGGGACAGTTTAGCGGAAGCACACTTTGGCGCTACGCACCGGTTGGCAAAAATGCGCCGATTCCCGCTCTGGCTTTGGGCAAAGTCAGAAGGTTTCCCGTGAATCACGCGAATTGACGCGGATGAAATACTATCAGGCAGAACGAAACTCAGCAGGCGGTGAATCGTGCGATACGGTGAAGTGAGTCGGTCTCTTGCTCGCTTTCTGGCATTCGCGCAGATTCGCGTTATCTGCGGGAAGATCTCTGCCTCGGTTCATTCTGTTGGATTCGTCGATTCACGTTAGCGAAGGGCAGGTCAGCTTCGCGGCGAAACCGATAAAAACCACGCCGAGGGCCCGGTCGATCCATTGACCGTGGCGGAGGAATCTATTTCGCACGGCCGGTTTGGTGAAGAGGAGCGAGCCGAGGCTGAACCAAGCCATCGCGGTGATTACCCTTCAATCTCCGTAGCCCGCCTGCCCGCATCGTGGGGGCGACGGACTGACCAGCAGCCCATAGAGCGAAAGAAAATAGAGCGTGGCTTTGGGGCTGAGGGCGTTGGTGAGGAAGCCGGTGAGGAATGCTCCGCGCGTTGACGGAGCTGGTTTAGCAGAGGCGATGCCGGAAAGATCGTGGCGTGGTTTCGCACGGAGCGCCTGCACGCCCAACGCTGCGATGTAAGTAGCCCCAACGTATTTGACGGTGTCGAACCACAGCGGGGAGCTGCGGACGAGGAAGCCCAGGCCCAGCAGCGAATAGGTGATGTGCCGCAGAATCGCGGTGCCGATGCCGATGCTTGTCCAGATCGCGGTGCGCCGCCCGTGATTGATGCTTTGCTTGAGGACGATGGCGAAATCCGGGCCGGGTTTCGCGACGGCCAGTAGGTGCGCGGGAGCGACCGAGAGGAAATCCGGCCAGTAATTATCCCAACAGTTCGTGATCATTGGACTTAGGGTAGGGGCCGTTGCCCTCAACGGCCTGGCAGAACATATTGCACCGGGAATGGCGGTTGAGGGCAACCGCCGCTACCTTACGGATTCACCTACTAATGTCGCAATCGTCGGCGCAAGCACATAGGCGGTTGAGGGCAACCGCCGCTACCTTACGGATTCGGCTAAGTATAAAAACAACAAGCGTTGAGATTAATCACAAGATAAGTGCGGTCACGTGGCCGCAGACTTTGCGCTATCGATTCGTCAGCGTTTGCATGAGTGCAGCCATCACTTAGCCGGTTCAACTTTTCTGACCGGCAGCCCGGCCGCTTCCCAGTCTTTGAATCCGCCCGCGTTGGCGACTGGGTGGCCTTGAGCCGCGAGGGCGGCGGCGACGGCCCCGGAGCGTCGGCCTGAACGACAATAGAGGATGAGTTGTTTGTCGGGGTTTTTGCCGAGGAATTCTTTCCACAACTTTTGCGAACCATCGAAATCGCTTTTGGGCAGCAGCACCGCAGGTGCGGCCACGCCGGTCTCGGCGCATTCGGATAGTTCGCGGACATCGATGAGAACGGCTTTGCCCTCGGCGACGAGTTGCGCGGCTTCTTTCGGGGAAACCGTGGTGACTTGGGCGGCGAAGGCGGAGGAGAAGAGCAGGGCGAAGAGTGTGGTGAGGTATTTCATAGGGAGGAAAAGAGTAGGAGCCTGTTTGCGGAGATTTTGTACAGGCTATCTCAATAAAAATTCGAATCGCCTGCAAGCAGGCTCCTACAAAAAGGCGAGGTGCGTCGGTGGGAATAGCGACGCATACCGACGATTCTGTCTGATTATTTTTTCGCCTCTTCCTTCACGCTGCAGGTGTTCATTCCGATCAACGGATAGGCGGGGCAGAAGCGAACCGTGGCGGTGATAATGGGACCAAGGCCGATGAGGCCAAACCAGGATTTATAGTAGTAACCGGCACCCAGTATGGCGAAGCCGAGGATATAGCGGAGGATGCGATCAAGGGAGCCGACGTTGGTTTTCATGGGGTGGGAGGGTGGGGGGTTTACTGACGGAAAATCAGAGGGGAATTAAATCTGTAAGGCTGCTGCTTGCGGCAGCCTAGCCGGGGCGAGAATCTCGATGGAGCAATCAAGGCCGGCGCAAGCACCGGCCCTACAATTGGGGCGTAATAAGTGGGGATGGGGTTGGGGTGCCGCGGCTGAAAACCATGAAGTACAGCACTGGCACGGCGAAGCGGCTGATCAAGAGTGAAGCGACTTCTCCCGCCATGAGCGAGAGCGCCAGACCTTGGAAAATTGGATCGGCCAAGATCACTGAGGCACCGACGATCACGGCGAGCGCGGTGAGCAGCATCGGACGAAAGCGAACGGCGCCGGCTTCGACGACAGCTTCAGCGAGCGGCAGGCCTTGCGCCCGGCGGAGTTCGATAAAATCGACGAGGATGATTGAGTTGCGGACGATGATGCCCGCGCCAGCCATGAAACCGATCATTGAGGTGGCGGTGAAGAACGCGCCCATCAAGGCGTGAGCTGGCAAAATTCCGATCAACGACAGCGGGATCACGATCATGATGATGAAGGGCGTCGTGTAGCTTTTGAACCAGCCGACCATCAGCATGTAGATAAGAATGCATACGGCGGCGAAGGCGAGGCCGAGATCGCGGAAGACTTCGAGCGTCACGTGCCACTCGCCATCCCACTTCATCGCAGGTTCGAATTCGTTGTCGGGTTGGTTGAGGTGGTAGAGTTCAACCTTGGGTTGGGTGCCGCCGAACTCGCGAGCGTCGAGTTTCGCGAGCTCACGATTCATCGCGAAGAGTGCATAGGCGGGACTGGCGACTTTGCCGGCGACATCGCCGGTCACATAGACGACGGGACGGAGATTCTTGCGGTAAAGATTTCGTTCGCCGCTGGTGCGTTCGAGCGTGACGAGTTCGCCGAGGGGAATGAGTGGTCGCTCGCCGGCGCGAATGATGTCGTCGTGGTCGGAGCGGAGTTGGAGCGCGAGGAGATCTTCGGGACGGCTGCGCATCGCGCGGGGGAGTTCGAGAACGATATCAACATCTTCGCGGTCGAGTGGCTGATGGAGGAGGTCGACCTTGGCGCCGCCAACGGCGGTGCGGATCGTGCGCGCGATGGTGTCGACGCTGATGCCGTGTAAAGCGGCTTTGGTGCGATCAACGCGGAGGTGGACAGTGGGCTGTTGTTCCTCGACATACCAGTCGATGTCGACGACGCCTGCGGTTTTTTGGAAAATCTGTTTCACGCGGGAGGCGAGCGCGAGGCGGGTTTCTTCGGTGGGGCCGTAGATTTCGGCGACGAGCGTTTGGAGGACGGGTGGACCGGGTGGAACTTCGGCGACGACCACGGTGGCGCGGTGTTTGGCGGCGATGGCGGCGAGACGTGGACGGACGCGAACGGCGATGGCGTGGCTTTGCGCGGAGCGTTCGTCCTTGGACAGCAGATTCACTTGGATATCGGCGACGTTCGCGCCGCGGCGAAGGAAGTAGTGCCGGACGAGACCGTTGAAATTAAAAGGGGAGGCGGTGCCGGCGTAGATTTGGTAGTCGCGCACTTCGGGTTCGGGGCGGATGGCGGCGGCCATTTCGCGGGCGACCCGGGTGGTTTCCTCGAGGGTGGTGCCTTCGGGGAGATCGAGGATGACTTGGAACTCGGACTTGTTGTCGAAGGGCAGCATCTTCACTTGCACGGTGCCGAGGCCGACCAGAGCCATGGACGCGAGCAGCAACGCTGCGACTACGCCGAGAAAGCTCCAGCGCCAGCGACGTTTGGCGATCATCGGATCCATCACGCGGTGGTAGAGGCGGGTGAATAAATCGTTCGGGGCCTGATCGGTTTCAGTGGGAGCCGCAGCGCCCTCGCTCCGGTCTGAACGCGACGAGGGCGTCGCGTCTCCACTTTGGGCAAGGTGCCGGCGCAGCACACGCAGCGCGGCCCACGGAGTGACGGTGAACGCGACGACGAGGGAAAACAGCATGGCGGCACTGGCCCCGATGGGAATGGGCCGCATGTACGGCCCCATGAGCCCACCGACGAACGCCATCGGCAACACGGCGGCGATGACGGCCCACGTGGCGAGCACGGTGGGATTGCCGACTTCATTGACCGCTTCGATGGCGACTTCTTGCAGGCTGCGACCGCGGGATGACGCCAGGCGTTGGTGGCGAACAATGTTTTCCACGACGACAATCGCGTCATCCACGAGAATACCGATCGAGAAAATCAGCGCGAAGAGGGTGATGCGGTTCAGCGTGTAGCCGTAGAGATAGAAAACGAGGAGTGTCAGACCGAGCGTGACGGGGATAGCGAGCAGCACGACGAGTGATTCCCGCCAGCCGAGGAAAAATAGAATGAGCAGGGCAACACCGAAGATGGCGATGCCCATGTGGAAGAGGAGTTCGTTGGATTTCTCGCTGGCGGTGGCGCCGTAGTTGCGGGTGAAGGTGACTTCGACGTCGGCGGGGAGAAGCAGACCGCGAAGGCGCGCGACTGTCTGCTCGAGAGAGTGGACGACATCGACGGCGTTGGCACCCGGGCGTTTGGCGACGCTGAGGGTGACGGCGGTTGATTCGGAAAATTGTAGGGCCGGTCCTTGTGGCCGTGCCGTATTTGCGGAAGACGGCGTAACGCTGAGTGACGTTCGCGGCGCGTCGGCAAGCGACGGCCCTACAAATGCGTTTTCGGAACCGCGTTTTCGGGCGGTGGCCTCAAACGCGGGTACGGTCGAGCCATTTCCAAACAATACATAATCCGTCGGTTCGGCGGGACCGTCGATGATCGTGGCGACGTCGCGGAGAAAAATCGGGCGTGATTGCCAGGTGCCGAGCACGAGAGAAGCGGCATCGGCGGCGTCGCGGAAATAGGCGCCGGTTTCGATGAGGATGTCGCGGTTGGCAGAGGCGAGTGCGCCGTCTTGGCTGCGGGCGTTGGCGGCGCGGAGCGCGGCGGCGAGATCGTCGAGCGTGAGCTGGCGGGAGGCGAGTTTCACCGGATCGACTTGCACGCGGAGTTGGCGGCGCACGCCACCGATCAGCGTGGTCTCGGCGACATGGGGCAGTGCTTTGATGGCATCGTCGAGTTGTGCGGCGAGACGGCGCAACGTGAGATGATCCTGGGTGTGGCTGTGCAGTGTGATCGCCGCGATCGGTACATCGTCGATCGTGCGCGGTTTAATGAGCGGAGCGCTGACGCCGGGCGGGATGCGGTCGTAGTTGGCCTGCAGCTTTTGGTTGAGGCGGACCAGACTTTGCTCGAGATCGGAGCCAACTTTGAAGCGGACGATCACGAGCGAATTGCCGGGGCGCGACGTGGAGTAGAGATATTCGACGCCGGGGATTTCCCAGAGCAGTTTCTCCATCGGGCGCGTGACGCGGTTCTCGACTTCGTGGGCGGTGGCACCGGGCATGGCGACGATAACGTCGACCATCGGAACTTTAATCTGCGGCTCTTCTTCGCGTGGGAGCATGATCACGGCGAACACGCCGAGCAGGAGCGAAGCGATCACCGCGAGCGGCGTGAGCCGCGAATCGATGAAGAACGCGGTTAACCGGCCGGCAAAACCGTGCGGTGCTTTCTCGAGGGGTTTGCTCATGACTGGGGCGTGACGGGCTGGCCGTCACGCAGCACGGCGGGGGGAGCGAGAATGATTTGTTCGCCGGGATTGAGGCCGGAGAGAATTTCGATGCGTTCGCCCGTGACGCGTCCGGTCTTGACCAAGCGCAGAACGGCATGTCCTTGTTCGCAGATGAAGAGACGTTCCATTTGTCCGAAGCGAGTGACGGCGGAAACGGGAACGAGGAGAGCGTCGGAATTGCCGGAAGCGACTTGGAGGCGGACGAATTGACCGGAGCGGGCGGAGCCGGCGGGCAGAGCGATCTTCACGAGTACGGAACGACTGATCGCATCAGCGGCGGCGGAAATTTCGTCGATGCGGCCGGTGACGGGAGCGGAGGTGACGTCAAGCAGAACCGTGAGGGTATCGCCGAGATGGAGTGAGGCGGCGGCTTTTTCCGGGATGGTGCCTTCGGCACGGAGATGCTGGGTGGACTCGAGGGTGAGCAACGGCAGGCCGGGCGTCGCGAGATCGCCGGGGAGAACGTGTTTCTCGGTGATGACGCCGGCGAAGGGCGCGCGGACAGAAGCGTAGGCGAGGAGGGCTTCGGTTTCGGCGGCGGCGGCTTGGGCGTAACGCAGACGGTCCTCGGCGTCGCGTTGGGTGTCGGGAGCGTTGACGCCTTTTTCGACGAGCGTGCGGGCGCGATCGGCGTTGCGGGCGGCTTCGGCGAGCTGGGCTTGAGTTTGGCGAACACGTGCTTCGGTTTCCGGCGCGTTGAGCGTAAGGAGAACATCGCCGACGTTTACGGCTGAGCCGAGACCGAGGGGGAATGTCGCGACCGTGCCGGTGAGTTTGGCGGCGATGCTGGCGCGTTCGGCGGGACGGACGGTGGCAGGAGCTTCGACGAGAATCGGCAAGTGTTCCAGGGAAACGGTGGCGATGCGGACCGGGATGGTCGCGCCAGCGGGAGTGGCTGTGCTGGAATCGTGGCGGCTGCACGCGGCAAGCGTGAGGAGAGCAAGGCAGGGCAGGAGAAGGCGCGAGATCATGGAAAGTTATTTAGTCTGACCGCCCCAATGAATCGTGCCGGTGGCGTCGACCCAGCCGAGTTTTTTCAGGATGAGGGTGGGAGGACAGAAGCCCGTGAACACTGACTGGATGAGGTTCAGGCCGACGAAGCAGGTGAGAAGCAGCCACCACGGGCTGACGAAGTGGGCCAGAGCCACGCTGAGCAGGGTCATGGAACCGGCGAGGAGGCGGAGGAGGGCTTCGGTTTTCATAATAGTATATGAGCACACACGGATATACTTGCCAAGATGTCAAGCTCGCGTTTGGTTTCAGGCATGGCCCGAAAAGCACCCCTGAATGATCACGCGTTGGAGATTGTGGCCCGGCGTTTCGCCGTGCTGGCCGAGCCGATGCGGTTGCGGTTGATCCAAGCGCTGTTCGACGGGGAGAAGAATGTGACCGAACTTGTGGCGGCGACGGAGGGCACGCAGGCGAATATTTCGCGGCATCTGCAGACGTTGATGGCGGCGCACATTCTCGCACGGCGGAAGGAAGGCTTGCAGGTTTTCTATCGGATCGCCGATCCGACGATTCCGAAGTTATGCGAATTGGTCTGCGGGAGCTTGGAGAAATCGCTCACGAAACAGGCGGGGCATTTGATGGAGGGAAGGTAGATGGCAGGGCCGTGAGCTCGTGGAGCAAGCTTAGAGTGGCCCATTAGTATCAGGTGTTTAACACGAAGAATACGGAGCGCTCGGAGATAATGAGTCGAGACGGAGGTTTAGACTGTTTCATTCTCATGCGTGCTGGCCATGAAACCGGGCTTTGACGCGAATGAGTCTGCCGCCAGGGTGTGCTTATGAATGCCAGCGAGATCATCCGGGAGATTTCGACTTTGCCGCCAGAGGAACAAGCCAAAGTGGTGCGTTTCGCCTATAGCTTGGATGCGGAACGACAGTTGAGTGGACCGGAACTTTCCTCGCTGGCCGCACGAATGGTTGGATCCACTGATCCGGAGGAAATGACACAACTGCGGGCAGAAATCACCCGCGGATTCTACGGCGGCCAAGTCCATGCCTAAAGTTCGTCGGCAGAGCCTGCCACCGGTCTTGTTTCAACATTTGCTTGATCGGATTCAGCAGAGACAGATCACGGCCGACCAGCTTGGGTTGTTTGCTGCTTGGCTCGACTTCGAACCGGAGGGCCTGCTGGACGTTGGTTCAAACGATTTCCACGCATGACAGTTTGTGGTGAAGGTGATCTGGTGAAAACATTTCTCACGTCCGGGCAAATCGCTACCGGCGATGAGCTTTCTTGAACGGGATCATCGTTAAACTCTTACATCTGAGGAGCAGGTAATTTGAACCAGCGCGTTGGGGACAACACGCTCCACCTCGGTGCCGCCTCCCCAACCGGATTGTAGTCTATTAAACTACTTTGGATTGGGTGAACGGAACTCTCATTCGGTCTCTTCGTTCGAGGACACGGCTTGGACGTCGTCGTTTTCCTCGAGGAAGTCGTGGAGGTTTTCGAGGATCGCGGCGGTTTCGACGTCTACGGGGACGGTGGTTTTTGGGATGTAGGCGATCTCGGCGGAGTCGGGTTTGAGGGCGGCTTGCTCGAGGGCGTGGGCGACTTGGTCGAAGGCGTGGACGTTGCACCGGACTTCGTGGCCCTGCTCAGTAGTGATGACGTCGTCGGCGCCGGCGGCGAGCGCGAGCTCCATCAATTTGTCCTCAGTTATTTTCTCTTTTGCGATGAGGAACTGGCCGGCGTGGAGAAACTGAAATGCGACGGCCCCGGACTGCGCGAGGTTGCCGCCGAATTTATTGAAGGCAGCGCGGACATCCTTGGCGGCGCGGACTTTGTTGTCGGTGGTGACGTTGACCACGAAGGCGACGCCGCCGGGGCCGTAGCCTTCGTAGGTGATTTCTTCGAAGACGACGCCGGGGAGTTCGCCAGTGCCTTTCTTGATGGCGCGGTCGACGTTGTCGGCGGGCATGTTGGCTTCGCGGGCCTTGAGGACGAAGGTGCGGAGACGGGCGTTGCTCTCGGGATCACCGCCGCCGGTCTTGGCCGCCATGGTGATCTCGCGGGAGAGACGGGAGAAAACCTTGCCCCGGCGCGAATCGGTGACGGCTTTGAGCCGTTTGACTTTGGACCATTTATTATGGCCGGCCATGCGGAGAAAAGTCTCAAGGAACGAAGGGCGGAAAAGCTGAAGGGGCGGAAAGACTGTGGGGGTGAAAGGACTAAGAGACTAAGGGACCAAGAGCAGACCGACGCTGGTGCATCTTGGCCGACTTTTTGGTCATTTAGTCTCTCAGCCTTTCTTTTTCGGGGTCACGTTCTTCATGCCGCCGACGGGGGCGACGGGGACGGCGGGCATGTCGGGCTCGGGCATGCGGTTGATGATGATTTGCTGGGCGATGGTGAAGAGGCCGTTGACGGTTGAGTACAGCGCGAGGGCGGCGGCAAAGTTGTAGCAGAAAAGCGTGAACATCCAGGGCATGATTTTCATCATGGTTTGTTGCGCGGGATCGGCCGTGGGGGTGGGCGTGAGTTTCATCTGGTAGATCATTGTGGCACCCATGAAGAGAGGCAGGATGTTGATGTTCAGATGGGTGAGGCCCAGTAGTGGCAGCGAGATCACGCCGAAGGAGTAGATCGTATCTGGAGCCGCCAAATCGACGGCCCAGAGGAACGAGGCGAAGCGCAACTCGGCCGCGCTCTGGAGCATGCTGAAAAAGCCGATAAAGAAGGGGATCGTGATGAGGATGGGGATGCAGCCGCCGACCGGATTCACTTTGTTTTCCTTGTAGACTTTCATCATGGCTTCCTGCGCCTTGGCGGGATTGGCCTTATGTTTGGCGCGGACCTCGGTGATGAGCGGCATGATTTTTTGCATGCGCTTGGACGAGCGCGAGGCGGCGAGGGTGAAAGGCACGAACACGGTCTTGAGGAAGAGCGTCGTGAGGATGATGGCCCAGCCCCACGCCCAGGCTGGCGAGAGATGGACCACCCAGCCGTGAATCTTGGTCATGATCGTGAGGAGCAATTTCGAGAACCATCCGAAGAAACCGAATTCCATCACCAAGTCTTCGTTGTGTTTGAAATGAGCGGAGGTGGAGAGACGGCTGTACTCTTTCGGTCCGGCGAAATAGTTGGCGCCCCAGATGGTGGAGGCTCCAGCGGCGAGGGGGGCGAGTTCGAATTGGGCGGCGGCGGTCACGCCGTAGGCGGTGCGGTCTTCGGCGAGGGAGAGGAGGTTGATTTTGACGCGTTCGATGCGGACGCTCGCGCCAGGCTGATCGGGGGTGAGGATGGAGGCGAAGAATTGGTTTTTGACTGTGACCCATTGCAAGGCGGACGCGGTGACCTCGGCGCCTTGGGCGTTTTTATCCTGCCGGGTGACGGCTTTTTCCATGAAGGGGAGGGGCGGACTGTGGGTGAAAAAGCCGCCGCCCGCGAGTTCGTCGCGGCGGGTGAACTCGGCATCCTTGCCGTTGTAGTAGCCGACGTTCAGGTAAATGCCGTTATCATATTCATTGAGCGGGACGGCGGTGCCGACGCTGATGGCGAGTTTCGCGAGTGGCAGGGGTTGGTCGGTCAGATTGCGGAAAGTGGTTTCGTGGCGGATCTGGTAATCATCGCCCGCAGCACCGCCGAGTAGTCTGTAGTGGCGGGTGACTTCGAGTTTATCGTCGAGCACGGTGCGATAAATGATCTCGCTGGTCGTACGCGAAACCAAAGTGTAGCGGGCATCCTGGTCGATGCCGGGAAAATTCAGCAGGCTGAGGGCGGGGGCGGAAGGTTTGGCGTTGAGGACATAGGGCTCGGGCTTGTCCAAGAGGGCGGGATGTTTCTTCAGGCTGACGTGGTCGATGGCCCCGCCGGCCGTGGTGAAGTTCACGCTGACGTATTCGTTTTCGAGCGTGAGGTATTCGGCGGGTGCGTAGCTTTTCTCGGGCGCGGAGAAGACGGCATCGGTCACGCTGCGAGCGGGGCCGGAGGGGGGCGCTTCATTTTGCGCGAGCGGGCTGCCGCTGGTGGTCGTGGTGAAGGCGGGCTTCGTGGGTGCGGGAGGCGGAGCGTACTTGGCGCTGATGAAGAAGCTCGCGAGGGCGCCGACGAGAAGCACGACGCCGATGATGGTATTCTTTTTATCCATGGAAGGAGAGGGGGAGGGGAGAGGAGAAGTGAAAGTGAGAGGGAAAGTGGACTAGGCGCTGTGGCGAATGGAGGTGCAGACCGGGCGCGAATGTGGCGGACCTGTCCTCCGAAGCCTTGGCGAAGGTGGAACCGGATCGAGGCCGCCGGGGTGCCAGGGGCCGCATTTGGCGAGACGACGGGCGGAAAGAGCGACGCCGACGAGGAGGCCGTGTTCTTGCAGGGCTTCGCGGGCGTAGTGCGAACAGGTGGGAGCGAAACGGCAGCCACAGTTCGGCGCGGCCACAACCAGGGCCGGCGAGATGGTTTTTTGATAAATCCAAATCAGTGCGCTCAACCCGCGGCTCGGCAGAGAAAGCAAAAGCGCCATCCAAACCCGTCCAGAGGCCGGGTTCCACCTTTCCGTCGACGCAGCTTGAACGAAATCACGCATGGGGCGTTGAGGCCGGGGTCAGCTTTTTGCAGGCTTGGGCGAAGCGCTGCGCGGATTCGGAAAATTCCAGACGCAGAAGCGAGATTCGCGAGGTCAGCACGAGATCAAGTCCGGGGGGAACGAGGGCTTGGTGCTGGCGATAAATTTCGCGGAGGCGACGCTTCGCGCGGTTGCGGTGGACGGCGTTGCCGACGGCGGCGCGCGAGGCGACCACGCCCACGCGGGGGTTAGCGGGCGGACCGGGAGGCCGGACACGCCAAGTGAGGAGAAAGACGCCGCAATCGATGCGGCGGCCTTGCTCGCGAACAGCGCAGAAATCGGCGTTGCGCCGCAGGCGTTGACCGGCGGTCAGGCGCAGGGTGGGGCGCGGTGCAGAAGACACGCGGAAGTTTTTTTAGACGACCGTAAGGCGCTTGCGGCCCTTACGGCGGCGGTTGGCGAGGACCTTGCGGCCGCCTTTGGTGGCTTTGCGGGCGCGGAAACCGATTTTGCGGGCGCGTTTTAAGCGGTGTGGGCGGAATGTTGGTAGCATGGTTGTAGAGAGAAAAGAGGTGGAAAGTCAGGGAAGCAGGCGGGGGGTGTCAAGCGTCAGAATTTGGGATCTTTAACCGGGGGCGAGCCCGCAGCGGTTATAACCGGCGGTTCTTTTTCCTGTTCGGTGGCTTACGGACTGGCCTCGGGGACTAATTGTGAACAGCCTGCGCACAAAAATCCTTTGCGTTCCGGGTCGGACAGCCCGACTTTGGGCGCATGGCCGAGTCATGCCACTCCAAGACCCGTTCACCGGACAAGAAACCCACCTCGACGGTCCCCGCCTCCCCGGCGCGGGAGGGCAAGCCGCTATTTTGGACGGTCACCGGCAACGACTTCGGGCGCTCGATCAGTTGGGCGAAAAAGCAGAAGAATGCGGTATCCGCGCAGATAAAGACCGCGATCTCGTCCTCGTCCAAGAAGACGAAGTAGGCCTGCTCGAACTGGCCGATCCGGCGTGGGCGGCACTGGGCCAGGCGATCCGGGATTTTCGGCGCTGCCTGCCAATCATTCCTTTTGAGGATTTTGGCTTCCATTCGGATGTGGACGATCCGTTTGAGTCCAATCCGGCGCGGCTCCAGCGGATTGGCGGCGGGGTGGAGGCCTTGGCCTTTGTCGATGAGCGATGCTCGGTTTATAAATTCTTTCTCTTTCGCGAAGGTGGCGATTTGGGGGCCACGTTTCACTTTTCAACGAGTGGTGACGGCGGTATGCTGGAGGCGACGGCGGTGCCCGGCAGCTATCGGATGCTTTTTGAAAAACTCCGGCTCACCCACATGATTGGCATCCCAACGGAGATCGTGGCCATCACGCCGGAGGGAATTCTCGTGGCGAAACAGCCCTTGGGTCGCGCGCTGCCGGAAAAAACCGATGTCTCCGGACTCGATCCGCAATGTCTGATACCGCTGCCGTCGCGATTTTTGCGGGCGGATCGCGATCATCCTCGGCTCGTTTTTCTCGACGAGGTGCCTTGGCTGGTGGCCGACACGCATGATCGCAATGTCGTGATCGCCGAGGATGGGTCGCGGCGCATCATCGATCTGGTGGCCGCACCGCTACCTGCCGAGTGGCTGGAGCAACAGCATTTGTTTCGCGACTGGATCGAGCGCGCCCGGCTCGATCCGCATGCCGATATACTCGGGCCGGTGAATGATGATGAGTTGTGAAAAAAGGTGTTGCCATGGGTGGAACCCGGCCTCCGGACAACGGCTGTTGAGTTAAGATCAGAGGCAGACTGAATTCGACGTAGGGCCGGCCCTTGTGGCCGTGCCGAAATGCGCGAAGTCGGCACGCCCACAAGGGGCGGCCCTACAAAGGCGCAAAGCATTTGATAACCGGGATGAGGCGAAACCGTTTTTGACGGTACGCCCGTAGCTTAACTCAACGGCAGTGAGCCTCCAGACGGGTTGGATTGAAACGCAGAGGGGAAAACCCGCCCGGAGGTTGCGTTCCACCTGAGGAAAATATTCGGAGCCGCCCTTACTTTTTCTGGCTGGCGAGAAACGCGAGGACGTTGTCGGCCTGTTTGTGGGTTACGCCGGTGTCTTTATAGACGATCTTGCCTTCCTGATTGATGACGTAGCATTCGCGCGAAGCCATCAGCAGCGCGGACTGGCCGAAGGCTTTCATAACTTTCTTTTCCGTGTCGGCGATCAGCGGGAACGGGAAATGATTCGTCTCCTTGAACTCCTTTTGTTTCTCCACGGAGTCCGTGCTCACGCCGACGACGGCGACATTGTACTTGGCAAGTTCCGCGGCGGCATCGCGAAGCGAGCAACCTTGTTTGGTGCAGCCGCCGGTGAGTGCTCTCGGATAAAACCAAACGACAGTGTAAGCGTTTTTTTGGTAGACTTCGCCCAAGTTGAGCACGACGCCGGCATCAGTGACGCCGGAAATAACCGGAGCCGCATCGCCGACTTTGAGCGGATCAGCCGAGGCGTGGGATAAAAAACCGAAGAGGGCAGAGGCCATGAGGAGAAGGGTTGAGAGTTTCATGATAGGGCAAACTAGTCGGACGAATGTTTTTCGCAAGGGTTGGGGAGAATTTTGCTTTTCGCCGGGCAATCCAGTGAGTGCGAATAAGTTCCCCATGACCCGAATATTTATTTGGGAACATATACCGCCCACTCAGGTTCAAGGGGAATGTCAGCCGGTGGCGTCTCGGTGATGCGGCCGGCGGACAGACCAAACCAAACCAAACCAAACCAAACCCAACCAAACATCATGAACTATATTACATCCTATAAATCACTTCTGCTCGCCGCCGCGTGTGCCTTCGGGGCGGCTGCTCCGGCGTTCGCCTCGGATGATCCAGC
Source organism: Opitutales bacterium (assembly GCA_038206205.1). GTDB lineage: Bacteria > Verrucomicrobiota > Verrucomicrobiia > Opitutales > Opitutaceae > Didemnitutus. The sequence goes on from JBBRBC010000015.1 coordinate 42,413, forward strand.
AATGGTTTCCTCCACTCCCACGACAGTTGCCACCGGCTCCCACGGCGTACTCGGGCATAATCTTGCCGAGCTCGGCTTCAGCTATATCGACATCGATGACAGCTCGGTCGACGCCAGTGCGATGAACCTGACTCTGAATCAGGGCATTCGCACCGGGCTCGATACGCTGTTCGAGTACAGTTATCTTCGCTCGGAAAACACCGGTGTTGGCCGCGTTAGCCAGCAACAGTTGAACATCGGTGGCCGCGCCTACACCAACTACAATGGCATGAAGCCCTTCGTGGATGGCGGCATTGGCTGGTTGTGGTTCAAAGCTCCCGGCAACTACCGTTTTGATTCCTTCGTCGTGTTTGCCAGCGTCGGTGCCGAAATTCAGGCGACTACGGATCTCACGATTACGCCAAGTGTGCGTTATTCGTACTTGACCAGGGATTCCGATGACAAATGGGATTTCGGCGTCAAGGCCAACTACTGGCTCACCGAGAAACTCGCCCTCACCGGCAAGATCAGCATGGATGACGACCAGACGATGGAATACGGTCTCGGCGTGAATTTCCGCTTCTAATAAGGCCTACGGAATAGACGGCGTGTGGGTGGCGATCGATCAGGCGGTAGGTTGCGAGCTTGCCTCGCAACGTAGCCCGGCAAGCGCGCGGCCTGACACGGAGCGACCAAGTCAGTTTATCTCACGATCATTTCCACGCTTTAGTTCGTTCAGTGATTGCAAGCCGCGGTGCCCGCAGCGCCGCGGCTTTTTTCTGCCTAAAATTTTCGGGGCAAGCGCCGGTCGATCCACGTGGAAGCGACCTGCGTGGTGATCACCGAAAAGGTGAACAGGTACAGACCGGAGCCAATGTGAATTTCGGCCACTGCAGCCGATTTCATTGCCACGATCAGAATGGCGACCACGAACACATCCAGCATCGACCACTTGCCGAGAGTCGCGACCCAGCCATGCAGCCGGCGTAGGCGGGTCAGATCGTGTTCGCGTTCGATCCAGGTGATGGTGAGGAGTCCGAGTTTGGCGCAGGGAAACACAAGGGTGAAGAGGCTGAGCACGGCGAAGAGAAAATATTCTCCCTCGTGAAACAGGGTGATAATTCCGCCGACGACGGAGACGGCGTCATTGAAGAGCCAAAATTTCTTCACATGAAAGAACGGGAAGAAGATTCCTGTCCCAAAGAGTAGAAACGCGACGATCAGCAGGATCGGTACGGCGTAGTTATTGGTTTTCGATTCGGCGGACACGAGGCACTGCGCCAGAAGGGCGGGCCGCTGGCAAGATTACAGCGCCCGGTGCAGGGCGGAAATTTCGCTCCTCGCCTGATTAGGAAATGAAACGGCGAGATGGGGAAATCCCGCCCGGCAACAGACAATCTCGGGTTATCCCCATCGCCAATAGCTTTTACCCCTGGGCATCGCGAGGGGTGCGACGCGTACCGTGGCGAGCCAACCCTGCGACTGCGCTCAGGGCCTTGAGCCAGTCGCTCTCGTTGGATTGCTTCCGCCGTCACTCTTCGAGCGATGGCGGACGGTCGTCGTCCCGCTCGGCGGGACTTCTTGCAATGACCGGGTAGACGCAACGGGCGATGGGGATTAATCTAGGCCGGTGACGTTGACGTCGTTCGCGTACTCTGCGGCGAATTTGACGGTGAGCTCGCGTTTCTCGCCGGGCTTGAGATCGAGCGTCCACTTGAGCGTGCCTTCGTCGGTGGGCTTCACTTCCTTCGTCTCGGGGGAGAGTTGCTTCACGAGGATTTTTTCGTTGCGGGAGAGCGGCACCTGATCGGCGACGATCACGCGCTCGGCGGTCTTCTTGTTGTTTTGAATCGTGATGAGGTATTCGTAGGTGAGGCGCTTGCCGGAGTTGGTCAGGCCGGTGTCTTCGGAAAATTTTTGCACGCGTTTGTGTTTCACGCTGATCCCTTCGTCGACGCCGAGGGCGAGGTCGAATTTTTCGCCGGCCATGACGGTGCGCAGGCCGCTGGTGGCGACGAAGGTGCCGTCGAGAAAGACGTTCATCGCGCCAGCGAGCAGGGGGAATTCAGAGCTGTTGACGACCTTGGCGGTGAGGAACGCGGCGGTCTGGCGTTTCGGGACGGTGAGATATTCCGGTTGGGCAGTGAGTTTGGCGGAGGTGATCGGCACGCGTTGCGGCGAGTTGTCGCTCGGAATGCTGGAACTGACGGCTATCTTGAACGAGGCACTGGTGGCTCCGGCTTCGATGGTAGCGGCGGCGAAGATCGCTTCTTTGGGTTTGTCGGCTATGCCGCCGAACTCATCGGCTTCGCTGGTGACGCTCAGCATATTGGCTGCGGCCGGAGCGGCGACCGATTTGGCCATGCGCATCTCGTCCCGGCGGCCTCGTTCAGATTGTTCGCGCAGCGCGATCGGGTTATAAAGATCGAGATTCCAAACATGCAGCACCGGTGCGGCGCCGCCGAGCGAAGGCCGGGCGGTCGACAGGGTGAGGGAGACATCCTTCCAATCCTCGCCGGTGTTCTGCCGGACGATGCCGAAATAATCGAGTTGGACGAGGCGCTCGGCGTTGATCACGCGGGCGTCGTAGCTCGGGGACCACGCAGCTCCGGGCACGGTGTAAGCAAGCGCCACGTCGAGATTGCCGGCTTGGGCGGCGGAGACGCGCACGGTCACGGATTTATAGCCGCGACCGCCGGCTCCGCGCAGTTCGTTGAGCTGGGCTTGGGCGGTGTTGATTTTGTTTTGCAGCTCCTCGCGTTGATCGTCGAGTGAGGCGCGCTCGGTGGTGACCTTGGCTTTTTGTTCGGTGAGGTAGGTGAGCGAACTGGTGAACTGATTGAGCTCGGGCCGGGGCACGTCCTTGGTGGGCGGGGCGAAGAGCGCGGTTTCCATCTGGGCGAGCATGGCCGTCTGCGCGTTGAGGAGGGTGCTGCGATCATCGATGGCGCGCTTCTGTTTGCTGAGTCCGCGGAGTTGATCTTCGAGCGACTGCACGCGTTCGTTCGGGGTGAAGTCCACGAAGGTGCGCTTGGCGCTGACGTCGAGGATGGTGGCGGCGGCGGTGCCTTTGCCGCTCACCTGCAGGGATTGCTCGTTGAGCGATTCGGGCAGATTGGCGAAAACGATTTCGGTGGTGCCGCCGGCGAGCTCGAGGTGCGCGGAGCGGGTGACGACGGCGCGGTCCTGATAAACCGTGACGGCGGAAATATGGGAATCAGCGGGAACGGCGGAAAGCCGGAGAGAAGCGGCCAACAGGCCGAAGCAGAGCAGCAAGCGGGGAGTTTTCATGAGAGAAGAGATAATCGTGTTGGGAGTGATACGTGCAAAAATTACTTTCATAGAAATCGTTCGCCGTTCGTATGGGTTTTACCGCCGCGATGCCGCGAGAGTGGGAGAATCACTCCCAATCGTCCGTGCGGAATGGCGCGGCGGGCAGGCCGGCGGCGTTGGCGAGCGAGCCGGGGGCGGCGTTGGTGTAGGCGTAGCGTATGGCGACGGGTGAGGTCACGGCAGGCGAGCTGACGACCACGGTGACGCCGACGATTTTGGCGGTAGCGGCGTGGAAGATTTGGTCGGCACCGGCGATCTCGAAGCCGGAGATCTCGGGCGAGTTGCTCAGGAGACCGTCGGCGTAGGCGAAGCGTACGTGGAGGTTCGCCTTTTCGCGGGCGAAGGCTTGAAGCTGCGGGCCGGACCACACGGTGGTGCGTTGATTATACACGCGGTGGAGTGCGATCGCGGCGAGGCGTTCGCCGACGGGACGTTTGTTGGTGGGGTGGAGCTTGTCAGGCTCGTCGCCGTCAATCATCACCGCGAGGGCGGTGGCGGGCGTGTGTTGCACGACGTGAGCCTGCGTTTCGCGCAGCTGCGCCCAAGCGCGGCCGGCTGGCTTGTTGTCGGTGAAGTTGGGTAATTGGACGACGAGGAAAGGGAAATCCCCGTGTGGCCAGGCGGCGCGCCACGAGTCGATCAACGCGGAAAGCAATTCACGGTATTCGTCATGTCGGCCGACGTTGGATTCGCCCTGATACCAGAGCGCACCGCGCAGGGCATAAGGCGCAAAGGGAGCGATCATGCCGTTGAAGAGACGGCTGGGCGCAAAGCCCGAGCCGGGGCCCATCGGCGGACGTGGCCACTCCAGGGTGATCGGGGTGCCCTTGGTTTTGAAATCCTCCTGGGCTTTTTGCCAGGCGGCCTCGAGGGCGGGTTGCGCGGCGGATTTTTGCGGGAAAACTTTCAGAGCCTCGCGCCACTGGGGCTCGAGGGTGCGCCACGCGCGAGTCTGGGCGAGCACGCCCTCGGGAATCCATGATTCGATCGCGGTGCCGCCCCAGGAGGCGTGGATGATGCCGACCGGGATATTGAGTTTCTGCGCCACCGCTTGAGCAAAGAAATATCCGACCGCGCTGAAACGGCCGATCGTCTCGGCGCCGGCGGTGCGCCAACCGAGATTGGGTACGGTGGTGGCGGGCAGATCGGCTCCGGTCTGCTCGACGTGGAGTTCGCGGATGAGCGAATTGGCGGGTTTGGTTTTCTCTTCGGTGTAGCCGCGCGAGTTGTTGAGGGTCCACTCCATGTTCGATTGGCCGGAGGCAAGCCAGACTTCGCCCACGACCACATCGTGCAAGGTGACGGAGCTGGAACCCGTGATGACGAGATCAGCTCCTTCGGCCGAGGCGGGCATGGCGTCGAGATCGATACGCCAGACTCCGGATGGATTGACGCGGGTTTCTTTTTTCTGGCCGCGGTACGATAGTGTGACGGTGGCACCGGGCCTATCATCCCAGCCCCAGACTGGCACTGCCAGGTCGCGTTGTAGTACGGCATGATCGGTGAAAGGTGAGGCAAGTTTCAACACGGCGGAGCAGGGCGTGATCATGGGGGAAAAGGCAAGCATGAGGATGCCGAGGACGGGGAAGCGGAACAGTTTCATGGGCGGGTAGGATCAGTTAGGTGAATCGAGGCGTAGTCGCAACAGGCTTTTGAAAGTACTACTACGGATTTGCCACGCGGCGATGACGGTGTTTCTTCGCCCCATGCTCTTCCACAATGTTTATTTCTGGCTCAAGCCTGAACTCACTCCCGCCCAACGCGCGGACTTTCGCCGTGAGGTCGAAAAACTCGCCGGCATCAAGGCAGTTGAAAAAGTCACCATCGGCGTGCCCGCCGGTACGACGCGTCGGCCCGTGATCGATGCTAGTTACGATGTTGCGCTGATCGTGCAGTGCAAGGATGTCGCGGCCGAAGCGGCCTATCAGGTCGATCCGCTCCACCTCGTCTTCGTGGAAAAGAACAAACATTGCTGGACTCGCGTCCAGATCTACGACTCGGAGTAAGGAAAGAAAAAGTTGAGAGCTGAGAGATGAGGGTTGAGCGACTGGCGCGACGAACCAACGGTCACCTCTAGCCGACAAACGCATTCACTTAACTCTCGGCGTTCAACCCTCAACACCCGCTCGATTTTCATGCCCGCACTTGCTGGACAAGTAGTCATCGTCACTGGCGCTTCTTCCGGCATCGGCGAGGCTACGGCGCGGCGACTGGTGAGGGCCGGGGCGAATGTGGTTTTGTCCGCCCGGCGATTTGATCGGTTGACGGCGCTCGCGAGGGAACTCGATGCGAGCGGTATCAACGTGCTCGCGGTCGCGGGTGACGTGACGAGTGAAACTGACCGGCAGCAACTCGTCGCCGCGACGCTCGCGAAATTCGGCCGGATCGACGCGTTGGTGAATAACGCCGGCTACGGCACGCGCGGTGCGCTGGAGATGGTGCCGATCGATGCGATCCGGAAAAATTTTGAGACCAATGTGTTTTCGCTTCTCGCATTGACGCAGCTCGTGGTGCCGCATCTGCGGGCGCACGGCAGCGGTTGCATCGTCAACATCGGTTCGGTGGCGGGACGTATAGCCCGGCCGCTCTCCTCGATCTACGACGCCACCAAGCACGCGCTCGAGGCGTTCACCGACGGCTTGCGCGGTGAAATGAAACCGTTCGGCGTGCGCGTGACTTTGATCCGGCCGGGATTTATCCAGACGGAGTTCATCGCCGCCGCCGACAAGGCGTCCGATGAATTCATGGATAACATCGGGCCGTACGCGCCATTTTGGCAAGACACCCGGGATGGCGTGCAGAAGTTGCGCCGCGTCGCCGGCGTGCCCGACGATATCGCGCGGCTCGTTGAAAAAGCCCTCGCGTCCGACAATCCCGCGCCGCGTTACAGCGGCCCCTTCCACGCCAAGATTTTCCTGCTGCTCAAGTGGCTGCTGCCCGACCGCGTGTTGGAGTGGGTGCTGCGGTTGAAGCAGTGAGAATTAAAACTCACCCTGTCCCTTCAATGGTCGCAATCCGTACTTCGCGCACCGCGTCATCTATCCGATAGGCAATCACCAGATAGTCTTCCGCCATGATCCGCAGACCATGCCCATCGTTCTGGGTAGCGGAGCGTCGCCCGTGCGATTGGGAAAGCGGCAAAGATGAGCAATAATAGCCAGAGCATGCGGGCGTTTTGAGTCCGTTGCCACCATCAGGGCGACGAGTGTTGCCTGAGAGTAGGCCGGAGAAAAGGCCTCATTCTTTGGCCGGTGGATTACGTGCCAAAATAGCATCAACCTCTGTCTGGGAATATTTCAGTCCGCCGTCCAGCTCCCGCATGATGCGGGCCGCTCGTTTTCTGCGGGCGGGAGAGTCCACCTTTTCGAGGTGCGAAATGAACTTGGCGACAGATTTGCGCTTGAGCGGGCTCAGGCGGGTCAGGCGCTTTTGAGTTTCGGCGACGCTCATGAGAGGGACCATACTTGGCCTTGGGTTCCCGTCAGCGGGGGAAACGGCATCTTGCCTGCGAGACCTATTCCCCGAGAATGCGGCGCATTTCGGATTCAAAAATTTCATAAACCAGCTTCCGCTCCTCGGCGTAGACACACTCGATGACGCGCCCCGGAGTGTAGCGAAAGATCACGCGGTACCGCGCGACCTTGAGCCGATAGTAGCCGGGTAGTTGGTCGGCTAGCGCCTTGATGTCGCCTTTTTCTTCAGCAAGTCCGACCACGGCACGCTTGAACGCACGTCGATGTTCCAGTCCGAGAGTGGAAGCGAAATCCCAGACTTGGGGGCGAATTTTGACCTGATAGCTCACTCGGGGAGATCAGTTGCATCGTAGAGTCTGCCCTTCCCCGCTTCGGCATCGCGGATGGCTTTCATGGCTTTCGGGTTGGCGAGGATTTCCATCGTCTCGGCAATGGCGGACAGCCGCTCCGCTCCGATCACGTACGCGACCGGTTCATCATGACGGGTGATGGTGGCCAGATCGCCGCGCTCGGCGGTGCGGACCACCGCTGCCAAACTGCGCTGAGCTTCCTTGATGGTGTATGCCTTTTTCATGAGAAAAGGCATACCAGCTAGGATTTCGTCGTCAAGTCTTGGGGTCGGGCAAAATAGCACGACGTTTCGTGGCGAATCCCGGACTGATCCCGCGATCCGCTCAGCGGCGTTTCGTGCGCCTTTTCCCTCGGCGGGGAGCGGCGGTCGCGGACCGGTTGGCGTAGAAGGCGGTGAGTTTAGGCAGGCCGCTGGTCGGCAGATCGAGGGGCAGGGCGGCGGTGAAGTCGACCTGGTATTGCACGGCGACGGCTTTGGCCGATCAGGTTGGCGGTGGGTTGCGCCTTACTCAACCCAGTTGATCGCCAGAATACGGATTTCGCAGACGGCATCGTCCACCCAATAAGTCAGCAGCACGTCATGGCTCAGCAGCACCTGGCATTCCTTTCCCTCAATATCCTTTGATCACACAATCGTCAGCCCGGTGGGGGTGAAGGCAAAGCCGCTCCACCGCGGCAATGGCTCGGGATCGTCGGGAACGTTCGGCGCTTAGCAACGCATCCAACGCCGCCTATGTGTAGGCCGGCGCATAATTTCTCATGCCTTGGTGGCGGGGTGACGGGCGAGGATTGCTGCCACATCATCACGGCTGTACTTGATGCCAGCGTCCATCTCGCGCATCGAACGGGTCAGGGCACGGCGGCGGGTCGGAGAATCCAAGCGCTCCACAAAAAGGGCATATTTGGCCAGAGCCCGTCGTTTCATCGGGGATAAACGGGTGATTCTTTTTTGCAGCTCGGCAACGCTCATGGGTGGCAACCAATGCGGGCAATGGCCTTCGTCAATGGGAGAAACAGGTTCACTGGCTCTGCAAAAAGGCCTGCAACTGCTGCGCGAACTTCATCCCGAAGCCGGGGGTTTCGGCGATTTGGGCGGCGGTGGCGGCACGGAGTTTGTCGATCGAACCGAAGTGGGCGAGCAGGGCGGTTTTTCGTTTTTCGCCGAGGCCGGGGAAATCGTCGAGGAGGCTTTCCTTGATTTTGCGCGAGCGGAGATCGGCGTTGTAGGTGTTGGCGAAACGGTGGGCTTCGTCGCGCATGCGTTGCAGCAAATTCAGCCCGGGATGATCGAGCGGGAGATTGAGCGGGGCGCGGGCGTCGGGGAAAATGATCGTCTCGTGTTTCTTCGCGAGGCCGATGATCGCGGGCGGCGGGCAATCGAGGGCCACGAAGGACTTGAGCGCGGCGGCGATTTGCCCCCGACCGCCGTCGATTACCACGAGGTCGGGAAAGAGTTTTTTCTCCTCGATGAGCCGGCGGTAGCGGCGACCGACGACTTCTTCCATGGCCTTGAAGTCGTCGTTACCGATGAAACTTTTGATGGAGAAGCGGCGGTAGTGATTTTTGTCGGGCCGGCCGTTGGTGAAGTGGACCATCGAGGCGACGACGAAGGTGCCGCTGATGTGGGAAATATCGAAGCACTCCATGTTCGCCGGCGGCGATTCGAGGCCGAGCGCCTCCTGGATCGAGCGCAGCGCCTCGTCGTTGGGGCGGAGATTTGTCAGGTCGCGGGTGAATTTCCGCGTGCGCTCGAGGGTGCGTTCGAGGGCGAGCACGACGTCGCGGAGCTCGGCGGCTTTTTCGTACTCCTGTTTGCTGGAGCGCGCTTTCATCTCGGCGCGGAGGGTTTCGAGCCATTCGCGGGATTTGCCGTCGAGGAATTCGCAGGCTTGATCGACGCGCAGACGGTATTCGGCAGCGTCCACTTCGTTGGGCCAGCCGGAGAGCTCGGCGCGCACGTCTTGATAGAGTTGGTAGCGGCCATCGGGGAGTTTCACCGGATGGGTGTCGGCGAGGAGCACGCCGAATTTTTTGCGCATGGAGGCGAGCGTGCGGCGGAGCAGACCGGAGTGGGCGAAGGGGCCGAAGTAGCGCGAGCGGTCTTCCTTGCGAAAACGCGTGAGCGTGAAGCGCGGCATGTCGTCCTCGGGATTGACGCGGACGAGGAGGAAGCGTTTGTCGTCAGTGAAGTCGGTGTTGTACTTTGGCCGCCATTGTTTGATCAGTTTCCCTTCGAGCAGCAGGGCTTCGGGCTCGGATTTCACCTCGATGATTTCGAGATCGGTAATGAGCTCGATGAGGGTGCGAATTTTGGGCTGATGGAGCAGCGCCCGGGCGCGGCCGGCATGGAAATAGGTCGAGACGCGCTTCTTTAAACTCTTGGCCTTGCCGACGTAGATGATGCGTCCGAGCCGGTCCTTCATCAAGTACACGCCCGGGTTGTCCGGCAGGGCGCGGACTTTGGCTTTGAGGGCGTCGGAATGGGGCAGGGAAGACATCGGTTTTACCGTCAGCCAAGTTAGGCTGAGGGCATGATCTATTCAGCTGATAACTTTGCCGGGCCAAGGCGTGCAACGTCAGAAAGACTTATTTGAAGCTTTCAGGAACTGGCATTTTAAGAGATTCAAGTTACGTTCCGATTAGTTGGTCACCGCATGGCACACCCTGATTCCAATGAAACCTCCCGCAATGGTACGGGCAAAACACCTCCTCGCATCGAGCTAATCACGCTGGGCGATGAGCTGCTGCTGGGGCTGACGGCGAACACGCATTTGACCTGGATCGGGGCGGAATTGGGCCGGCGCGGGGTGCTGTTGCAGCGCAACGTCACCCTCACCGACGAAGCCGACGCCATCGCTGCGCAATTTCGGGAAAGCTGGGCGCGCGCCGACATCGTGATCACGACCGGAGGACTCGGGCCGACTTGTGATGACCGCACGCGCGAAGCGCTCGCCGAGTGTCTTGGGCAGAAATTGATCTTCGATGCCGAAATCGAAGCGGCCATTCATGCGCGATTTGCAAAGTACCAGCGCGTGCCCACGCCCAATAATCTGAAGCAGGCCTACAAGTTTGAGCGTGGCGAGGTATTGCCCAACGCGAATGGCACGGCACCCGGTCTCTGGGTCGCGCACGAGGGAAAATTGCTCATCATGCTACCCGGCCCACCGAATGAATTGCAGCCGATGTTCACCGATCAGGTGCTGCCGCGGTTGACGGCGCTTGGGCTGTTGGCGGAGGGTGAGGCCTATCTTCAGATCCGTACGGTTGGGGTGGGTGAATCTTCGTTGGAGACGCTTTTTGAAACCACGTTCAGTCGCAATTCCGGCCTAAGTATCGCGTATTGCGCGCATCAAGGTCAGGTTGATTGCCGGATCAGTTCACCTGACGGACGGTATAGCCGGGAAAAACTGCACTCGATTGCAAATGAATGTGCGGCGCTTCTCGGGGACAATCTCATGTGCTTTGGTCACGACACCCTCGCGCGCGTCGTCGCCGATCTGCTCAAAGTGCAAGGCCGCACGCTCGCGGTCGCGGAATCGAGCACGGGCGGTTTGCTGGCCAACAGTTTTGCGGACCTGTGTGGAGCGTGTAAGTTTTTTCAGGGCGGAATCGTGAGCACCAGCAACGAAGCCAAGATGCTTTTACTCGAGTGCCCCGAGTGCCTGTTGAAGCAGCACGGCGCGGTGAGTGCGGAGTGTGCCGTGGCCATGGCGACGGGGGTGGCGGAGCAACTCGGCGCGGATTACGGTCTCGCCATCACGGGTTTTTCGGGGCCGACCGTGGGTTGCGGCGAAAATCCCGTGGGGACGGTCTTCATCGGGCTGCACACCCCGGGCGGCGATTGGTCCAAGCAGCTTAATTATCCCGGTCCCCGGGCCACGGTGAAGAAACGGGTTTTGAATGACGCCATCGACTGGTTGCGGCGCGAAGTAATGAAGGAAGCCCGCCGTAATTCCCGGCCGCAGGTGAATTGAGCGGGCCCGCGGTCAGAGTGAAAGTGAAAGTGGAACGTGAGAGGGAAAGTGCGACCAGTCGGGGTATAAAACCCCTCCCACGACGAACCACGGAGGTCGCGTTCTGGTAAGGTCACGCTTGCCAGCGCGCATCACCCCGTGCTCAGTTTCATCCATGCCCGCCGCCTCCAAACCTTTCACGTTCATCTGCGGTCCCGACGACTTTCTCGTCAACCGGATGGGCAAGGAACGTTTCGACACACAGGCGGCCGAGGCGAATGCGGATGAGTATGCGCGTGATATTATCAGCGGGTTCGCCAACAAGGTTGATGAAGTGGAGACGGCCGTGAATCGTTTTCGCGACGCCGTGCAAACTGTGTCGATGTTTGGCGGCAAGCGCATCGTGTGGTTCAAGGACGTGAGTTTTCTCGCCGACACCATCACCGGCCGCGCCGAGGGCACGCTCCGGCAAGTCGAGGCCATGCAGGAACTGCTGGAGAAAATAAACCCGGACGAAGTGACGGTCATCATCACCGCCGCGCCGGTGGACCGCCGCCGCAGTTTTCCGAAATGGTGCGAAGCGAATTCCGATTTCACCGTGCTGGGCGGCGACAGTGATAATGCCGGCGAAGCGCTCGCCTCGGTGGCGTTGGCCGAAGCGCAGTTGATGGGCGTGACGTTTGCCGGGCATGCCGTGGAAATGTTGCTCACGAAAGTGGGGGCCAACACGCGCCTGCTCACTGAGGAGGTGCGCAAGCTCGCTACCTATGCCGGCGATGGTGCCGTGATCGAGGAAGCGCACGTGATGCAGTTGGTCGCGAACGTGGCCGAGGGTGATTTCTTCGAGGCGGCGGATCGGTTTTTTGCTGGCGATCTGCACGGTGCGCTCGGCGCGTTGCAGCGGCATTTCTTTGCCGGCGGCGATGCGCGTCCGCTGTTGTCGTCATTGCAAAATCGGAATCGCATTTTGATTCAAGCTCGCGTGTTGATCGATGCGGGCGAGTTGCGTTCGCCCGGCCCGTACGGTTTCGACAAGGCGGCGTGGGCCCGGGCGCAAGCGAACTACGCCGAACTCTTCGGCGGCGATACGGAGAAGAGTTCGTATAATCTCTTCACGCAAAACCAGTGGTACGTCGGCAAATTGGTCGGCACCGGCAAGCTTCCGCCGCTGCGCCGCCTGATCGACAACCAACAGGAATTCGTCCGTGCCTTCGAGGGCATCGTCCAACGCCCGAACGAGCAGGAGACGGTCCTGCGCGAGATGACGGTGCGCTGTCTCGCGGCGTGACCTGCATGGCTTCGCCGCATGAGTAGCCTGGCGGCCCAATCATCATTGTAGTCTATTAAACTACAATCTCCCCGCCGGGGCTCGCGGCTTGACGGTTCGGGGGCTGAGGGGCGGCAAGTTTGTTCGTGGAGGCTGCAAGGTGGGGCGAGTTGACCTCAACTCGGTTTAGGCTGTGGGATTACAACGCAGCGCGTTGAGATCAGCTCGCTCCCCCCTTTGACGGTTCCGGTCCAATAAGTCCGGCTACATTTCTACAGGCTGCTGGCTTCTATTCCCGGGCGTTTTCGATTCTGTACTTTCGCTTCGACTGGGTGAAGGCTAGTCTCTTTCCCTCAGGCAAACATTTTCATCATGAGTGCCACCAGTAGTTGGAATCACAAGTATGACTGGTCGATGATCGACCGGGCGGCCCCGCCCAAGCGGACGGCTGAGGAACGAGTGTGCGATTTCCTCGAAATTTACGCGGATTTCGACGAGGCCACCGCGAAGGAGCAGGCCAGCCGCTGCATCAATTGCCCGAATCCTTCCTGCGTGCAGGCCTGTCCCTTGAACAATCGCATTCCCGAGTGGCTCGCGCTGACGTCGCAAGGTCGGTTTCTCGAGGCCGCCGAGCTTTCCCGTTCTACGAGTAATATGCCGGAGATTTGTTCACGCGTCTGTCCGCAGGAAAAGTTGTGCGAGAATTCGTGCATTCTCAACGCGCGCACCGAGCCGATCGCGATTGGCGCGATCGAGCGCTTCGTCAACGAATACGCGTTTGCCCATGGCGGCGTCACCCCCGTTCAAGTCGAACCCAACGGCCGCAAGGTCGCCGTGATTGGTTCCGGTCCTGGCGGTCTGGCGTGCGCCGACCAGCTGGTGCACTTGGGTTATCACGTCACGGTTTTTGAATCGCTCCTCATCCCCGGCGGCTTGCTCGTCAACGGCATCCCGGCTTTCAAGCTCGAGAAACATCTTGTAGCGCGACGCGTGGATCTGCTGGCGAAATGCGGTGTGGAATTTCGTCTCGGGATCCGCATCGGCTGGGATCTTTCGCTCGATACTTTGCTGACGAATTATGATGCGGTGTTTCTCGGCGTAGGGGCGCAAAAAACCAAGAAGCTGGACGTCCCCGGCGCGCAATTCTCCGGCGTGGTGCAAGCCTTGCCTTTCCTGATCCAGAAAAATGTCGAGCCTTGGCTCGGCCCGGGCGAACCCATCGATGTCACGGGGAAACGCGTGGTCGTGCTCGGCGGCGGCGACACCGCGATGGACTGCCTGCGTACCGCAGTTCGCTCCGGAGCGACTTCCGCCACGTGTTTGTATCGGCGCGATCTGGCCAACATGCCGGGCAGCCGCAAGGAATACGCCAACGCTCTCGAGGAAGGCGCGCAGTTTCAATTTCTCGTTAATCCGGTGGAGCTCACGGGTGATGCGTCAGGCGCGGTCACGGGCGTTAAATGTGTGCAGATGGAACTTGGCGAACCCGACGCCTCCGGCCGGCGCAAACCGCGTCCCGTGCCGAATTCGGAGTTTCTGGCGACGGCGGATATCGTGCTCGTCGCGTACGGTTTCGACCCGATGCCTTTCCCGGCCGAGAGTGATTTCCGCCGCGTGGCGACCAATGAGTGGGGTGGGATTGTCGTCGACGAAAACCAGATGACGAGTGTGCCGGGCGTTTTTTCCGGCGGTGATTCCACGCGAGGCCCGAGTCTGGTCGTGCATGCGGTGCGCGATGCGCGCAAGGCGGCAGCGGGGATTCACCGGCACCTTGGCGTGATCAAGGCGGCGTGAGGTGGGTCGGGGTGTGGTCGGCGCTCCGTTGGGATGCCCTTTGTTTTTTGGACAAAGCCGAACAAGACTGCCTCTTCGAACACGGGTGCAAATTTTTCCCGGGAGATTTTTTCTGCCACTACCGGTACGGTCGTCATCGGCACGTTCTCATTTTGACTCAACGATCTTATTTCAATGTGCGTTCAAGATGAGACGATCACGGTTTTGCAGGAGCCTGCTTGCAGGCGATATTTTCGACTCACACCGTCGGATTGCACGTGGAATCACCTGCAAGCAGGCTCCGACAGCCAATCCAATCAGGATCAACTTGAACGCGAAGGAGAATTAGTCCCGCTTTGTCGTCCAAGTCATAGGGGAACTTATGGATTACGATCGAGATTATCGCTTCAGACTTTTTCAAATCGCCTAAAGGAAGACTTTGGTCGAGTTCCTCAAGGAGGAGAAAAAGCCGGAATAAGATCCGTTCCGTTTACAGCGTGCGCACCAGCCCGGCCAGACGGTCCGCCGGCAACGCTGCGGCCGCAATATACACTTGGTCGCCTTGGGTCCACGCGGTGTAATGCCACTCACCGCCGGCGGACAACACGAGGCGTTCGCCGGCTCTCAGACCGGCCGCGAATGTTTCCTTGGGGACAACCACGAGATGAACGAGCGGGACGCTTTTTTTCATCATCTGGCCATCGGGTCCGGTGACGATCATCATCTTTTTCACCGGCATCGCGCCGGCCGGAGGATTGGCCGCCGGCATATCCAGCAGAAAACAGATGAGAAAAACTTTTTGGCCCTGCACGTCGAGCACTTGGCACCCGAAACTCGATAATTCCGCCATGGCCGGTGGCGGCGCAAAGTCGGCTGGTCCACCGCGTTGCCGCAGCCAATCCACGAGCACGCGGCGATCAGCCGAGATCTGGGCGAGTTGGTAATTGGGGTCGGAGAAAAACGTTTTCACGGCGGCGGCGACCTCAGCGCGGGCGATCTGGGAGGATTCGATCCGGGGGTGGAAATAATGAGACGCCCCGAAAATCCCCCAGCCCAACAGGATGATCGCCGCTGCCGCCATTCGCCACCAAGCCCGACTCGCCCGCGCCGCTGCGGCAGCCCGGCCGGCCGCGAGAATCTCCTGCACCCGGTCGGCCGGGAGCTGCTGGCCCTCGTAGTGGCGGCGGAGTTGTTGGTTAAGATCGTCCATGTAGGTTACGAATAAGAAACGAAGAGCGGGATGAATTGATTGCGTGCAGGTTGATGGGCGGAGGCAAGGTCATCCGTGGGTCGCGACGGCGGACTGGAGTTTTTTCAGGGCGCGGTGCAGCAAACTCAGGACGGTGCCGCGTGGTTGGCGGGTGAGGGTGCCGACTTCTTCGGCGGTGTGGCCCTCGAGGTAGTGGAGGTAAACGGCTTCGCGTTCGCCGGGGCGCAATTGACCGAGCAAGGTCTCCACATCGCCCGCCGTGCCCGGGGGCGACTCCGGCGGTGCGGCCACAGGTGCGCTCAGGGCCTCCATCGAATCGAAAGCGATCACGCGGCTGCGCCGGCAGCGATCGATGAACAAATGGCGGATCGCGGTGTACAGCGCGGCCCGCGAGCTGGCAGCACCGTAGCGCCGGCAAAGATTGAGCCAAGCCTCCTGCAACAGATCCTCGGCATCGTGGCGGTGATGCGTGAGCGAGAGGGCATAGCGAAACCCGCTTTGCATCAGCTCGATTTCGGAGTCGTTTCCGGAGGAAAATGGAACGGGGTGTTTCTCCACGCGCAATTAAGAGTTACGGTGTGCGGATTTATTCCCGGGAAAAATTTCAGGGCACGAGGCCAACGCAGCGGGCAGACAAAAATGCGCGCCGACGGAAAGCGGGCGCGCATCGTTGATAAGATCGAACTCAGCGCTTGCTGGCTTCGACGATCACGCCCGCGCTGGAGCAGGTCCAGTAGATCGCGCCGTTGGGGCCCACCGTCACGTCAGTCGGCTCGGGATCGCCGCTGTTGACGAGGGTCTTCAGGCCGGTCTTCAGGTTGTATTGCCAGACTTTGTTGGTGCCGCCGTTGGCACCGCTCACGCCGGGAGTGGGCACTTCGGTCCAATACAGCAACCGGCCCGAGCGATTGAGCGCGATGCCGACGGGTTTGTTTAATCCGGTGAGCAGTGGAGTGGTGACGCCGTCTTCATCCTGATGGAGGATCACGCCGGCGGATTTGCAGGTCCAATAAAGATCGCCGTGTTTCGAGACCGCGATGTCGGTCGGCTCAGGTTCGCCCATGTGCAGGACGGTCGGAGCATCGGTGCTGTCGGTATCGACCACGGAAACTTTGTTCAAACCACCCGCGACTCCCGGGGTGGGCAGTTCGGTGAAATACACTTTGCCCTCACGATCCACCGCGATGCCGGAAGGCTTCGCCAAGCCGGTGAGTAAGGGCACGGCGGTCGCGCCGGGATAGGCGGCGGATTCCAAAATCACGCCGGCGGATTTGCAGGTCCAGTACAGCACATCGCAGTGGTCGATCGCGATGTTGGTCGGTTCTGGTTCGCCTTGGTGCAGGGGGCGAATGACGTTGCCGCTTGGTTTCATCCGCAGTTCTTTGACGGCATTCGCTCCGCCCGCGACGCCGGGGGCGGGAATCTCGGTGAAGTAGAGGCGGCCGTGACTTGCGGCGACGATGCCGGTCGGACGGCTCAGGCCGGAGGCGACGACTTTAATGGTGAATCCATCGGCAGCCGACGCCAGGGTGGCAACGGAGAGGGTGAGAGCGGCGCCGAGGAGGGCGCGTGAGAGTAGATTTCGCATGGGATGAATCAGTTGGGATTTTGGATTGATAGTTACGGACGCAACAGCGCGTGCCACCTGCACCAACGAACGAGTGCGGCGTTTGATTGCAGGAGTGGTGCAGCTATTCCCAGAGCCACGGAGCGAGCGTACCGCGAATGAATGCGAAGCTAGGCATCTGGAAGGGGTCCTTGACGAAAACAGCCGCTTGGGCGACGTTCCGTCCATGTCCACCGCCTCAATACGTCCCACCAAATCGTCGGTGCGCAAACCTCGCGCGCGGGCCAACGGACGCGCGATGAACAAAGGGCCTTCGTTTGGAGAATGGGCACGGCACGGCGCGTCGCGGGGATGATCAAAGACGCCCCACCAGATCTTTCCACGCGCAAAATCTTTGGTGATTAACTATCTGGTCGATGCGGGACCGCTGGTTGGCTTGCTGAGGCAGGCTGACCAATGGCATGTCTGGAGCCAGCGTACACTTTCGGTACTCGACGAACCGTTGCTGACCACGGAAACGGCGTTGGCGGAAGTCTGTCACTTGGTGGGACGCTATCGTCCGGCTTTGTTGGAGGTGACTGCCATGCTCGCGGATGGCCGATTGCGAGCGATGCCGGTATTCTCCGCGCACCCTCGCCGCGTCGGCGAATTGCTGGCGAAGTATCCGGAGAGGGACGCCGGTGACGCGACGCTGGTGGTACTTTCTGAAATATTTCCGCGCGCGAAGCTGATCACGTTGGACGAGGATTTCCGCCGCTACCGACGACACCGCAATCAGGCCATTCCGGTGGTGATGCCAACGGACGGCTGAGTTTTTGTACCCATAGTCATTCCCGGTCTTGCCATGGCGTGAATTACCGGATGGAAATCGCCGTTCCCAACCATGAGCTCTCTCCCTACCCAATTCTCCGGTGTCATCGTGCACACGAAGGCCAATGTGTATTTCGACGGCAAGGTCGTCAGCCACACCGTGCTGTTCGCCGACAACTCCAAGAAAACCCTCGGTCTGATCTACGCGGGCTCGTACCATTTCGGTACCGGTGCGCCTGAGCGCATGGAGATCGTGGCCGGCGCCTGCCGCGTGACGCTCGATGGCCAGACCGCCGTGAAAGACTACGCGGCCGGCACCACCTTCGACGTCCCCGGCAAATCCGGTTTTACGATCGAAGTGCAGAGCGGCATCTGCGAATACATCTGCTCGTTCCTGTAAGCGCGGGCCGGCGACAATTCTGAAGGTAAGGCGCGTTATCCTTAACGCGCCGTTCAGAGGGCATGCACGGTGCCGCGGCGGCTTAAGGATA
Organism: Opitutales bacterium; assembly: GCA_038206205.1. GTDB lineage: Bacteria > Verrucomicrobiota > Verrucomicrobiia > Opitutales > Opitutaceae > Didemnitutus. The sequence continues at coordinate 60,620 of JBBRBC010000015.1, forward strand.
AGCCGCCCTACCTTCGGGCTCTTGCGCCAGTAGCTGCGTTGGAGTGATACGACAACGCGGTTCCGATTCACTCAATATGTTCGGCCCCGTTTTTGGTCTTCGCCTTCAAACGAGACTACCAATCCGTAGCCAATACGTGGTGAAGCGAAGCCGCGACGCGGGTTTCGGACAAAATCTTCGTCGCGCTTTTCCATTGGCAACTCCCTGCGCCGGGCCTAACGCTTTTCCCCTGTGAAAACGACCTCCTCCTCCGACTCCGCTCCCGACTCCATCCCGAACGTCCTTGCCGAACGCTATGCCTCGGCGGCCATGAAGGAGACGTGGTCGGCTCACGGGCGCATTTTGATCGAGCGCGATTATTGGATCGCCGTCATGAAAGCGCAGCGTGACCTCGGTGTCGCCATTCCCGTCGAGGCGATTAAGGATTATGAACGCGTGCGCGCCGACGTGAATCTTGCCGGCATCGCCGAGCGCGAGCGCACCACGCTTCACGACGTGAAGGCGCGCATCGAGGAATTTTCCGATCTGGCGAAACGGCAGTTCATCCATCTCGGACTCACCAGTCGCGATCTGACGGAAAACGTCGAGCAGCTCCAAGTCGCCCGCGCGCTGCAGCTCGTGCGCTTCAAGGCGGTGGCGGCGCTCGGTTTGCTCGCGCAACGCGCCACGGAATTCCGCGATCTGATGCTCACCGGTCGCACGCACAACGTCCCGGCGCAACCGACCACGGTGGGCAAACGCTTCGCGATGTTCGGCCAGGAATTGCTCATCGCCCAGCAGCGGATCGATGAATTGATCGCGCGTTATCCGGTGCGCGGACTTAAGGGCGCGGTCGGCACGCAGCTCGACCAGCTCACTTTGCTCGGCAACGATCCGAAGAAGGTCGCCCTGCTCGAAGCGCGCATCGTCAAGCATCTCGGCTTCAAGCAATCGCTGTTCGCGGTCGGCCAGGTTTACCCACGCAGTCTGGATTTCGATGTCGTGAGCGCGCTGCATCAAGTCGGCGCGGCGGCGGCGAGTTGCGCGACCACGATCCGGCTGATGGCCGGCGCGGGCTTGATGACCGAAGGGTTTCAGGCCGGGCAGGTCGGTTCATCCGCGATGCCGCACAAGGTCAACGCGCGGAACTGCGAGCGCATCTGCGGCTTCTCCACGATTATTTCCGGCTACGTAACGATGACCGCCGCGTTGTCGGGTCACCAATGGAATGAGGGCGACGTCTCGTGTTCCGTCGTGCGCCGGGTGGCCTTGCCCGATGCGTTCTTCGCGATCGACGGCCTACTCGAGACCTATCTTACCGTGCTGCGCCAGATGGAAGTTTTCCCGGCATCGGTGGCCGCGGAGAACGAGCGCAATCTGCCTTTCCTCGCCACGACTACGATCATGATGGAAGCCGTGAAAGCCGGCGCCGGGCGCGAAACCGCGCACGAAGCCATTAAGGAACACGCCCTCGCCGCAGCGAAAGCGTTGCGCACCGGCGGCCCGACTTCGCCCAAGGGCACCGGCGCGGCAAGTGACACCAGTCTGCTCGACCGTCTGGCCGGCGACAAGCGCGTCGGCCTCAGCAAAAAAAAGCTCCAGCAGATCCTCGCCGAAAACGAACGCTTCGTGGGCGCCGCCCCGCACCAAGTCGACGAATTCGCCGCGACCGTCGCGCCGTTACTGAAAAAACACAAAGGCGCGACTGATTACCGGCCAGGCAAGCTGCTGTGATCCGCGCCAAGTAGGGCGTCTGTCTTGCAGACGCCGCGCACTCTACGCCGTACGGGAAGCCGAGTGCCAGCTGATCGGCCCGTGCTCCGATCCTTCGGAGCACAAGCGCCTGCGTCGGTGGGGCTGCTCTCCACCGGACGGAGCGACCAACGGGAGCGCAAGGAGGATGCAGGGCGAGTGTCAGCTGTGCTGGCGCGAGACGTGCCGCTTGGATCATTGATGACGTTGCGACTACAGCAAACAACCAAGCCTGACCCCCTCCGTCAGCTCCCGCAGCGAATCCAGACTTTCGCGCGAATGAGTGGCGTACGCATGCCGGAGCACATGGGGAGTAATCAATCCCTCCACTCCCGTCTGCCGCGCCGCCTCCCGGACCGCTCGCTGGAGCAAATCATGCAAGATATGA
>JBBRBC010000016.1:0-60757 GCA_038206205.1 Opitutales bacterium
GTGGAAGGTCGCGCTGGCGGCGGAGCTGAAGGCGCGGAGCACCGTAACGAATCGCTGGCTGGGGAAAGCGCTGCACATGGGCGGACTGCACACCGTGAGCCGGCTGGTCAGCGCCTGGCAGAAGGAGCACCCCCGATGAAGCAACAGAGCAAACAACCAAGCCTGACCCCCTCCGTCTTCTCTCAAAAAGGCGGTCGCTGCTGGGCGACCGCCGGTTGAGTCATACCAACGTCCGGTGATTATTGGACTATTGAGACAGGATTCCGCTGGTAGGGCGTTACCGACCGTAAGCGACACTGGGCAGCGTCCCGCCGAGCCGCGGCTCACCCGGAGGGCTCGCCCTACCTAAAGTCCAAATCTTAAGGGACGCTGGGGTAAGCCGATTTACGGTGGTCAGGCTTTCACGTTTTTCTTCACGTCGTAGCCGGGTTTGGCGGTGCAGTTCAGGATCAAGGGGCAGTCTTGTTCCGGCACGGTGACTTTCATCGTTGGGGCGGAGGAACTCCATTCCTTGGTGATCTTGATTTCGCCGTGCTGGCGCTTGCCGGTCGACTGCCCCGTGGCGACATCGCGTGGGCTTTTGATTTCTAAGGCGGCGGTATTCGAGGAATCGAGTGGTTTGCCGTCCTTGGTGCAGGCAGTGACGGTGTAGTCGCCGGGGGCAAGGTTGGAAACGGTGCAGGTCCCGTTGGGGCAATGTTCGGTGCGGGACACCCCTTTGCCTTCGATCTTGAGGTAGCAGTCTATTGCGGCAAAAGCGGTGGAGGCGAACGCGCAGGCGGCGAGGATGAGCAGGGAACGGATGGATTTTTTCATGGGGGTAGCGGTGTATTGGTTTGGTGGGATTTGGTTATTTCTTAATATTGGAGCGAGTGGTGTTAATCGTGGTTTTCAGAACCAGCGGGGCGTTTTGATCGGAAATTGTTACTTTCAACATCGGAGTAGAGGCGCTCCATTCCTTCACGATCGTGACCGTGCCGTGCTGACGTTTGCCCGAAGATTGCCCGGTAGCGACATCGCGAGGAGTTTTCACGTCGTAGGTGGCCAGAGTGGCGGCATCGAGCGCTTTGCCGTCGGCGGCGCAGGCTGTGACCGTATATTCGCCGGGTGCGAGATCGGCCACGGTGCAGGTGCCGCTCGAACAATCCACAATTTGCGACTTGTTTTTGCCCCCTTCAATTTTGAGGTAGCAGTTCAACGCGGCAAAAGCAGTGGAGGCGAACGCGAATGAAGCGAGCAATAGCAGGGAACGGAACAGTTTTTTCATGGGGTAGGAGGCGGAGTTTTTGGCGAAGTGAGATCCTGCGCAGCATCAACTCGATGCCGTTGGCAGGATATTCCCGATAGGCGTGGACTCTGCTCATGCGCGAAAAACTAGGAGAGTGCAGGCGGTGAGTAAAGCTTCGGTTGCTGGCGTTTTGGGTTGGCGGGAAGTCCCGCAAATGCAGGTGCGTCTCCAGCCTAGTTCTATTCAGGGCGACAGGTCGTAACACTGGTTGTGGTGTCTCATTTTGAGCGGCGTACCAAATAGCCGGGAGAGTTGGGCGGAAGTGAGTATTTTCGCTTTGGGCCCATCTGCCATGATTTGGCCACTTTGGATCAGGATCACGCGTTCGATCTCGGGGATGATATCGGCGATGTGATGCGTGACCAGCAGGAGCGAATGTCCGGCGCGGGCGAGTTTGCGCAGGAGGTGGCGAAATTCCCGGACGGCACCGGGATCGAGACTGGTGGTCGGCTCGTCGAGAAGAAGCGCTTCGGGATCGTGGATCAGGGCGCGGCCAATCAAGGCCCGGCGTTGTTCACCGGAAGAAAGGGTGGAGACCGCGCGGTCGGCGAGGTGGGTGCAGTCGAGAAAGCGCAGGATTTTTCGCGCGCGCTTTTCTTGGACAGGTGTGACGCGGTGATGCGGCCACAGACCGATGCTATTGAAATAGCCGGAAAGAATCAGTTCGCGCGCGGTGACTTGGCGGAGGACGACTTCGTGCGAAAGATTTTGCAGCAGATCCAGCGTGACGATGCCGAAGTGCCCGCGCAGATCGTGGAGATCCCAGTCGTCTTGGCCGAGTAGTTGGAAGCGCATTTTAGCGCCGCGGTCCAGCGGGTAGAGTTCGCGCGTGATAGCTTTGATCAGGGTGGATTTGCCCGAACCGTTGGGCCCGAGGATGGCGACGTGTTCGCCGCTCCGTATCTGCAAGCTGAAATCTCGCAGGACCGGCACGTCGCCTCGGACGATGGTCACGCCGGAAAGATCGATGAGCAGAGCTTCGTCCGTGGGTTTGGTTTTCACGATCCTTGCGGGCGTGGCTGACTGAGTTCTTGCAATCACTGACTCAATTCGTGGCTCAAGATGCTCAGGGCACAAATTGCCGCGGTGTCACAGCGAAGGACCAACGGACCAAGCGTGATCGGAGCGAATCCGGCCAGGATCACCGCCGTCAGTTCAGTTGATGATAAATCACCTTCCGGCCCGACCAACCAAAGCACGCGGCGGGGGGCGTGCGCGTGCTGGGAGCGAAAATGGGCGAGGGCGGTTTTGAGCGTCGTGGTGCCGGCGTGGAGACTGGCGACCAGTTTCAGATCGTAGTCGCCGGTGGTGGCGAGGTAGTCGGCGAGTTTTTGGACCGGCGCGATTACGGGGAGCCAAGGATTGCCGCATTGCTTGGCGGCTTCGATGGCCGTGGTGGACCATTTCTCCACCTTCTTTTCCGCGCGGTCGCCGTCGAGGTGCACTTGAGTGCGTTCGGAAATGAGCGGCACGATGCGGGCCGCGCCGATCTCGGTGGCATGGCGGACGATCTCGTCCATCGTCGCGCCTTTGGGTAAGGCTTGCGCCAGCGTGATCGCACAGGGGAGGGGCTGGGCTTGGCGAAATTCTTTCACGCGCAGCACCGCGCGGTTTTTTGCCGACTCGGCGCATTCGCAAATCCACTCGTGGCCGCGTCCATCGAACGCGACGACGCGATCACCTCGTCCGCAGCGGTTCACCACGATGAGATGATGACTTTCGTCCGCGTTCAGGCGAATTTCCCGGGCGGCGGGATCGGTCGGCTGGCAATAAGCGCGGAAGTCGGGCATGGGCGGTCAGGGTTGGCGGAAAACGAATAGATGATTCAACCCGAATTGAAAAGTTTCATGGCATTCAAGTTGCAGACCTGACTCTTGAAAAATTGTCGACGTATCTTGCGGGTTAAAACCGTGATGTTCCTCCAGGCTCATGCCATCGGCGAGCCCGAGTCTGACCAAGGTGTGGACAATATCATCCACGCGCGGAGACGGTACGGTCATGATCAGCCGTCCTCCCGGGGTGAGCAGCCGGCGGGCTTCGCGAGCAAGCGGCGCTTTGTCGCGGATGTGTTCCAAGGTCGCCAACAGGGTGATGGCGTCGAATGAGTGATCGGGAAAACTCGTCGGTTCGGTGAACACTTGGGGCAAGATACGATACCGTGGTGTTTTCCGCGGCGTGGCTAGCGGATCGAGGCCAACACTGCTGCCGATCAGCGATGAAAGTTTCTCCAAAAACTCGCCTTGGTGGCAGCCGATATCCAACACTTTGGCTCCCGGCTTAAGCCAAGCTCGGACTTTTCGTTCGCGCCACGATTGCAACAGTCGATCAATGGTTTTCATCCCGGATTGGACGGTGAAGGGTTGGGGTGGTCGAACATGGATTCACGCTGAGGGGGAGATTGGTTTTGTGAGGAAAACCGCTTTGAGCCAGCGCGTAAAGAACCGCTTGTCCGAAAATCAGGGTTTACATTGGCGCGGCAGCGGGTTTCTTTCGCGGTCTTGGCTGGCCCGGATGGCGGAATTGGCAGACGCAACGGACTCAAAATCCGTCGCCCTCTAAAGGCGTGTGGGTTCGACCCCCTCTCCGGGCACCAAGCTTCGCTACAGCGGAATAGAGCATGGCGGGCCTGCCGACGCTTTCGACTTTCGAAAGCTTTGGCTCGGCAAGCCAGCCCAGTATTTTCTGAACTGGAAAGCAAATGAGGGATAAATGCTCCAGTGCCGCCTTTTTAGTCAGTGTGTTTTCGGCTCGGCAGGGACGCGGTGGAGTGTCGCTTACGCTCGGCAACGCCCGATCACGGGCAGTCGAAACATCACTTGATCACCACTTCGCGGTACTCGCCGAGTTCGCGGTAGCGTTCGTAGCGGTCGTCGAGCAGTTGCTTGGTGGATTTTTCCATTAGCTCGCTGAGGTGGCGGTTGAAGGCATCCTTGAGCGAGGCTGCGGTCGCGGCCGGATCGTGGTGGGCACCGCCGAGGGGCTCGGGGATGACTTCGTCGACCACGCCGAATTCCTTGAGATTCGCGGCGTTGAGCTTGAGGGCTTCGGCGGCCTTCGGGGCGTTGGCGCGGTCTTTCCAGAGAATCGCGGCACAGCCTTCGGGTGAGATGACCGAGTAGTAGGAATTTTCGAAAATCAGCACGCGATCGGTCACGCCGATGCCGAGTGCGCCGCCGGAACCGCCTTCGCCGATGATGACCGCGATCGTGGGGACTTTGAGCATGGCCATCTCGCGGAGATTAACCGCGATGGCCTCGGAGACGTGGCGGGCTTCGGACTCTACGCCGGGGAATGCGCCGGGGGTGTCGATAAAGCAGAGCACGGGCAGGCCGAATTTCTCGGCGAGTTTCATCAAGCGCAGGGCTTTGCGGTAACCTTCGGGCTGGGGCATGCCGAAGTTGCGAAGAATGTTTTCCTTCGTGTCGCGGCCTTTCTGCTGGGCGATGATCATCACGGAAATGTCGCCGAAGAAAGCCGTGCCGCCGATGAGAGCTTGGTCGTCTTTGAACTGACGGTCGCCGTGGAGTTCTTGAAAACCGGTGCACATGGCGGCGACGTAATCGAGGGCGTAGGGGCGCTTGGGATGGCGGGCGACCAGGACGCGTTGCCACGGGGAAAGGTTGGAGTAGATCTCGCGTTTGGTCTGGTCGATCTTGCCCTCGATGGTCGCGAGCTCGGCGGACATATCGATGTTGTTTTCCAGCGATTGCTGGTGAAGGGATTCGAGCTGGCGTTCGAGTTCGCGGAGCGGTTTCTCGAATTCAAGCAGGTAGGCGGGTCTATCCATAGGCGGCAAGCTAGGTCTTGGCGGAGCCGTCTGTCAATTGCACTGCTGCGAGGGGTCTGGTGGAGGCGGGGCAGCAGGAAGTGCGGCCAGAGGATTGGCGGATTGATGTAGCCGCCGGGCTCGGGCCTGTGGCATTGCGCGTGGGGCATTGCGCGTCGTAGGTTGCGAGCTTGTCTCGCAACGTAGCTTGCAACGTAGCGTGACAAGCACGCTACCTACCTCGGAGACGAACGCCGTACCTCGGAGACGAACGCCGTACCTCGAAGACGAACGCCGTACCTCGGAGACGAACGTCATACCTCGGAGGCTAACGTCGTACTCGGCAGGCAGAGATCAGACTTCGCCACGGCCACCGCCTGGCCAGCGCTTGCCGCTACATTTGACCTTACTTCCCGGCACCCCGACTCCCCTTTGCTCACAAACCGTCTTTGGCGGCTTCGGGGTTTTTCAGCTGATCCTTCCAACTGAGGATCTTGGCCTGCGCGCCGTATTTTTCGGCCATGGGTTTGTCGCCTTTTTCCATCCAGATTCGGGAAAGGGTGGTGTTGATGAAAAGATCGTCGGGCCGCACGGCGTGGGCTTGATTGGCGGCGACGAGGGCCTCGTCGAAATGGCGCAGGCTGAAATGAATTTCGGCCAGCGCGTGCCATGCTTCGTAGGAGGCGGGGGCGGCGGCGGTGGCGCGGGCGAGTTTGGCGAGGGCGGAATCGTTTTCGCCCATCGTGTAGTCGAAGGTGGCGTCTTCGATCAGGTGTTGGATTTCGTCGTCAGTCACAGGCGGTAACGTAGCAGGCTCAGGGCAAAAAGAAAGGACGGCCTTTGGGGCCCTTTGAGGTGGTTGCAAGTAACCGTCCTACACAGATTCAAAACCACGACTAAGCTGATTTTTCGGTTGAGGCTGCAATGACCCCGTCTTACTTGGCGACAGGCTTGAAACCGGCTTCCACTGCGATGTTCAGCGTTACCTCGTCGCCGAGGGCTTTGCCCAGCATCGCGGGACCATTCACGCCAAAGTCTGATTTGTTGATTTTCGTGGTAATGTCCCAGCCGGAGACGGTGGCGCCGCCCATGCCTGGACCGGTGCCGAGCAAGGTGACTTTGAACACGATGGGCTTGGTCACGCTCTTGATGGTGAGGTCTCCTGAAACATCAAAAGTATCTTCGCCGGTCTTTTTCCATGCAGTGCTTTTGAATGTCGCGGAGGGAAACTTCGCGACATCGAAGAAATTATGTTCGGCATCGAGCAGGTGCCCGTTGCGCGTGTCGTTCGCGGTGTTGATCGAGCCGATCTCCACCGTGGCGGCGACGGCACTCTTTTCTGGAGCGGAGGCATCATAGGAAATCGTGCCGCTGACTTTGGTGAAGGTGCTGGTGAATTTGGAGACGAGGTGACGGATGCTGAATCCGACCGAAGAATGCACGGGATCGATGGTGTAGGTCTCGGCGTGGGCGGCGAGGGTCAGCGTGATGGCGGCTAACAGGGTGAGGAGGTATTTCATGGTTGGGATATTGCCGAGGTGACGAGGTAGCGCATTTTGCGGTGAATGCAAATGGAGACTGGGTTGGGGGGCCAAGGTACGCCTCGGAAAGTAATCAGGCGGGTGAACCGGCTCCGGCCTTGACGCGGGTAAAGCAGCCCGCGCATCGTAGCCGCCATGGCTGAAACTGCACCGCGTCCCAATCGTTCTCTGATAATAAAACTCGGCGTCGCTGCGCTCGTGGTCCTCGTGGCGGTGGTGCTGGTGGCGCGAGGGCTTGATTTGAAGGGGCTCGTTCAGCAAGGGCTGGACCTCGTCCGGGCGGCGGGCCCGGTGGTGTTCTTTATCGCCATGGCGATTTTGCCGGCGATAGGCGCGCCGGCCTTGGCGTTTTCCCTTTCGGTCGGTCCGTTATTTGCCGAAAAACTCGGGATGGGTCCGGTGATTATTTTCTCCCTGCTGGCTTATACGGTGAACATGGCGCTCTCTTACTATCTCGCGAGCCGGGCGCTGCGACCGTTGCTCGAAAAACTTTTTGTGCGCCTCGGCTACAAGCTGCCCCGCGCCGAATCCGGCGACGCTACGGATCTGATCATTCTGTTGCGCGTCACGCCAGGGGTGCCATTCCCGGTGCAGAACTATCTGCTCGGACTCGCGCAAGTACCGTTTTGGAAATACCTCGGTTTATCCACGGCGATCATCGGTTCATTCACGGTCGCAATTATTCTTTTCGGTGACGCCCTGTTGCACGGCAAGGGCAAGATCGCGCTCATTGCCCTCAGCCTGTTCATGGCGCTTTCCGCCGCCACGCACCTGCTGCGAAAGCATTACGGCAAGAAAAAGGCCCCGTGAAAAAACCGGACGACCTTCTCGTCGACGATGCGGGTCGCGTGCAGTCCGTCACGGAGTTTACCCGGCGAGTGAAGGAATTGCTCAAGGGCGGTCTGCCGCCCTGCTGGGTGCGCGGGGAGATATCGAATCTCCGCATTCAATCGAGCGGGCATGTTTATTTTTCGCTGAAAGACGCGGGCGCGCAGCTTTCGTGCGTGCTCTTTCGGGGCGACGCCCTGCGGCAAAACGTCCAACTGCGCGACGGTTTGCAGGTGATGGCTTATGGCGAGGCCGATGTCTACGAGTCGCGCGGCCAATACCAACTCATCACCCGCGCGCTCATCGAGCAGGGGGCCGGCAAGCTTCAGCAAGAATTCGAGAAACTAAAAAAACGCCTGGCCGACGAAGGACTGTTCGATGCGGCGCGCAAGCAGCCGTTGCCGCTGATGCCGCAGACGATCGGATTTATCACCTCGCCGACCGGGGCTGCGGTGCAAGATTTCATCCGCATTTTGCAGCGGCGCAGCTGGCACGGTCGGCTGGTCGTGTTGCCGGCGAAGGTGCAGGGCGAGGGGGCGGCGGACGAAATGGTGGCGCTGCTGCGCACGGCCGAGTCGCTCGGGATTTTTGATCTGTTCGTGATCGGGCGGGGCGGCGGCAGCACCGAGGACTTGTGGGCGTTCAACGAAGAGCCGCTGGTTCGCGCGGTAGCCGCGTGCCCCGTGCCGATCATTTCCGCCGTGGGCCACGAGATCGATTATACGCTGTGCGACTTCGCGGCGGATGTGCGGGCGGAAACTCCCAGCGGCGCGGCGGAATTGATTTCGAGTAATTATATTTCGGGTGCCGAGCGGGCGCAACGGGCGGGCGAGGTGATGCTCGAGGTTGTTCAGTTGAACGTTGATCGCGGCCGCGAGCGGCTCGATCACGCGCGCAGCCGGCTCCGTCTGCTATCACCCGCTGCGCAGATCGAGCAGGGCCATCGGCGGATCGATGATCTGGCCGGCCGCTTGAATGCCGCCTTGCGCCACGCCACGCAGCAACGCCGTGAACAACTCGCCGGGGCCCGCGCGCGGCTTACTTCCGCTTCGCCCGAAAAACGCGTGCAGGTGGAGTCGCACCGGTTGCTCGCTCTGTGGAAGCGCTTGGAATCAGCCAGTCCACAGTCGGTGCTCAGGCGTGGGTATGCGATCGTGCGCGATGAGCAGGGGCAACCCGTGGGGCGAGCGAAGGGGATCGAGCCGGGCCAAGCGTTGGTGAATGAGTTCCATGACGGGAAGGTGCGGGTCCGGGTGGAATAAATGGTCGTTTGCCTACTCCTATGTTGAACGCGCAGGCATCCATGCCGGTTGCCCGCTCGTAATTCAGTTAAGTTTTGCCTTGGGATCTTGTAGGGCTGCCACGGGTGGCACGCCAGGTCGGCGCAAGCGGCGGCCCTACAGTTCAGAGGCAATTCGTAATTGGGATAATTTCTCTTAACCTTCTCTTACTCCCATGAAAAAGTGGCTCATCCCAGTCAGTATCACGCTCGCGGCCTTCGCCGCGGTTATCTCCCTCACCGCTGAAAATTCCACCATGAAAGACAAAAAAACAAAGGAAACCGATCCCGCCGCATGTGCCGTTGATGGCCCCAAGTCCGCTTGCGGTTTGCCGTCACGTGCCGTGATCGACATGAGCAAGGCGAAGGTGCAGCGCACCGACGCCGAGTGGCAGGCGCGGCTCACGTCCGAGCAATACCGCGTGGCCCGCCAGCAGGGCACCGAGCCACCGTTCCGCAACGCGTACTGGGACAACCATGCCGACGGCGTCTACTTCTGCGTGGGCTGCGACACCCCGCTGTTCGACGCGAAGCACAAGTTCGATTCCGGCACGGGTTGGCCGAGTTACTGGCAGCCGATCGAGAAAATGTTCGTCGCTGAGACGCGTGACACCAGTCATTTTATGACTCGGATCGAATCGCACTGCGCCGTGTGCGGCAGCCATCTCGGCCACGTCTTCGACGACGGCCCGGAGCCGACGGGTCAGCGCTACTGCATCAACTCCGCGTCGATCAAATTCATGCCCCGGGCTGACTACGACAAGTGGGTCGCGAAAAACGCGGAAGCGCCGGCTAAGCCTTGAGCAAGATGTGACGTAGGTGGGCGTCGGTTTCCATACCGACGCCGGCGTGCTGGCCATGGCCTAGGAAGATTTACGCAATAGGCTGTCAGGATCGTGCCGTGGTCGGTGGCGCGCTCGTCGCGCCACGTGGCGAGGCAAGCGCGCCACCTACAGAGCAATTCAGATCAGAAGCATGGCACGTAGTCCATCGCTCACGGATACAGCCAATATTTTTTGCTCTGCTGCTGGTAGATCGCAGCGCGGGCTCGCCAGTTCTTGAGGAAAGACGCCACATCAACCTTGGAGCCTTGGGTCGTGAGGGCTTTCCACCACGCGGTGGAACCCGTGACTTTGTTAAACATGTTTTGCCGATCCGCAGGTGCCGATTTGAACGGATTGCCGGTGCTCCATTTCGCGGCGGTTTTCATCATGTAGAAGGAAAGCTCGGTGGGGTGCCACGCGTTCCAATCGTCGACTTCGACGTAGACGCCTTGGATGACTTCGCCTTTGCGATCCACGCCTGGAGTTTTGACTAACTTGATCCCCGCGATCTTGTACTGCTCAAGCTCGGCGATGATTTGCTCCGGGGTTTTCTTGGGAAATCCGATGCCACGAAAATGATAAAACGTCCCAATGCCCCACGTCCATCCGCCGATTTCGGTGCCCAGTCCCACCATGGCATAACCGATCACCGCGTTGTAATCCTGCACGAAAGGGGAAGTGGCGATCCACTTCAACCCGGTGTCGGGCCAGCGCATGGAGCGCGTCCAGCCATGCATGGGAATGACGGTCAGTTTACCTTTGGCGCGGGCTTTTTCGGTTGTGGCTAAGACGCCGGGCGCGCCCTTGGCCATCTTGGCGAGTTCGCCGATGGTCAGCCCATGAACATACGGCACGCGAAACGCGCCGACGTAGCTGGCCCATTCGGGATCGAGCGGCGGACCGTCGACCTTGAGTCCGCCGAGGGGATTGGGCCGGTCGAGCACGATCACTTCCACGCCGTTTTCAAAACACGCTTCCATGGTGTAGCGCATGCAACTGATGAAGGTGTAGGAGCGTGAACCGATATCCTGCAGATCGATGACGAGCGCATCGATTCCCTTGAGCATTTCTTTCGTGGGTTTGCGGGTTTTGCCGTGCAGCGAGTAGATGGGGCGCCCGGTGCGTGGGTCGGTGGAGTCGGCAAAATTGTCGCCGGCCTTGGCGGTGCCATCGAGGCCGTGCTCCGGGGCGAACAGCGCAACCAACTTCGACTGCCGGGCACGGCGGATCACCTCAAGCGTACTCTCGCCGCGACGATTCACACCGGCAGGATGCGTGAGCAAGCCGATTTTTTTCCCGGCGATCGCCTTGAACCCTTCGGCTTCGAGGACGTCGATGCCAAGCATGACCGGCGGCAGCACTTCCGGTTCAGGTTCGGGCGGCTTCGGTGCGATCACGACGGGCGGCGCGGGTGGGGGCGCGGGCGGCGGCTTGCTGGCGCAACCCGCCGCAAAAAGCAGGGCGCTGATGGCGGTGAGGACGAGCGTAGAGGCAACGATCAACCGGCGTAACATATCCGTTGATTACTGGAAGCGCGCGTCAGCTTGGCGAGGGAATTGCGAAAAAATCAATCGCTGGTGCCATAAGTCCGATGAGGGCACCCCGCCTCCCTTGATTCAAGGGGAAGCCCTCAATCAACCGCGAGCGGGTCTACAGCTCGCGGTTGATTGCCACCGCGAGCAACTCCGCAGTACGGGGCAGCGCTTCAACCAACGGCATTCCCGCTGGAGAAATCGCATGCGTTCTCACGCCCGGTATCGCGGGCACATCGATGCTGCCCGAAAAAATGTACGCAGCTTTGCCGAGCCGCACGGCTGCGCGCACGAGTGAACCCGGGCCTTTGCCGCCAAGCGACGTGGCGTCGAAGCGGCCTTCACCGGTGATGACCAGATCAGCCGCCGCGATCCGCGCGGGGAGATCGAACCAGTCGGACACGAGAGCAAAACCGGAAACGAGCTGGGCGTCTGCTGCGACCATCAGGCCAAAGGCGATGCCGCCGGCCGCACCGGCGCCGGGTGTATTCGCGAGCGAAAGCGGCTGGCTGCAAGCGGCGCACAGGAGCGCGGCCATTCGGGCGCTTTGTTCTTCGAGCCGGGACAGATCGGCGGACTGCAGACCTTTCTGCGGGCCGAAGATCGCCGCCGCACCGGTGGGGCCGTGCAGCGGATTCGTGACATCGCCGGCGATCAAGAGGGGGGGCAACTTGATCGTAGCGGAGCGATCGATGCGTTGGATTCGGGCCCACGTGGCCGGCGTGGGCACGGGGATGTTCGCGCCTGAAGCATCGAGAAACTTGCAACCCAGCGCCGCGAGCGCACCCAAGCCGAGGTCGTTGGTCGCGCTGCCGCCGACGCCGAGGAGAATGGCGCCGGCCTTTTCGTCCTCGGCATACCTGAGTAGTTCGCCGGTACCGAAGGTGGTGGTGTGCCATGGATCGCGCTGGTCCATGCGCAGCAGTTCGATGCCACTGGCCGAGGCGAGGCCGATGACGGCGAGAGCTTTTTGTGGATCGGAGGCGATCCGAAGACGGGTTGCCTCTGTGAGCATCCCGGGCGAAACGAAACCAATCGGAGCGACAACCAGCTCTCCTCGTGGGCCATGGACCTTGATCGGCGCAATCCTCTCGCCGAGATTCAGGCAAAGATTCTCGCAAAATCCCTCCCCGCCATCCGTCAGCGGGCAAAGGTCGATCTCCCAGTCGGGATACCGCGCGCGAATCGTGGTGGCGGCGACCGCACAGGCGGCGCGGGCCGTGAGCGCGTGTTTGAATTTGTCGAATGCGATCAGGGCGCGCATAGTGGGGTGACGGAGTAGAAATTCTCTGGTTGAAAAATGCACGGAGATTTTCGTCGCCCCGCTCCGGGGGATGGGTAAATCCAGTTCATGCTATTCCTTTGTCAGTACCAGTATGAAGCCCTGCTCGCGCGCGAGCTGGGCGCGGATGGGCTTACGATTAACGAAACCGGTTCCGGATGGGCCGGGGCGGAGGCGGTGCCGGGCGATAAGATCATGCAGGCGGTGAAAGATCTGGCGTTCCCGCATCTGACCATGTTGGTGCCGCGCGAATTCAAAGGCGAATCGGTCAACGCCCTCGCGCAGCAACTCGCGGAATATTTTCTGGAAAGCCTGCGCGGCGAACGCCTCGACGCGGCGTGGCCCTGCGTATTTCTCTGCGCGGCGGAAGTCACCGGCTTGGGCCGACGGCAGAGCGCGGTGGAGAAAGCGTTTTACGAGCTGCTGAAAAAGAAGCTGTCGCGCGTGGCCAAACTCGCCGTGCCCGAACTGCCGCGCGGCGCCGCGCAGGCGCGGGGGCTCGTGGTGTTTTTCGCGGACTTCGGGCGGATCTTCGCGGCGCGCGAAGTTTGGCTCGGTGGCCAGCGGCGCATGGCCGACGACGAAGCGGCACCTTCGCGTTCCTATTTGAAAATCGAGGAGGCTTACATCGTGCATGGCCGCGAGCCGCAGCCGGGCGAAACCGTGGCGGATCTCGGCGCGGCGCCGGGTGGCTGGAGTTACAGTGCGGCGAAGCGCGGCGCGAAGGTGATCGCCGTGGACAACGGCCCGCTCAAAGGCGGCGCGTTGAACAATCCGCTCATCGAACACCGGTTGGAGGACGCCTTCAAATTTCAACCTCAGCCGGGCGAGGTGTTTGACTGGATGTTCTGCGATCTGGTCGAGCAGCCGAATCATGTGTTGGAAAATATCGTGACGCCTTGGCTGACCAACGGCTGGTGCCGGAACTTCGTGATCAATCTCAAATTCGGCCACGTGGATTCACTCGCGCTCCTCGGAGAAATCCGCGCGGCCACTTCTCCTTACATGACGCACGCGACCAATCTGCGCATCCGCCACCTGTATCACGACCGGGAGGAATTCACGGTCACCGGCACCACCAAGTTATGAAGCCTCCTTTCAAATCTCCGGCCAAAGAACTGAACATCTGCGGCTGGCAGGCGGTCTCGACCCTGTTCGCGCAGCATCCGGGTGAAATCAAACGGCTCTTCTTCGACGCGGGCACGGGCAAGCGCGCGGGAGCGATGTGCAGTCATCTCGCCACGAGCAAAAAAGTGTATCGCCAGGTTTCAATCGAGGATTTGGAAAAAATCGCCGGTTCCGTGCATCATGGTGGAATTGTGGCCGTCATCGACGAGCGCCCGTTGAAAAAAGTCACGCGTGAAGTCGTCGAGAGTTGGGTGAAGGCCCGCGCGCCGCTACTGATTTTGGATCGCGTGGGGAACGCCAACAATCTCGGCGCGATCATCCGCACCGCCGCTTTCTTTGACGTGAAAGCGGTCATCGTGCCCGATCATCCGGCGCAGGCGATGCCGGGTGACGCCGCGTGGCGCGTGGCGGAAGGCGGCATGGAGTTCGTGGAGTTTTATCGGGTGCCGGCGCTGTTGGAATTTTGCACGCAATTGAAGCGCCACTATTTTGTGATCGGCACGAGCCTGAGCGGCAGCCAGCTCTCGCCGACCGAGGCGAAGGCGCGCGGATTGCCGCGTCCACCGGCGATCATTCTGGGCAACGAGGAGAAAGGCATCGCGCCCAATCTCGCGACGGTGTGCGACCGGCTGATCAAAATTCCCGGAGCGAATACCGTCGAGTCACTCAACGTGTCTGCGGCGGCTGCCGTGCTCTGCTGGGAGTTTTTCGGGAAGAGGGGTTAGGTTGCGCGCTCGTCGCGCAACGTGAAACTGATTTCGCTCGGAATGGATTGAGCGGATCGTTCCGGAGTAGGTAGCGCGCTTGACGCGCTATTCTGCTGGCCAGCAGAACGAGACGAGCTCGCAACCTACGTTGGATCCCGAATACCACTAGACAAGTCGCGCCCTACCTTCTGAAAACTTTCCCCAGCCAGCTCACGGGCTTCGCTGCGGCTGGTATCGCTGCATTTAATTCCGGCCCACCCCACACCGGTTCGTAGTGGCCGGCCTTTTTGTAGAGAATGATGACGTCCTGCAGGCCCCACGCTTCCTCGAGGTAGGCGCGGATGATGATGTTGGGGTAGCGTTGCAAAACACGCGTGAGCCACTCGGGCGAGGTGAGCGCGAGGCCGTAGTCTTCCTCGGCGTTACTTTCGAAGTAGCGTTGGTAAGCGAAGCCGGTGCGGGCGAATTCATCGAGCAGCGCCGGCTTGTCAATATTCTCGGCGATGTTTTTTTGGCCGCGCGCCAGCAAGCTGGAGACGGTGCGACCCTGCGTGGTGAGCACGATCACGCCGCATTCATTCGTCCATTGAATGAGGCAGTCGAGCGTGGCCAACCAACGATCCCGGCGCAGATGCGTGACGAGCGAGCCGACCTAGATGAGATCAAACTGGGCGGTGAACGGGAGCTGTTTTAGGTCGCGTTGCGAGTAAACCGGCGTGGCCCCAAATTGTTTCGCGCAGAAATCGACGCCGTCGTGATCGAGATCGCACGCGGTGATTTTGGCGTAGTGATAGTGGGCCCGCAGCCAGCGCAATACCCGGCCGTGGCCGCAGGGCAGATCGAGAATGGCGGGGTAATGGGGCTTGTTGCAGAGGAGGGAGGAGAAATGAATCAGTTCAAGCGCGCGCCGGCCGAGCGTGAAGTATTGCTCGGGATCTTCGGGTGCGACCATGCCGTCGCGGGGGGCAATCGTGCGATCGGCTTGGAGTGGGCTGAAATCGTAGAGGGGCATGGGCGGGCTGGGCACTTTGTAGGCGGGACGGGAAGTCATGTCGAGTCGGCAGCGGGTAAAAGCCGTGCAGACGGAGGGTAAAGCTCGTTAGTGAGGATCGCGTGTTAGATGGACAGGATCGTTCCGTGGTAGGTAGCGCGCTGGTCGCGCTATTCTGCTGGCCAGCAGAACGAGACAAGCTCGCAACCCACGGCTCGATCTTGAGTGCCAACACGTACGTCGGTCTATTGGGCGATCATCACTAAATAATTCCGATTTTCCCCGAAGCACACGAATTGACGCGTATAGAATCTAGGCCAACGAACAGAATTCTTTCGCCAGCTTGGATTCATTCGTGTCCATTCGTGTGATTCGTGGGCCCCTCTGAAACGAACTGAGTTGCTAGCCGAGGCATAGGACACGGACTGGTAACTTACGGGTGCCTGCCGCCAGCGAAGACTTGTTGGCGGATTTTTTGACTGGGCAGCGACGGGGAGATACGGTTCGATCATGGCATGCGTCCTTTGCGGATTCTTTTTGCCACTCCTGAAGTTGAACCGTTCGTGAAAGCCGGTGGCTTGGGCGACATGGTCGGCGCGTTGCCGAAGGAACTGGCGGCGCTGGGCCACGAGGTGCGGATTGTGTGTCCGCTTTATGGTTCGGTGAAACGCGTGGGCGAATGGCGCGAGCGGCCGGTGCCGCTGGGCGTGGAGGTCGGCCAGGAATCGTTGTGGGCCAAGGTCTGGGAAACGACTTTGCCCGGCGCGGAGGTGCCGGTCTATTTTATCGAGCACGAGTGGCTGTTTGGGCGGAAGGAAGTTTACAGCGCCTGGCCGGATAATCCCTATCGCTTCGCTTTTTTCTCCCGGGCCGCACTCACGATTTGCGAACAGTTGGAATGGATTCCTGAGGTGATTCATTGCCACGACTGGACGGTCGGTCTCCTGCCGGTGATGTTGAATACCAGTTTGCGTGACCGGCCGATCGCGCGTGCCGCCACGGTGTACACCATTCACAATCTCGAGTACCAAGGTTACGCGCCAAAAGACGTGGCCGCTTTCGCGCGGTTGCCGCTGGGTGAATTTCGCGCCGATAGCATCGAGAATCACGGCCAGGTGAACATGATGAAGGCCGGGCTCTATCATTCGACGAAGCTCACGACGGTCAGTCCGACTTACGCGCAGGAAGTGCGCACCCCGGCAGGCGGCTTCGGGCTCGACGAGGTGTTGCGTTACCGGGGCGGAGATTTGCTCGGCATCGTGAATGGCATCGACACCACGACGTGGAATCCCGCGACCGACCCGTCGCTCCCGGCCAATTACTCGCGCACGGACATGGCGGGCAAGGCGGCCTGCAAGCGTGCCTTGCAGGAGAAACTCGGTTTGGCCTTGGAGGAAGCCGTGCCGGTTTTTGGCGTGGTATCGCGTTTCGCCGGACAAAAAGGACTCGACCTATTGGCCGCGGCACTCCCGCGGGTATTGGATGAGATGAAGGTCCAGATCGCGGTTCTGGGCAGTGGTGATCCGGAATTGGAGAGCGCGTTTCGCGCCATCGCGGCGCGCTATCCGGGCCGCGTGGGGGCCCACATTGGTTTTGATGCCCGCCTCGCGCGACTCATTCAGGCGGGCGCGGATATTTTCATGATGCCCAGTCGCACTGAGCCGTGCGGACTGACGCAGATGTACTCGATGCGCTATGGCACGCCGCCGCTCGTGCGCGCCACCGGCGGACTGGTGGATACCGTGGAGAATTACGTCGAGGGCAAGGCGCTGGGCACCGGCTTTGTTTTCACGGATGCCACGACCGATGCGCTCCACGACACGATTGGTTGGGCGTGCAGTACATATTATGATCGCCCGGCGGAATTCGCCGCGTTGCAGCAGCGGGGTATGGCGAAGAATTTTTCTTGGCTGATCAGCGCCGAGCAATACGTGAACGTCTATCGTTGGGCCATCAGCGCGCGGGCGCGGGTGGAGCTGTGAGTGGCTGGGATCGTGGGTGGGCGTCGGTCTCCGCACCGACGCTTGTTGGCACTGGCCGATAAACAAAAAGGCCGCGTCGAGACGCGGCCTTGGTTTTCTGAACTTGCTCCAGTCGGAGTCGCTTAGAAATTCATCGAGACGCCGACGGAGACCCAAACGTTGTCGTCGGGCGCGGGCAGGCCGGAAACATCGGTCCAGTGGACGCCGAGTTTGGCGGTGGCATGGTCGCTAAGCTTGTAGCTCACACTCGTATCCAAGCCGTAATAGCGGTAGTCGTAGCGACCGGTGCCTGGCCGATCGGCGTTAACGTCACCGATATTGGTGGTGCCGAAGTAGCCGCCAAAGTCGAGCGAGACTCGTTTATCGGCCAAAGGCATGCTGTAGCCGAGATCAAGCTGGAAGGTGGTGGACTTGAAGTCCAAATCACGGAATGCCGTGATCTTGCCGGCTAGTGGACCGACCGGGCCAGCCACCGCGACGTTCAGTTCGGTGGAGTTCTTGGCTTCATCCCTTGAGGGACGGGCTGACGGATAATAATAGTAGGTGCCGCCGACGGTCAGGGAGTACTTCTCGTTGATGGCGTAATTGTAGCTGCCGAAGAAATCGTATTCTTTGCCTTGGGCCCAAGAAGCGGCTTTTTTATTCAGGGCTTGGCTCGTCCAGACACCGGTGGTCCAGTTGCCTGAGGTCAGGGTGACGGAAGGCTGGAAGGCCTGTTCCTGATTCTTCACGCCGCGGAAGAAATATTGGGACGTGTAGGTGAAATCGCTCGAGACGGAATACGCGGACGCTGGTTCGTCGGCGGCTTGTAGGCTTAGGCTGAGCAGGAGGGCCGCGATGATCGATGATAGTTTTTTCATGGTTTGGTTTTGGTAGGTTGGTGCAATGGGCTGGGTCAGCAGTCTGTTGCACGTCGGTTTATATATCGCGCGTATTGGCAGATTTGGAAATAAGATTTTTCATGAATGTAGAAATATAAATTCAGGGGAGGGCGGCTAACAAGGGCGCAGGAAAAACGGTCGTCCGCATTCCTCGGCAGTAATGTTCAATAAAATGAGGCGTCTATCCGGAGGTGCCCGCGCGATTCGGACGAACACCGTCGTTGACAGGAAGGCGCGACTGAGTTTTCTCCCATTCATGATTCGCGTCCCCCGATTCTTTTTTGCGTCCTGCGGATTTTATCTGCCCAAGGTCACGGGTGGCCGGCCCCACGCTTAAACTGAATCATCAGAATTAATGCCCAGGAGCCGCCCCCAACGAGGCGGCTTTTCTATTTTCAGCCCACAACTCCCATGATCCTCCCGAAATCTTCCCAACTCACGCCGACGCAGTTTGCCGAGATCACCGCCATCGTGGCCGAGTTCGGCTGCAAACTTCAGCCGATCGTCGGCACGGTGCGCACCATCTACGCCATCGTCGGTGACGAGCGCGATGAACTGATGATCAACCGGCTCGAGGGCCTCGACTACATCGATCGCCTCGACCGCATCCAGTCGCCGTTCAAGCTGATGGATCGTCGCTCGGATTTGGCCAACCACCACGTCAAGATCGGGGGCGTCACGCTTGGTCGCGAGCTGTTGATTATTGCCGGCCAATGCACGATCGATCCGAAAAATCCGCAGTATTTCCTCGAGACCGCGCAGGCCGTGAAGGAAGCGGGTGCCCAGGCATTGCGGGGCGGGGTGTGGAAACCGCGCACCAATCCCTACAGTTTTCAGGGCGACAACAAATCACTCGAAATCCTCATGGATGCCTCGCGTCGTACGGGATTGCCGGCGGTGACCGAGGTGATGGAACCCGAGCACATTCAACTCGCCCTCGATGCCGGCGTGGCCGTGTTACAGATCGGCGCGCGCAATGCCCTGAATTATTCGCTGCTGCGTCAGATCGGCCGCGCCATCGCCGGTCGCGACACGGTCGTGCTCCTCAAACGCAGCATCCACATGGGCCCGCTCAACGAGTTCATTTCGGCCGGCGAATACATCGCCGCCTTCGGCAATCCCAACGTGATTCTCTGCCCGCGCGGCACCACGCCGACCATGGATGGTTACCGCAACCATCCCGACGAAAGCATCACGCCGCTCCTGAAAGAAAAAACCTGGGCGCCGATCGTCGTCGATCCTTCGCACTCTGTCGGCAAGGCCGCCTATGTGCCGGCCTGTGCGCTCGCTGCCGTGGCCTACGGGGCGGACGGACTCGTCATCGAGGCCCACGTCAGCCCCGGTCACGGCATCGGCGATGATCCGAAACAAGCGCTCACGCCGACAGCTCTGGCTGGACTTGTGACCCAAGCTCGTGCCATTCATACCTTACGTCAGACTCCTACCGCTTCATGAAAAAACAACTCGCCCAAATCCGCGAAGAAATCGACAGCCTCGACCAGAAAGTCGTGAAGCTGCTCAACGCCCGGCTGACCCTCGCGCAACAAATCGGTGAGTTGAAACGCGGCAACCGCGGTCGCATCTACGTGGCCGAGCGCGAGGCCGATGTGCTGCGCCGGGTGCAGGCGGCGAACAATGGCCCGCTCAAGCCCGCCGCCGTGCAGGCGATTTACCGCGAAATTATGTCGGCCGCCCTCGCGTTGGAAAAGCCGCTCGTGATCGCTTACCTCGGGCCCGAAGCGACGAATACCCATCAGGCCGCGCTCAAAAAATTCGGGGCGAGCGTAGATTATCGCCCGATGCAGTCCGTCGCCGATGTGTTTGCCGCCGTGGAGAAAGGCGAAGCCGACTACGGCGTGGTGCCACTGGAAAATTCCACGGAAGGCTCCGTGCGCGATTCGCTGGACCTGTTTGTCGAGACCCCGTTGAAAATCGTGGCCGAAGTGCAGACGGCGATCGATCACACCCTCATTTCGAACGAGCCGCTGGATAAAATAAAAAAAGTTTACTCCAAGGATCAGGCGCTCGCGCAATGCCGCCGCTGGTTGCAACGCCATCTGCCGCACGCCCAACTGATCGATGTCGATAGCACGGCGTTCGGCGTGCAGCGCGCCGCGAAAGAGAAGGGGGCCGCTGCGGTGGCCCCGCGTCTGGCCGCGGAACGTTACGGCGTGGCCGTGCAGGCGGAACACATTCAGGACGCAAAAAACAACACCTCGCGTTTCGGCATTCTCGGACGCGAAGCTTCGGGTGTGGTCGGAGGTGGCAACGACAAGACGAGTCTGCTCGTCTCGCTGCACCATGAGCCCGGCGCGTTGCTGCGAGCCTTGCAGCCCTTCGATAAGCGAAAGCTGAACCTGACCCGCATCGAGTCGCGCCCCAGCCGGCTGCGTCCGTGGGACTACATTTTCTTCCTCGATGTGACCGGCCACGAGCAGGAGCCCGCGATGCAAGCCGCACTCAAACAACTGCATCGTTCGTGTCCTCTGGTGAAAGTCCTCGGTAGCTACCCGACGGCGAAGGCGTGAGAGATGGGCATGGTAATTTAACTATTGCCGGCTGATCTCTTCTTACTCGGCGGGGGTATTTCTTTGTCTTGATTCGCGACTAGGGATGCCGTGCTTCGTCATCCATTTGTTGAAGCTACTGGAGCTATTTGCCGTTAACATGCCATCGGCCGGCCAGGGCCCCCAGCGCAAGGCACCTCCATGTTGGACGCCGACCATCGCGAGAAGCTTCGTCTCCTGATAAAATTCCAAGGTAGGAAAACCACAGCACATGCAGGAGCTATCGCTTTCGGCTTCGTTTATATCGATTGATTCGACTAGCTCTCGAATTTTTTCCAAGGACTTGGTTTCAAAAAGAATTTTTTCCTCCGTGTGGTTGCGATGACAAGTTCCACCCGAACGGACTACGAGGCGATCAGTCTGCTTAGTGACCTCCAGCAAGCTGAGTTTCCATTCGTATTGCACGGTGCATTGAGGGTGTGCAGTGCGAAATGCGGCCAAGCTTGGAGCTTTGAGTTTCGAGCCAAAGGCTTGCAAGGAACGTAGTTTCACGAACCCACCAAGGGGTAATTCTTTGACCGCGGTGAACTCCACGAAAAGTGATTGCAACTCCGGTAGCTGTTCAAGGTCTGACAAACGTTTTATTGGAGTGCCGGAAAGATCTATTTGTTGCACGCGTTGGAGGGCTTTGAACGGACTTAGCTCAGCCAAGCCGCTGCGAGAAAAATTCACGGTTCGCAGTTTGGTCATTTGGGAGAGCCATGGAGCTGTCGTTATTTTTTCTGCGTAACTCAGGTTGAGATGGCGAAGTTGAATCAATCTAGCCAATGCCGGATGATTCACAAACGCTGGAAAAAAATCGAGGAGGCGCAAATCTGAGGCATTGGCCAGCCGGGCGGCATCCAGGTGCGCTTTTGAAGCTTCTCCATTTAGTGAGAGCTTCAAGAAAATCAATCCGGGCGAGAATAGTGCGTATAGCGAATCATCATGTGGTGCTGTCCACTTAAGACTCAGATAACGGAAAGCAAATGTGGCCGAAAACTTTGGCCTCTTCGTCCCCGTCATATGACGTATGGAACAAAAGGTGGATAGCGGTAGCACATATCGTAATGCTTGGGCGGGATTCTCATCCCAATTAATATGTACTCCCCATAGGCCGGTGACCATCGCCGTGTTCAGGTCGGCAAGCCTAGGTGATGGAGGTTGTTCCTCATCGGTAAGTTCGTTGGGATCTGCCTTATTCATGCCTTTTGTTTTCCGTGGCGGTTCAAAATCGGAATTACTGAACCCAACCGGCTCTATTTTTTCGCCCACTTTGCGATACATCAATGCTTCGGTATCGAGGTGATTAATAAAGGAGAGATTGGTGGTGTCGCGCACACACAGCCACATACCGCCCTTCATATTGCCGACGTAGAGTACATCGCCTACGGCCAGTGTATCGGGTTTGTCTGAGAGCGCATACCAACTTGCGTTGATCTGTTGACCATCAATATCCACCGGCCAAGTCGCTCCGCTGGATCTTACACTTGCCAAGAGCCTCAACGCTGCAAAAACCAATCGGAAGCATCGGCATAGACTTACCGACACTACCTCGATGGCAATCCCAGTTTATTGCAATGCAGTCCGCGCTGATGTAGCTCCAGCATACTTTCCCTCTGGTGAATGTCCGAGACCACTACCTAACAGCGAAAGCGTCAGATCACTTCAGTCGCTTAATGGCGGGTACAGGTGCGGGCGTACTCGGCTTTCTGGCATTCGCCGTTGGTGGCGAGATTGAGGTCGATGCGAAAATCACTGTGCTTGGTGTCGGCGATGGCGCGGATCTGTACGACGACGCGATAGGGTGCTCGGTCCGGCAAGGTGGTTTTAGAATTATAGCCAGTGGTTAAGCGGGGACCGAGGAGGCGGCGGCATGGTCTGTTGATGAGTTCTAAATCGGACTGGACATGAGGCGCAGTCGAAAAACTGGGCATGAAAAAGGCGGCGTGCAGATGCAGGCGCCGCCTTGGGGAATTTGTTTAAAGTTACCGGGAGTATTTCAGTCGAGAGTCAAGAGACGAGAGCCCGATCCCAAAAACAAATGGGCGTGATTTTGAGCAATATCAGGAACTCCCCCGTTCCTTCTGGCTATGGACTCTCGACTCTCAGCACTCGACTTCATGAATCTTGTTTACCGCGAATAGAGACCGGTGGGAGCGGAGACCGCAGCGGGACCACCAGAGATGCCGACCGGGGGAACGATGATCGGGATCTCGACGTCGTTGACCCAGAGCTGGGCTTTCGCCGCAGTGGCTTCGAGGCCTTGTTGCGTGAAGGGCGTCATGCCGCCGGGCGCGCGTTGCACGATCTCGAGCTGGCCGAGACCGCTCAAACGCGTGCGGATCGTGTGGTGACCGACGACAATCGTCGCGCCAACGAAGTCGCTGCCGCTCGTGATTTCGATTTTGGCGGCGAGCACCGGAGCTTGTTCGAACGGCGTGCCGGCGAAAATCTTCGGGCCGAAGTAGGCACCGACGGTGGGGTTGGTGGAGACGAAGCCGATGACGGCGGGTGGGGCGGAGGGGTCGGGCTGAAAAAAGACCATGCCGGACGGCGCGGAGCCGACGGGGGTGTGAACGAGGCGGGCGAGATGCACGATGACGTTAGGCATCGCCAAGCCGGGTTGGGTGCAAGCGACGAGATCGACGCCGCCTTCCCAAGACATCCAATTTTGAATACTCATGGAGAAAAACTTTGGGCGAGCGTGGGTGGACCGGGCAATCGAAATGAGGAGTGACGGTGTCGAAATATGATCCAATATGGGCTCTTAAATTAACCACGGATTTCACGGAATGACACGGATGGTCTGCTTCGAACGCGAGGGAGAGGTCGGGTGAGATTATAGAATCCGTCGAATCGGCTCCGGCTTGATTGGAAAGTGGCACGGGTCTCCCGACCCGTGAGGGATGGGATCACGGGTCAGGAGACCCCGTGCCATGACAGAGGCGCTATGCCCGCAGGGTGAGGGCACCCCACCCCACCCAAAACAAAAAGAACGGTCCTGATCCAATGACCCGGGTACCGACGGCCGGGTTGGTCAGTCGAGCGGAGCGGGTGGCAGCAAAATCATCAACGCTTGATCTCGCCGGTGCCCAGACAGCGGGAGCACCTCATCGAATCGGTCACGCGGGAGGTTTTGGTGCCGATGATTTCGTGGTTGCCGTACATGTCCGATTCTTTGGCGCGCACATCGGAGGTCTGCGTGGTGTTGAAATAGATCCGCCCACTGCCGCTGCATTTTTCGCAGGTTTTCATGGCTGAGACAGTGACCTTAGGGCTTTCGGGTTGCTGATAGACTTCGGGCGCAGGGCGGGGCTTGGGCAGGATCACGACTAAATTCGCCCCCGGCTCTTCTCTAAAGGCAATGGGATCGTGGCCGTTCCAGTTTTTGCCGTTCTCGAGCGCATAGGCGAGGGCCGGTGCGGCTTTGCGGACGCTCGTGAGGGTGAGCGCGGCATCGAGGGGAGCGCCGCGCAGTTGGTTGAGTTCGATGAGGGCGGCCTGGGCGGCGAGGGCGGCTTGCGTGGCGCGGCGTTGGAGGGCCAACTCCTGAGCTTCGATGACGCGCGTTTCCAGCAAGGGCGTGAGTCCGGCGGGATCGCGTTGCAGGAAAATTTCCCGGAGTTCCTGGTAGCGCGCGGCCACTTCGGCGGTGGCGAGGGACTGGGCTTGGGCGGCGTGAAGGCTGTACGCCAGGGCGCGGGCGCGATTGGTCAGCGCGACCTTGAAGCGGGTGAGGCCGAGTTCGGCGAGTTCGATTTGTTGGTTGGCGAGCGCTTTGCGCAGCGCCAGGCGGCCGGGCCAGTTGAAGGTTTGCGAGAGGGAGATCGACCAGGCGGTGCCTTCACCGGCGAGTGCGCCGCTGGGAGAGATCACGCGTTTGCGACCCAGTTCGAACGAGAGCTCGGGGTTTTCGCGGGTGCCGGCGGCGCGATGGCCGGCGCGGGCGGCATCGATTTCCGCCTCGTAGTAGGCGAGGTCGGGATTTTGCGCGACGATGCCGGTGACGAGTGTATCCAACGCGACCGGGTCGGCGGCTTGCAGGGTGGCGCTGGTGAGAAGGAGAAAAAGTGGTAGGGGAAATTTCATGGTGGAACACGGGTTAGCCGAACGAACAGGTGCGATCATAGATCGCAGACGATGCGCGGGGGGCGCAGGACAAGCCACGACTACGGCAGGGGCCGGCAGCGTGGGCTTTAGGTGTTCGACGAAGGCGCGCGCGCGGGGGGGCGCGGCGCGGGTCAGAAACTGCCAGCCCGCTTTTATTTCAGGCGGAGGTACTTGCCGGCACTCGGTGAGTGCTGATTCAGCCAAGTTTTCATCGGCAAGATCGGCTCAGCAGAGGAGAAAGAGGAAACCTGTATTGGGCGACGGCGCGACGAGATGGAGCGCGGGGGCGGTTTCCCGGATCAGCGATGATTCCACGGTGGCGCAGGCGTCGGTTTTGCAGTCGTGGGAAACGGCGCAGCAATCCGTGTGATGCGATTCAGCAAAGCCTGCGGCCTCCAGATCACAATGCAGCGTCGCCGGCAGCCACATGGCCAGCAGGAGGAACGACGTGATTTTCAAGAGGCGCTGCACGGCGGTGAATCTCCACGGATGCGTGGCGGTGTCAAGCGGGGGGGGATGGCACTTGCTAAGCAGGCGGGAGGGATTTCTGTTCAGGTAAGCCTTTTCTTTATGTCATCCGTCATCTCGTGCCCTACCCCTGTAAAGTCGCTGCTAAAGACTTTGCTCGCATGTCACACGGCAGCCGTACTGGCCGCCAGCGCTGCTGCGGGTGAGCCATCAATTCCTAATCCCGTGCCTGCTTCCCTTCGCGAAACTAATCCCGCGCCACTCGCTGCGGTCAACCCGCTGCTCACGGCGAGTCCGCTGCCCTATCAGCTGCCGCCTTTCGAGCTGATCAAGGATGAGCATTTTCTGCCCGCTTTCGAACAAGGCATGGCGGAAAATCTCCGCGAGATTGATGCTATCGCCACGAATACTGCCGCGCCCACCTTCAACAATACTATCGTGGCCATGGAGCGCAGCGGCGTGTTGCTCGACCGGGCCGGCATCGCCTTTGGCATTCTCACCGGTGCCCTCACGAATCCCGCGCTCGAAAAGTTCGACGGCGAGCTTTCGCCGCAGCGCGCCGCGCATAGCGATGCCATCACGCTCAACCCGACGCTGTTCGCGCGCATCAAGGCGCTGTACGACCGCCGCGCCGCGCTGGGGCTCGACGCGGAATCGCTCCGCCTGCTGGAACGCTACTACAAGGATTTTGTCCGCGCCGGCGCGCTGTTGTCCGAGTCCGACAAGACCGTCCTCAAGTCCCAGAACACCGCGCTCGCCTCGCTTTCCACGCAGTTCAAACAGAACCTGCTCAAGGAAACCAACGCCTCGGCGGTGCTCGTTGAGACGCGCGAGGAACTCGCCGGACTGAGCGACGCTGCGATCACTGCCGCCGCGGGGGCGGCCAAGACGGCCGGGCAGGAGGGCAAATTCCTCCTTCGCCTGACCAACACCACGGGTCAACCCCCGCTCGCTTCGCTTCAGAACCGTGCGTTGCGCGAAAAGATCATGGCGGCTTCGCTGGCGCGCGGCAGCCACGGCGGCGAGTTCGACAACCGCACCGTCGTGACGCGTATCGCCAAACTCCGGGCCGAGCGCGCGGCGTTGCTGGGTTATCCCAACCACGCCGCTTACCAGGTCGAGGAGCAGACCGCGCGCAGTGTTGACACCATCAACCGGCTGCTCGTCCAGCTGGCCCCGCCGGCCGTGGCCAATGCCCGCCGCGAGGCTGCCGCGATGCAGGCGCTCATCGATGCGGCCGGTGGCGGATTTTCGCTCGCGGCGTGGGATTGGGAATTCTACACGGAGAAGGTCCGTCAGGACCGCTACGCCTTCGATGAGAACGAGCTCAAGCCCTACTACGAACTCAAGCGCGTGCTCGAGGACGGTGTGTTCTACGCCGCCACGCGGCTTTACGGCATCACCTTCAAGCCGCGTCCCGACCTCAAAGGCTACAGCCCCGACATGATGGTGTACGAGGTGTTCAACGAGGACGGCTCGCCGCTCGCGCTGTTCCTCGGCGATTTCTACGCCCGGGCCAACAAACGCGGCGGTGCCTGGATGAACGCCTACGTTCGGCAGAACGGTCTCGATGGGACCAAGCCGGTGATCGGCAACCACCTCAACGTGCCCAGGCCCGCCGCCGGCCAGCCCACGCTGCTCACCCACGACGAGGTGAACACGCTCTTCCACGAATTCGGCCACGCGCTGCACGGCATGTTTTCCGCGGTGAGGTATCCGCGCTTCGCCGGCACCTCGGTGCCGCGTGACTTCGTCGAGTATCCCTCGCAAGTTAACGAGATGTGGGCCACGTGGCCCGAGATCCTGAAAAATTACGCCAAGCATTATCAAACCGGCGAACCCATTCCGCCGGCGCTGCTCGCGAAGATCGAGGCCGCGGATCAATTCAACCAGGGTTTCTCCACCACCGAGCTCGTTGCCGCCAATTTGATCGACCAAGCGTGGCACCAGCTCAAGTCCGGCGAGGTGCCGGTGGCGGACGGCGTGCGGGAATTCGAAGATGCCGCCCTGAAGAAGCACGGGTTGGATTTCGCGCCGGTCCCGCCCCGTTACCACAGCACCTATTTTTCCCACATCTTTGCCAGCTCGGCCTACTCTGCCGGCTACTATTCATATTTCTGGAGTGAGGTGCTCGACGCACAGACGGTCGAGTGGATCAAGGCGCACGGCGGGCTCACGCGCGCCAATGGTGAGCGCTTCCGGTCAACGTTGCTCGCGCGCGGCGGCAGTCGCGAGGCGCTGGACATGTTCCGCGACTTCACCGGCAGCGAGCCCGACATCCGTCATCTGCTCGCCCGGCGCGGTCTCGATGCGGCCGCGAAGTGACCATTACTTCGTTACGTTCCCAGTCGCACTTCTGGCTTAACAAATTTTGTGGGTGAGATGCCCTCACCCCGCGAAACCTGTGCTGCGTGTGCGAAAAGCAGCGGGGTGAGGGCACCCCGCCCCTAATAAACTTAACAGAGTGAAATTAGCTCCGGCAATTCCCACTCCGTCGTGAGTGAGATCGGCCTGATCGGGCGAACCAATCACACTTCAGTGCGTGATTGGCTCGGGCTGATGAGACAGCGCCTTGTCCGTCCTCACTCCACCGTGCGGAGCTGGATGCTGTCGAAGCGCTGGTTGGTTGGGGTGAATAGATCGGAGATGATCACGAGTTTGTCGCCTAGTTTGACACGGCCGACTTTGAGCAGAACCGCGATCGCGCGGGCGATGGTTTTCTCGGGATCACCGAAGGGCGTGAGCAGGTAAGGCTCGACGGAGCGGACGATTTTGAGATGACGCTGCGTGCTGATCGATTCGCAAAACGCCAGAATGGGGGCACGGGCGGGGCGATGCGCGGCGAGGCCGGCGGCGGTCACGCCTTTGCGCGTGAAACAGAGCAGCACGGAATGGGGCAGCTCATTGGCCATGATCACGGCGGAGCGGAGGACTTTCATGCGTTCTTCGAGGAAGATGGCGGGCTCAGGATAATCTCCGGCAATCTCCTCCTCGATTCGGCGAGTGATGAGATCGAGGGCATCGACGCATTCCATCGGGTATTTGCCGATGGTGGTTTCGCCGGAAAGCATGACGCAATCGGCTTGTTCGTAGGCGGCGTTGGCGACATCAGTGATCTCCGCGCGCGTGGGCATGGGTTGGGTGATCATCGACTCGAGCATGTGGGTGGCGACGATCACGGGCCGGCCCATCGAGAGGCAGGTGCGCACGGCACGGCGCTGAATGACGGGCAGTTCCTGCATCGGGACCTCAATGCCGAGATCGCCGCGGGCGATCATGAGCACGTCGGTGGCGCGGATAATGGCATCGAGATTGGCGATGGCGGCCTGGTCCTCGATCTTGGCGATGATGCGGGCGGAGGATTTGTTTTCGCGGAGAAAACCGCGGAGATTCTTGATGTCCTCGGCGCTGCGGACAAAGGAGAGGGCGACGAAATCGATGCCTTCCTCGATGCCGACGAGAGTATCGCCGCGGTCTTTTTCGGTGAAGGAGGGGAGGTTGACGTGGACGCCGGGCAGATTGATGTGGCGACGAGAGGAGAGATGGCCGGGCGTGAGCACCTTGCAACGAAAGTGGGCCAGATGTTTTTCGAGCACTTCGAGACGGATGAGACCGCTGTCGACCAGCACGGTGTCGCCGACGTGAATGTCGTTGATGAGATTCGAATAATTGACGTCGACGGAGCGGATCTCCACGGCGTTTTCGCGATCGGCGCCGGGCCTGACAGTGAAGTCGAAAATTTCGCCGGGCTGGAGATCGAGCGGGGTCTCGAGATCGCCGGTGCGGATTTCCGGGCCTTTGATGTCCATCATGATCGCGACTTCCTGCTCGGCCTTTTTGGCGGCGCTGCGGATGCGTTTGATGATCATGCGCGTCCAGTCGTGTTTGGCATGGGCCATGTTCAGGCGGACGACATCGACACCGCTTTTGATGAGTTTCACGAGCATCTCCTCGCTCTCCGTGGCTGGCCCGAGGGTGGCGATGATCTTGGTCCGACGAAAGGGATTCGGTGACATAGAAACGGAGTTGAGCAGTTACGGAGCTGGGCCGCAAAGCAAAAGCGGATCGAGGGGGCGAAGCATTAGGGCCGATTGATTGCGGAAATAATCCTCTCTTCTATACAAGAAAATCTGCGGATGCGGAGGTTTTGGCAATGGCTGCATAGAACAAGCGGGGTGAGGGCACCCACCTCCATAAAACCAAACGTGCTCTATTGAGGATTATATTTAAAAGTGACGGTTCGATGGTTTGAGATAGGGCGAGGCGTCCCTGCCGAGCGGGGAACGGCTCATCCGGAGGATGTCCGACTGTCGCTTTGCTCGGTACCGCCCTACCTTACGCGTCGTCTCCTCTTTGGGTAATCCTCAAGAAGAGCTGATCAGAATTCCAACGACAGAGATCCACCACCGGCCGTGACGACGGAGAACTGACAACGCAAGGCGGCGAGTGCCGGGCCGCACACGGCGGCGACCGCTTCGGGGGAATTACAGTCCCGCGAAAGATGGGTGAGATAAACATGCCGCCAGTGCGGGCTCGCGACCGAGGAGAGGAGTTCGCCGACCGCCGCGTTGGAGAGATGCCCATGGCGGCCGCTGATGCGTTGTTTCGTGCTCCAGGGGCGTTTCGTGTCGGCCTGCAACATGTCCGAACAGTGGTTGGCTTCGACGACGAGTACGTCCACTTCCTTGATGTGTTCGCGGATGTGCGTGGGTGCGTGGCCGAGGTCGGTGAGCCAAGCGAGGCAGCGGCGGGGGGAGAGCAAATCACCGTGGCCGTGGGCGATCAGAAAACCCACGGGATCTTGCGCGTCGTGCGGTACGGCAAAAGTGCGGACTTCAAAATCGCGGAAGCGAAAGGTCGAGCCGGTCTCGAACAACTGCCAGTTGACGCGATGCTTCAGGCTCCGCTGGAGGGTTTGGGCGGTGGCGCGATTGGCAAAAACCTGGATGTGCGAATGACGGGCCAGTCCGGTGAGAGCGGCGGCATGATCGCCGTGTTCGTGGGTGAGAAATATCGCATCCACGCGTTCGAGCGAATCGCCGGATTCGGCCAGAAGTTCGCCCAGTTTTTTGGCGGAAAATCCCGCATCGACGAGCACGCGGGTGTCGTCGGACTGGAGCAGAGCGGCGTTGCCGGAGCTGCCACTGCCAAGAATGCGGAATCGAAGGGCCATTGAGGGGATTGAAGGACCGGGGGGTGCTGGCGCGCAATGGAAATTTCGGCCATGCTGCGGGATCGTTCTCATTCTCGTACTCCTACTCGTTCTCTTTTTCTGTGTTTTTCAGTCAAGAGAACGAGAACGAGCAGGAGTAGGAGAATGATGGGCTATGCGGTAAGTGGTTGGGGTCCGACCTTGGGGACTGATTGATGATCGCGCGGCCAAAGGTTTGACCCAGCTGGGAAACTGGTTTCGCTGGGCCCTTCATGCCGAAAAAGGTCACCAGTCGAAAACGCTCAGTGAAAAAAGTCCGCCCGATGGCGGGCACCGTATACATCACCCGCCAGGTTCATTTCAATTCGGCTCATCGCCTCTACAACCCGACCAAGAGCCTGGCGTGGAATCAAAAGCAGTACGGCCTCTGCACCAACCCGCACTGGCATGGGCACAACTACGTGCTGGAGGTCACCCTCAAGGGCCAGCCCGATCCCGAGACCGCGTACATCATGGATCTCGCGCAGTTGAAGCGGGTTCTCCACGAGGCGGTCATCGACAAATGCGACCATCGCAACCTGAATGACGAGGTCGATTTCCTGCGCGGCATCATCCCTTCCACGGAAAATCTCGTGATCGCATTCTGGCAGGAGATCGCCCCGTACATCACGCACGGGCAGCTGCACTGCGTCCGCCTCTTCGAAACCCCGCGCAACTACGCGGAATTTTTCGGCCCTGACCACCTCTGATCTTTACCGCGGTTACGTCACCCGCGGGCCACCAAACAAAAACGACCCACGTCCCTCATGAAACAAATGTATCTTCACCGCTCCAATTGCGGCAAAGCCCCGTCCATCACGCGCACCTACGATGAGAAGTTCAAGGCCACCGAGGCCTACAAGGCCACGATGCCCGACATGATGGAGGTCGCGAATGAGACCGTGCAGGGGGTCCACGTGCCGATCCAGCAGGTGGGGATTCATAACTTCAAACTGCCGCTGAAATATCGCACTAAGGCTGGCAAGATTCTCACGCTCGAGACCAGTGTCACCGGCACCGTCTCGCTCGAGGCGGAGTTGAAGGGGATCAACATGAGCCGCATCATGCGGACTTTCTACGATCACAAAAACGCGGTCACCACCGGCGAGTGGATGGGCAAAATCCTGAAAGCCTATCTGCGCAAGGTGGAGGCGAAGGAGGCGCGGCTGAAGATTTCCTTTTCTTACCCGATGTTGCGCAAAAGTCTGCGGACCGATCTTAGCGGTTGGCAGTTTTATGAGGTGGCGTTCGAGGGCGTCACGACGCGCGATGGCCGCTACCGCCGGTTCATACATTTCGACTTTGTCTATTCCTCGGCCTGCCCGTGTTCCGCCGAGCTCACGGAGCACGCGCGGGACAAGCGCAAGGCCTACGGGGTGCCGCATTCCCAGCGCAGCAAGGCTCGCGTCACGATCGAGGAGGCTGAGGGGAAGAAAATCTGGATCGAGGATGTGCATGCACTGTGTCTCGCCGCGTTGCAGACGGAGACGCAGGTGATGGTGAAGCGCGAGGATGAGCAGGCTTTCGCCGAGCTCAACGGCGCCTACCTGAAGTTTGTCGAGGACGCGGCCCGCTTGCTCTATCTGGAGTTCGTGAAGGACAAGCGCATCGCGGATTTCCGGATTGCGTGTTCACACCTCGAATCGCTGCATTCGCACGACGCGGTCAGTGTAATCTGCAAGGGAGTGAAGGGCGGTTTCGTGGCCGACTTCATGGACTTCGGCTCGCTGCTGTGCTGACGCGCCGATGGCGCGCAAACTCCCAATGCCAAACTCCAAGCACCAAAGAATCAGAAACCGCAAAGGTCCGGAAGGGGGATCGGTTTGGCCTGGGAGATTTGGCGTTTGGTATTATTCTTCATGAAATCCACGGGAAAATCTGCTCCTGTTATTTTAATCACCGGTGCTTCCCAAGGCATCGGGGCGGCCATCGCCAAAATCTTCGCGGCCGAGTTGCCTGACGCACGGTTGGCGCTGGTCGCTCGCAGCGAAAAAAATCTCCGCTCGGTCGCGAAAGCGTGCCTCAAGTTGGGGGCGCAAGTGGAAATCTTCCCCGGCGACGTGACCGATGAGACCTCCGTCGCGGCAATGGCTCGCGCGGTCACCAAACATTTCGGCCCGGTTGATGTGCTCATCAACAACGCCGGGGCGTTTGAATCCGCGCCGTTGCTCGAAACCTCCGTCGCTCTTTTCGACCGGATGATCGCGGTCAATCTCCGGAGCACGTTTCTGGTTTCGCAGGCGTTTCTTCCGGCAATGGTGAAGCGTCGGTGGGGTGAGGTGTTTAACGTGAGTTCGATCGCCGGCTTGCAGGCGTACCCGAATGGCGCGGCGTATTGTGCCGCGAAGTTTGGGGTCACCGGCCTGACGGCGGTGATGCGCGCCGAAACCAAGGACAAAGGAGTGCGCGTCTGTTGCGTGCATCCGGGCGCGACGTGGACGCCTTCCTGGCAAAAATCCGGCGTGAAGCCCGAGCGCATCATGCCGGCCGAGGATGTCGCCCGCGCGATTTTGGATGTTTACCGCTTGGGTCGCCGCACTGTGGTGGAGGAGATTATTCTCCGGCCGCAGCTGGGCGATGTGTAGGCGAAGTTTGGGCGATTGGTTTTTTAGGGAATTTCCCGGCTCGCGGGCTCGACACCGGCCGTCCGGCTCTTCCATCCTGAGGCGATGGAGATCGTCCTCGTCCTGCTTATCGTCGTGATCGCGGTGACACTGTTTGTGTCCGAGCGTTATCCGAGCGCACTTGTCGCCATGATGATGTTGGCGGTGCTGATGCTCGTCGCGCTGCTGCAACCCTTGTTGCCATGGATCAAACCCGGACGCTGGATCACGCTGGAGGAAGGGGTTTCTGGTTTCAGCAATCCTGCGACCATCGTCGTCGCCGCCATGTTTGTGCTCAGTGCCGGATTGCAATCCACCGGGGCAATCGCCTGGCTCGGGCCGTGGCTGGCCCGGACGGCGCGTTATCCGCTGTTGCTGGCCTTCGGGATGATGGTGGTCGTGAGTCTGATTTCTGCGTTTATCAACAACACGGCAGCGGTGGCGATTTTTCTGCCGGTGGTCCTGACGGCCTGCGCTCGCAGTGGCCTCGCCCCCTCACGCTTGTTGATTCCGCTTTCTTACGCGGCGCAATTTGGCGGAGTCTGCACGCTCATCGGCACCTCGACCAATTTGCTGGTCAGTTCGATCTCCGAGCGTGGTGGCCACGGGGCGTTTCAGCTTTTTGAATTCGCCCCGCTCGGCCTCATCCTGACCGTGGCGGGGCTGGCGTACCTCCTCGTGTTCGGCCGATGGCTGCTGCCCGACCGGCCGAGCCGCAATCTTGTGCAGAGCTACCAAGTGGCCGATTATGTGGCTGAGCTGCGGGTCTCGCCGGTCTCGGGGTTGATTGGAAAAACGGTGGGGGAAAGCAAAATTCTGGCGACTCCTGAGATCCATCTGCTCGCGGCGCTGCGCCAAGGACAGCCGGTTTGGCCTACGCCGGAACGGGCCATTCAGGCGGGTGATATGCTGCTGGTGCAGGCACCGGCCGCCGATCTGATGGCGTTGCGCACCGCATGGAAACTTGAGAGCGAGCACGAATTTCGTTTTGCCGAAAATTCCCCGGGCGATCAGGAAATGCGGCTGGCCGAAACGGTGGTCGCACCGCGTTCCTGGCTCATTGGTCAGACCCTGGGGGAAGTCGAATTTCACCGCCAGTTCCGCTGCATGGTGTTGGGCGTGCAGACCGGCGATAGCGTGGTGAGCGAGCGACTCGATGCGCAACGGCTGAAGTTCGGCGACGCGCTGCTGCTGCTCGGGCCACGCGATGAAATCGCCCGTCTGCGGAATGATCCGGGCTTTCTCATGCTTGATCGCATCGACGAGCCGTCACTGCGCCGTTCCAAAATCCCCTTGGCGTTGGGGATTTTCGCCACGGTGGTGATTTTGGCGGCGCTCAACATCGTGCCGATTCTGGCTTCGGCCATTTTCGGTTGTGTCGCTTTGGTGGCGACGCGCTGTCTGTCGATCGAAGAAGCCTGCGAGGCGATTGACTGGCGGGTCATCTTTTTGTTGGCCGGTGCTCTGCCGTTGGGACTGGCGCTGGAGAAATCCGGGGCGGCGGCGATTCTGGCCCAAGGCACGTTGGCGGTGACGAGCTCGTTTGGTCCCTGGGTCACCTTGGCGGTGGTCTATCTGGTCACCGCGATCTTGACCGAGTTCATCAGCAACAGCGCCACGGCGGTCTTGCTCGCGCCGGTTGCGCTCGCGGTCGCGGCCGCGCTCGGCGTGGATTCACGCCCTTTCCTCATGGCCGTATGCTTTGCCGCCTCGACGAGTTTCTGCACTCCCGTCGGCTACCAGACCAACGCGATGGTCCAGCACCCGGGCGGTTATCGCTTCGCGGACTACCTGAAGATCGGCCTGCCGCTTAACCTCATGTTCTGGCTGCTCTCGGTCTGGTTCATCCCGAAGTTCTGGCCGTTCTGATCGAGGCTCTGACCTCCTGATCCCAGCCCGTGGAGAGAGGGGTAACGAGGGAACGAGCTGAGCCGGCCACGGCACCAACCGGATGAACGGTATCGAGGTGGAGCGCGACCTTCCGACTTCGCCAAGGCTACGACGGACAAGCCGGGCGCGCTGGGTGCTGGCTCACGTTGCAAAACCCGCCCGGAGGTCGGGTTCCACCACTGCAAAGGCACGCGCGGTGAATCTTGTGACCCGTGCCACTTCTCCATCACGACAGGCTCCGCGCTCTCCGTGTTAATTGTATTTCATCCCAAATCGCGGCGCAGTTGAGCTCACTCTAATTCCTTGGGGTCAGGATAGCTGAGCCTACGGGCGCGTGCTCGGGGGCTATTTTTTCAGCGCCCGCCAGGTGGCGGCCAAGGTTGGCACCCATTGCGCCAGCCCGCGCCAATGACGGACGCTCAGCCCGCCAACGATTGCGGCACCACCGATCAGCCACCAGCGGTTTTGGTCCATAAAGGAACTCGCCGTTTCCCAGCGGGCGCCCAATTGGGTTCGCTCCAGCGCCAAGAGCTGGCGGTGCAGATCAGCCTGGGCAACCAGCAGGCGCTTGCGGGTGGCGAGGTCGTTCATTCGGGGCGGCGGAGGGAGGCGGCATCCTTGCGGAACTCGCCGAGGGTTTCCGCGAAGGGTTGCGGCCCGCGGAGAATACGGTGGCGAATGCTCCAGAAAATGATGGCCGCCACCGCGAAAGTTCCAGCGGCCAAACCGACCAGTCCGGGGTAACCGGCGATCTGCCAGAGATAGAGAGCGAGGATGCCGATGGCGACAAACACCCCCGCCATGGCGAGGCTGAGAGCGAGGGCGAGCCACAACAGCAGCGAGATGGCGCGGAGTTTTTCCTCCTGCAGTTCGACGACAAACAGTTCTGCGCGCGTTTGCACGAGCCCCAGCAACGACGTGCCGAACCGGTGAACAGAATTCATCACCCCGCCGACACTGGAGCCGTTCTCAGGCATCGCAATTATTTACGCCGCAGCAGCGCGCCGAGAAGTATGCCTACGCCAAAGGCGATGCCGATGGATTCGTAGGGATGGGCCCGGATCGTATCGTCGGCTTTTTTCGCGGCGGCTTTCGCGGTGGCGATTCCCTGAGTCTGCAGGTCGTCGTAGGTCGTTTTCGCTTTCTCGAGCGTGGCGGTCAGCTTGGCGCGGACTTCCTGCGCTTTGTCGCTGGCGTCGCTAGCGGTGGCCCGAAGCAGGGCTTCGGCGTCGGCGGCGAGGGTCTTGAGATCATCCAACACGCGTTCACGGGCGAGGCGGCTTTGTGCATTATCCATATTGGGGAAGTGAGTTTCCATGGTGTCTCCTGCTTGTTTGATGTTGCTGGGAGAAATTGAAGCACGGCGGGGGGCATTACGCAAATACCAAGACTGATTGCAGGTACGAAACGGAGGAATTCAGCCGGTGTTGTGAAAGAGGAGAGCCTGAACTTTTTCGCGAGATTACGGTGGTGGCGGGCGCGGCCGGGGCGAGCGCGAGCTGACGGGCCCGACATCGCTGTCTGATGCAGTCGGCGCTGCGTCGCTCTACGATTCGAAATGCCCAGCGCGGAAAACACGCGGGATCGCCGAGCCGGGACAGTCCGCGGGCGATGGCGAGCCACACATCCGTCAAAACTTCGTCGGTGGCTGCGGAGTGCTCCACGCGTACTTGGGTTAGCCGGCGCAGGTCGGCTTGCCAGAGACCGTGCAAATCCCGGAAGGCCGCCTCGTCGCTTGCTTGCGCAGCGAGCACCAGCCACTCGGTTAGAATTTGTCGGGGATCTCGGTCCATCGGTTTATACCCTAAGGTCGTCGCTCGGATGGGCTCGGTTCAAAGAATCACGGATTGGCAGGCAGCCGTGATGCCTCTCAGTGGCGTCGGCGAGCTTGGGTGAAATCCCGGGTCTGGCGCGGACGAGATACTGGGTGCGACCGCTGCGTTCACACCGGTCACGGTGGAAAATTATTTGGGCCCATCGCTTCCGACCTTGACCGGCATCACGAGTATTTTGTCCACG
Source organism: Opitutales bacterium (assembly GCA_038206205.1). GTDB lineage: Bacteria > Verrucomicrobiota > Verrucomicrobiia > Opitutales > Opitutaceae > Didemnitutus. The sequence goes on from JBBRBC010000016.1 coordinate 36,860, forward strand.
CGGTGCTTGTCCATGTCGAGAATCTCAAAGATGTAGCCTTGGGCTTCGAAGGTTTCGCCTTCCTTTGGGATGTGACCGAGGGTTTTCACGGCATAACCTGCGAGCGTTTGGTATTCGGTGTAGGCCTCGGCCCCGAACTTCAAGTGGGGGAGGGCCCGTTCGACGGCGGCCAGATCAATCATCGCGTCAATCAGCCAGGAACCGTCGGCGCGTTTTTTTGCCTCGGGCCTCGCGCGTTCGCCTTGCGAGGGAAACTCGCCCACGACCGCTTCCATCACGTCGTTCAACGTGACGAGACCGACCATGCCGCCAAACTCATCCGTCACGAGTGCGATGTGCTTGCCGCTTTGCTTGAAGCTTTCCACGAGCTGCAACACGGTTTGCGACTCGGGTACGACGAGCGGGGGAACCATCAGGTTTTTCAGCTCGACGCCCGCTCCCGCAGCGAGGTTCGCATAAATCGCCTTCACCGAAACGATGCCCACGGTGTTGTCGCGGTTGCCCTGATAAACCGGAAAGTGGGAGTGATTGCTCACGACAATCTTGTGCCAGACCTGGTCGTGCGGGTCTTCCTGGTTCAACCAGATGACTTTCGCGCGTGGTGACATGATTTCGCGCACGGGCAATTGGTCGAGCTCCAGCGCGCTGTGGACGATTTGGCTTTCGACCTTGTTGAACGCCCCGGCCCGGACGCCCTCCTGCATGATGACGCGCACGTCCTCCTCCGAAACGGCCACTTCCTTCTCCGCTTTGAAACCGACTACGCGCAGCAGCGCTTCCGTGGAACCGCTGAGAAAGCTCACCAGCGGCCCGGCGAACCGTGAGAGCCAGTTCATCGGTCGGGCCATCATCATCGCGACGCCTTCCGGGTTGCTCAAACCGAAGCGCTTCGGTACCAATTCGCCCAGGACCAAGGAAAAGTAGGTGATCACCGCGACCACCAGGCCGAAGGCGATCTTGTCCGTGTAGGGGGCGAGCAAGGCAACCCCGCCAATGGGCCCGGCGAGGTTGGTGGCCAGTGTCGCGCCGCCGAAGGCGCCTGCGAAGATGCCCACCAGCGTGATGCCGATTTGCACCGTGGAGAGAAAGCGGTTGGGCGACTCGGCGAGTTCCAACGCCACGCGCGCATTGCTGTTCCCCTGCTCGGCGAGCCGGCGGAGCCGGGGCTTGCGCGCGGAGACGACGGCGATTTCGGTCATGGCGAACACGCCATTCACCACGAGCAAGACCAGGATGACGCCACACTGGATGAGAATATTGTTCATGTCCGGAAGTTAGCAGGGCCTTGGTGCGGCGGGCCATCCCCAAAATATTCCGCGAACGTCGGCCTGCCGGCGCGAATCTCCCCTGAGTAATTTGAATTGCTTTGACAGGCACTATGGCGCGGAGCCCACTGGCAAATTGCCCGATCAATTTCGCGTTGGGCAAAACCACCGTAGGGAGGTTTTTGTGAGGGACTTCCCCTCATCTCACCCTTAATGGAGAATAATATTTATGGATCCTAAAAGCATTGTCGGATTTGCCGTGGGCGCGCTGGTGATCTTCTTTTTGATTCTCGCCGGATCTTCCGCCACCTACGTGGTGGAGCCGGGGCATCGCGGCGTCGAAGTGCTGCTGGGCCGCGTCTCACCCGTTTTCAAGCCGGAGGGCTTTGGCTTCAAGCTGCCCTTTGTCACCACGATTGCTCCGCAGGTGATCCGTCAGCAGACGGCCAAGATGGTCGCTGACTGCTATTCGTCGGATTTACAGCAGGTCAAAATTGATGTGCGCGTGTTATATCGAGTGCCGGAAAGCTCGGTGGTGGCCATCTTTCGAGACTATGCGGGCTTGGATTTCGAGGCGCTGGTCAAACCGCGCGTGGCCGAGGCGTTGAACGAAGTCACCGCGCGGCGCTCCGCCGAGCTGATTGTGCAAAAACGCGAGGAAGTTAAAAGCCAGGCGCTGGAGAGCGCGCGCCGGAAAATTGGCGAGATCATGGTCATCGAGGATATCGTGCTCGAGGACATCAGCCTGACGCGGGCGCTGGAGAACGCCATTGAGGCGAAGATGGTGCAGGAACAGGAAGCCGCCCGCTCCCGCTTCGCCCAGCAGCAGGCGCAGACCGAGGCCAGCACCGTGGTGATCAAGGCCAAGGGCGAGGCCGAATCGATCATTCTGCGCGGCAAGGCGCTCCAGGAAAATCCCAACGTGCTCGAACTTCAGATCATCGAGCGTTGGGATGGTGTGACCCCGCTGGTGGTCGGGCCCGGTGCCACGGGTGCCAACATGATGCTGCCCTTGGGTGATTTCAGCACCGGCCAGAAAGCTCAGTCCAACGAGGAGACCAAACTATGAACCAGCGTAATTCCGGAGGCTCACATGATGGTGAGCTCGATCCGATAATCGTGAAGCGGCTGCTGGGCGCGGCCATTTCTATTTTTGTGGTGGTTATCCTGGCCTCAGCCGCCACCTACGTCGTGCAGCCGGGCACGCGCGGAATATCCGTGACGCTCGGCACGGTTGCGCCGGATTTCAAACCTGAGGGTTTTGGTTTCAAGCAGCCGTTCATCACCCAAATTCAGCCGATCTCAATCCGGCAGCAGACCCGGCCGATGCCGGCCGAATGTTACTCCTCCGATTTGCAGCAGGTGAAAATGGAGGTGCATGTGCTCTACCGCGTGCCAGAGCATTCGGTGGTCAAGATTTTCCAGGAATACGCCGGCGAACCGTTCGACAACCTGATCGCCCCGCGCGTCCAGGAGGCGTTGAAGGAAGTGGCGGCCACCCAAAGCGCCGAGCAGATCGTGAAGAACCGGGAAGAAATCAAAATGCGCGCCCTCGAGCTGGCGCGGCGCAAGATCGGGGCAGAGTTCCTGGTGGTGGTCGATCTCGTCATCTTCAATCTCTCCCTTTCACCGGAACTGGAAGCGGCGATCGAGATGAAGATGGTGCAGGAACAGGAGGCCGAAAAAGCGAAGTTCACCCAACTCAAGGCCCAGATCGAGGCCAACACCGCGATCATCCGCGCGAAAGGCGAAGCCGAGGCCATCCAGGTTCGCGGCACTGCGCTCCGGGCCAATCCTGATTTCATCAAGCTGCAAATCCTGCAAAACTGGAACGGACGCTCGCCGCTCGTGGTCGGGGGCAACGACGGGAATATTCTGCTCTCGCTCGAAGATCTGGTTCGGCGCTCCGCCGCCGCTCCCGGCCCGGCCCGGCGCCCCGCAGTAAATCCCGATCAGACCCCGAAGGGACGATGAACCGGGGAACCCGCGTCGGCTTTTCCTTTCTCGCCCTGCTGCTGATCGGCGTGGTGCTGGTGCTGATTTTTCCTGCTGCGGCGAAGTTTGCCGAGGCAACCGCGCGGGAGCTGCGTTACCTTTGGTGGCTCATTTTGCTTGTGGCACTTGCCGGCTGGCTGGTTTGGGGCACCTCCCGCCGGCCGAAATAATACCAACGTTCCTTGATTTTTGGACTATTGAAATCGGGTTCTCGTGGTCGGGCGTTACCGAGCGTCAGCGACACCCCGTAGCGTCCCTGCCGAGCTGCGGCTCACCCGGAGGGTTCGCCCTACCTAAAGTCCAAATCTTTAGGGACGCTGGTAGATGAGGCGCAGGCGCACTATACAGCAGGATTACCCAACGAAGAGACGATGCGTGCGGTTAGATATCCTGATCCCGAGGAATTACGATGCGCTCAATCCGCTGCGAATCGGGATGAAAATACATTTAACGCGGAGAGCGCGGAGCCTGACGTGAGGGAGAAGTGGCACGGGTCACAAGATTCACCGCGCGTGTCTCTGCAGTGGAGGAACCCGACCCTCCGGGCGGGTTTTGCGACGTGAGCCAGCACCCAGCGCGCCCGGCTTGTCCGTCGTAGCCTTGGCGAAGTCGGAAGGTCGCGCTCCACCTCGATACCGTTCATCCGGTTTGTGCCGTGGAGGGCTCAACTCGTTTCCTCGTTCCACCTCACTCCACGGGCTGGGATCAGGATATCTGAAGGTTGGGCGGTACCGAGCAAAGCGACAGTCGGACATCCTTCGGATGAGCCGTTCTTCGCTTGGCTCGGCAGGGACGCCTCTTCCTCCCTCAAACAATCGAACCGTCACTTCTAAACGTAATCTTCACCAGGTATTTCTCCACGCGGTTACGGATACGGCGGAGTCGCGCCGTCGCAACTGGCCACGAATTCGCCCAGACGACAGGCGCGGGCGAGGGCCACTGCGGGTGATTCGCGGTGCAAAATCAGCCCGCAGATTAATCCGGCCAGAAAGGCATCGCCGGCGCCGACGGTGTCGCGCACCTGGGTGGGGCGGCTGGCGACCCAATACCAAATGCCGTCGCTCAAGAGTCCCGCGCCGTGTTCCCCGGCGGTGATGCAGACGGTGGGACAGCCGGTGCGTGCGGCGAGCGTGCGGACCTGGGCTTCCTCGCGGCCGAAGCCGGGAGAGTCGTCGGCGAGGCGGGCGGCTTCGGCGGTGTTGAGTTTGAGTAGTGTGGCACGGCGGGCGAGTTCCAGCACCAAGGGCAGATCGTCGTGAGGCGGGCGGAGATTGACATCGAAGACGCGCAGCGCTTCGGGCGGCAGCACGGCGATCAACCGGTCGAGGGCGGCGCGGTTGTAGGTCGAGCGTTGGGCGAGCGAACCGAAGACGAGTGCCCGGGCTTTCACGGCCGCGCGGATGGTGTCTTCCCCGATGGGAATCTGGTCCCACGCGACGCTGGGCGTGATTTCGTAATGCGCATCACCCGTCGCGCCGAGGGTGGCGGTGACGTAGCCGGTGGGCAGTCCGCAGTGCCGGCTCACACCCGTAAGAGAGATGCCCCAATGACGCAGGCGACGCCGCAATTCGTCGCCCAACAGATCGTCGCCGACGGCGGAAACGAGATGCGGGTGCAGGCCAAGTTGATGGAGGTGATAGGCGACGTTGTGCGGCGCTCCGCCGGGAAACAGTCCGCAGGGCAGGAAATCCCAGAGGATTTCGCCGAAGCAAATGACACTTGGCGCCGCCTCACTCATTTTGCTGGCTGGCCGGATCGGCCTCGAGTTCGTGGCAGGCGCGGAGGAAGGACGCGGCGGACCACGCTTGGTAGGCTTTGCCCATGGGGCGGCCGGTCTGGCCATGGGCCCATTCGTTGAACTCCCATTCCTGGTCGCGGCCGAGCTGATTGAGTTGGGCCAGGCGGATGAGTTCGCGACACGCGACTTCATGCAGTCCGAGCCGGTGGATGAAGCGCACCCACAGGCCGCCGATGAAGGGCCAGATCCCACCGTTGTGATAATGGTGCGGGAGGTTGAGGAGATTGACGGTGTAGTAGGCGCGCCAGTCGGGATCGCCGGCTTGCACGACGGGGTAGAGATTGGCGACGGGCCACGGTTGGTTGACGCCGACACCCCACATGAAACGGAAAGCGGTGCGGGCCCGGTCGATGTCGAGGACGTTCATCAGGAAGGCGAGAATGTTGCCGTAGGGATCGCAGCGCCAGTTGAAGGCGAACGGCGTGATCTCGGCCAGGAGATACTGGGTGTCGCCGAGGCCGGTCTGGCGGTCGGCGAAACGGTTTTGGCGCGGCGCATGGTCGGTCGGCGTGGTGGTGGGCCAGAAAATATCCAGGATGCGCCCGCGAATTTTTTGCGACCAGCGCAGGTAGTCGGCGGCCTGGTCGAACTGCCCCATGAGTTCAAGGATCCGACCGTAGCAGACATTGGCGCGGAACCACAGTACCTCATCGTAGAGCACGTTGTAGCTGCGGCCGAAAAGATCGGTCCAGTCGCCGGCCTCGGGTATCTCCAGCAGGCCGTCGTTGTTGGAATCCTGCGCACTGAGCCAGTTCATGACTTTTTGCAGCCGGTCGGCGTGACGGTAGAGCAGTGTGTGGTCGCCGGTGCGGGCGGCAAAATTGTAGAGGGCGATGATGACCCAAAGACCGCTGTCGATGGAGGCGATGTTGCCGACGCCGGAATAGTCGGGCTCGCCCGTATCGATGCGGACATTGGCCGGGATCTGGCCGTTGGGCGTCGCGGCGTTGAGGAGGGTTTCAAGCGTCGCGATCTGGGCGGCGCGGATATCCTCGTCCTCGATGTGCAGCGTGTTCCAAACCGTAATCGCGCCATCGCGGGCCCAGACGCTGCGGTAGTTCACGTCGGTGCCGGTCACCACATTGTCGGCCAGCGAGCAGGCCGAGAAGCCGAGGGGCGTGATGTTTTTTCTCAGGGCGACGAGGGCTTTTTCGTAGGCGGTCCGGAGAAAGGCTCTCTCCTGATCGTTGAGGGTGCCGAGCTGGGTGCTGGTGAAGAGCATCTTCAAAGCCGGATCGAGATCAGACTGCTTGAGCCGGGTTTTTTCCTTGGTCGGCAACACGCAGACGACGCCGTAGTGGCAGAGGCCGTCGAGCACGCCGTCGGCGATGATCTGGCGCGAACTGTAGGTGGGGATATCGACGGTGGCCTCGAAGAGTTCGGGGAGGGCGTTTTCGACAATGATGCCGCGCACGCCGGGTAGACGGAACATGCTCGAGTCGTTGCCGGTGTCGCCGGCGACGAGCACGGAATCGAGCGGCACATCGAGCCGCGTACACAGCCACGAAAGCGCGCCGCCCTTGGTGGCGTTGCGCGGGAGCACGTCGAGATCGCGCGAGCTGGAATAAACGATCTTCACCTTCAGCCCGGTGTCAGCGATCTGGCGCTTGAGTTCACGGATGGTGGCGGGCGTGGCGCGGTCGAGAAACCAGCTCGATTTAAATTCGTGTTGGAATTCATCGGGCTGCGGACGCACGCCGGGGAATCGGGCGGTGATCTCGCGCACGCGAGCCAAGTCCCAGCCCTCGGCGAGGTGCGCGTGCAATTCGTCGAGCATCCGGCCGGCTTTCACGTCAAAGATCTGAGTGCCGACGCCGCCGATGTAGAATTCTGCGGCGGGCAAAGTACCATTGTCGACGAAACGGCGGAGGTCGTCGACCAGCCGGCCGGTGTTGTAGACAAGGAGTGGTCGGGCCGCAGGGGAAAGCGCGGTCCAAGCGGCCTTGAAGCGCTGGGTCGCCTCGGGATTGCCGAGCAAGGTGCCGTCGAGGTCGGTGCTGAAGAGGCGGACGGCGGATGAGTCGGTCATGAAGAGGAAGGTTGAATGCTTTTCGGGCAGGCGGCGGAATTTGCCTGGACCCCGGTTACCCGGATTTGTCGGATCAGGTAATACGTCAGCCCAGCCCAGGCCAAGCCCGCAGGCAACACCGCGCTCCAAAGGCCGAGGACCATCCCCATGGGCAGAAGAAACGTGAGCAATTGCCAGAGAAGAGCGGCTCCGAGCCGGATCACATCCGCCCGGTGTTCTGCCCGGTGGGCCTGCCGCCAGGCACTGGGCCAGAAGCCAAACGGAGCCACCTGGCGGTAAAAATTATGCAGCGTAGCGGTCGCAACGGGAGCCGTGACGAAGGTGGCGGCGACCGAGACGACAAGGGAGCAGGCCGCGATGGCCAAAAATTGTTGGGCTTCGTTCCAATCCGGCGGATTCAGCAGAAAAAAGATCAGCGCGGCCAGGAAGCCTCCGGTCACGCCGGCGGCAAAACCCGCGCCATTGAACCGGCTCCAATACCAGCGCAGCGCAAAGGGGACGAGGAACGCCGGAAAGAGCAGCATCACGATATTCACCCACACCCCGAGCACCGAGGCGCCTGCTATTTGGGCGATAACGAGGCCGAGGATGACGATGAACGCAGAAGCGGCATAGCCCGCCCAGACCAATTCGCGGTCATGCCCGGGACCGCGCAGCGGTTCGTAGATGTCCTTCACCAGATAGGAGGCTCCGGCATTGATGGTGCTGTCAAAAGTGGACATGGCCGCCGCGAGCAAAGCCGCTATCATCAGGCCGCGAACGCCGGAGGGGAAAAACTCGGAGTTGAGCACGATGGGCAGCACGCGCTCGGCCGCTGCCGGATCGCCGGTCGGGACCCCGAGCCGGATCGCGAGCACGGCAAAGCCCAGCACCATGGGCCAGCGAAAGGCGAAGAGCACGGTCCAGAGCATGCCGATTTTTTGGCACTCGGCATCGGAACGCGCCGCGTAATAGCGCTGCGCCATATAGGCCGAACCGCCGCTCCCGCCCAGACCTTCGAGCACGCCCTTGAACGCCCACACGGCGAGGAACCAGCCGAACGCTTCGTAGGGAGCGAGCCCGGGCGCACTGAGGCGGGGGATGAACTGGTTGAATTGGGCGCCGGGCCAGGCGGCGAGCAATTCAGGCGTCACCTGACCGGCAGCGACCACCGAGAGATAGACGGCCGCCCCCCCAATGATACCAGCTTGGAAAACATCCGTCCAGACGACGCCATAAAGTCCGCCGACCAGGGTGTAGCTAAAGGCCAACAAAGCCATCCCCAGCGTGCATTGCCACGGGGTGAAGGGAAAAAATTCGGCCAGGAACCGTCCCCCGGCGGTGAAGAAAAAAACCGTCATCGCCACGGTGATCACAAGGTAGGTCAGAGCGGCCGTGATCCGGGCAGCCCGGCCCTGCCCGCCTTCGCCGAAGCGCAGGAGCATCCATTCGGCTGTGGTCATCACGGCACTCCGGCGGTGCCATTTGCCCATGAACGCGAGAAACACCGCGATCGGCAGCACCACGCCGCCGCGCATTTCGATGAAGAAACCGTGCAGGCCGTAAAGGTAGATCAGCGCGACAATGGTCATCGTGCCCGCTACATCCAGATTGCTCGCCATCCCGGAGGAACCGAGCGCCCACCACGGCATGGCCCGGCCGCCGAGAAAATAATGTTCCGCACTCTGGCCGGCCTTGCGCGTCAGCACCAACCCGATGACCGCCAGCGCAACGAGATAAACGATGATGATGGTGTAATCGATGGTTTGCATGGCGGCGCGCCGGCTGACTGGGTTAGGTGCGGCGGAGCGACATCACAGGACACGGGGCGTGGCGCATGATGTGCTCGGCCGTACTGCCGACGAGGGCTCGCCGCAGACCGCTGCCGCCCTTGGTGGTTAACACGATCAAATCGATGTTGTTTTTCTCCACGAGGGAAAGGATCGCCTCGGCCGGCTTGCCCGACAGGACCGCGTTCTCGGCACGGAGACGGGGCGGAAGAAGTTGCACGGACATTTGGGTCAGGCGCTTGAGCGCGATCATTCGCTGGTCATTTTGTTCATCCTTGGTGGTCTTGCCGGATGGCGGCAGCACATGGACGAGGTGAATCTTGGCCGTGAATTTCTGGGCGAGCGGAATGGCGTAGCGCAGGGCCTGGCGGGATTTGCCGGAAAAATCGAGGGGCACCAGCAGGTGTTGGATTCGCGGATACGATACTTTTACCCGGCCGAGGACGGAGCGAGCGGCGGCTTTTTTCAGAGTCATGGTTTGAGCGTATTCAGGTTTTGGATTCTTCCAAGCGCCCGTTGGTGCCCATCGGGCGGGTTCGGACGACGGGATGGTTTTCTCATTCAGTCTCCATCGTTCCAAGGTTCGTCCCATTCGTTGTCGGTGAAGGCGAGGGCAGTGGCGCGTTCCTCGATCAGGCTGATGAGCTGCTGCGCAATGCCGGTCCAGGTGAAAAGGCTCCGGGCTTTGTGCGCGCCCATGCGGGCGAGCCGGGCCGAGAGCCGTGGGTGCTTCAGCACTTTGACGATGGAAATGCCGAGATCTTCCTTGTCGAACGGATCGGCATAGAGCGCGTGCCGGCCGAATGTGACGGCGCGGTAGAGTCCGCCGTGGGTGGTGACAACCGTCGGCGTGCCGCAGGCCATGGCCTCGATGGCCGTCATGCCGAAGGGTTCGTAGCGACTGCTGAGCACGAACACATCGGCTGCGCGGTAGTAATCGGCGAGTTCGGTATCGGCGACAAAGCCGCCAAACTTTACGCGCTCAGTAAGGCCGAGGGTGGCGACCTGGGCCTTGAGATCGTCGAGGATTTTCTGCTCGGCGGGATTGAGTTGGGTTCCACCGACGGCGAGATAGAGCGTGGCATCGGGCAGGCGGGAAGCGGCAAGGGTGAAGGCATCGATCAGCAGATCGTAGCCCTTGTTGCGGGCGAGCCGGCCGATCGCCAGTACGACTTTGCCTTCAAAACCCAGCCGTTGACGGATGGCCTTGCGGGAGGAAGCGCCGACCGGGAAGAAACGGTTGTCGTCATAGCCGGGCGGGATCATGCGCACTTGCTCGGCGGGCGCGCCGTAGTCGGTGGTGATCATGTCCACCTGTGGCGGGGTCGTGGCGATGACTTCGTCGCAGTTCTGATAGAGCAAAGTCTCTTCGTTGATGCGTTGGGTGAAATTGTATTTCAGTTCGAATTGCGCCGCATCATCCGGATAATCCTTTTCCATCAGCTGTTTTTTCCAGAGGCCGAGCGAGTGCGGCGTATGCACGTGCGGTACGTCCAGTGCTTCGGCGAGCCGCTGGGTCGCAAAGCCGGCGTCCCAGTAATGACTGTTGAAGAACTGGTATTTGAGCTGGTGCTTTTTGATGAAGCGCAGCGCGTGCTCGGACCACTCGCCGAGGTGGCGGACGAGGTATTCCTTGTCGAGGAATTTAAGTCCGCCGCAGGGGACGCGGATGACCCGGACACGTTCATTGATCACATCGATCTCGGGCTGGTCCTCGAAACGTCGGGTCCAGATATCGACCTCGAAGCCGAGCTGGGCAAGTTTCTTGGACAATTCGATGACGTAGACGACCTGGCCGCCGGTGTCGGCCGCACCGAGCGGAGGCTCGGCGGCGACATAACCATGCGTGGAAACCATGCCGATGCGCGGTAGCGCAGACTCAGGGAGCAAGACTGACATAACTGTTTTGGGTTTTGCCGCCGCAGGCTGTGAGTCGCAGGCGGTGGCTGGTGAGCGTTGACGCGGCCGTGACCGCGGGCCCCGGAGAGCCCGGGGCGATGACGCCGCTCACGTATCCGAAGTCGAGTGCACTTGATGAAACACGGGGCGGCGAAACGTGAGCGACCCCGCAAAGACGAGACACCTGCAATAGCGATATGCCAAGAAAATTTTTGTTTTGCGAAAAAAATCCCTGTGAAAATCAGACAAGCCAACCGCAACGCGACAATCGGCGTGGAGGCCGGGAACGATCATGCAGGGGGTTCAAAACGCCAAGAAGCATACTGCCATGATCACCGTCGGCGCCAGAGCGGCGGCGAGGAGACGGAGTGGAGCCACGCCATTGGGAAAATAGCGCGCGAGAATGGCCTGGCCTGCTGGGTTGGGGGCATTCGCGATCACGGTCAGGCCACCACCGGTGACGGCACCGGCGACGACGGCGAATTTCAACGAGTCGGTTAAGCCCGGCACGAGCGTGGCCAGAAAAGTGATGGCGGCGTTGTCGTTGAAAGCGGTGAGCCCTATGGCACTCAGGAACAGCGGGACTTCTCCCAGACGGCTGAGGATCGGTTCGATCCACCACGCTTGCAGACCGCCGTGGATGACGAGTCCGGCGAGGAAGAAGCCGACTAAAATGGGGGATTTTAAATCCACCTTGCTCTGGTGATGGGCGGTGGCTTGGGCGAAGGCCAGGAAGAATAGAAAGGCACCGATGAACATCACCGGATGATGCGCTTGCCAAACCGTGAAGGCTAAAAATCCGAGTTGCACCAGCGTAATCCAAGCCGGAGCGGGCGGACGCTGAGTTGGAGTTTTCTGCTCGGCGGCCCGCACCGCGAGGGCGGCGAGTTCACGCCGGAAGATGAAATAGTAGAGCAGGGTGGAAATGACGACCCCGAGCACGGCGCGCACGCCGAAATGCGTGAGCATATGGAGCAGTCCCCAGTTCCACGTATGCGCGACCATGATCACCGGCGGTGCGGCGAAGTGCGTGAGCGTGCCGCCGACGGAGATGTTGACGAAGAGCAGCCCGATCGTCGCGTAGGCGAAGCGCGGACTGGGCTTCAACTCATAGAATTGCTGTGCGAGTAGCAGTGCGGCGATCGTCATCGCTGCCGGTTCTGTTATCAAGGAGCCCAAGAGCGGAGCGATGATTAAAATCGCCAGCCACCACGCGCCGGGGGTGCCGCGTCCGAGTTTCGCCACGGCGCTGAGGCAGCGTTCGGCGAGCGCGAGCACGGGATGCGTCGCCGCCAGCGCCATGACAATCACGACAAACAAGGGCTCCGTATAACTCACATGGCCGCTGATGTAGCCGACCACGGCGGGCCAACCCTTGAACCACGTGATCGCGCCGGCGAGCACGACGACCCAGATACCGAAGACCGCTTCGATCTCGCCGAAAAAATGCAGCACTTGGCCGGCAAAACTCACTTCATCCGGCTGGCCGTCATCATTGGCGTCGGCGGGTTGCGCCGGTTCGCGTTCGCTGAGGCGTTTGGCGTGGCGTGCCTCGACGACATGGGCCCAGTGCCGGATTTTGGCCGTGAGAAAGGTGTGGCTGATTACGCTGAAAAAATGATCAAGGCCACCAGGTTGAACGGATCCGCGGCGATGCGGTGCGTCAGGACATCCCATAAACCGGCACTGACCGGATCGTGATATTGATCGAGAGGCGTGGGCAAAAGGGAGGTGGAGGGAGCTGCGGCGAAGGCAGTCGAAACGAACGAGGAAAAGAGCATGACCAGTGTGATTGGAGAAATGCGTGACATGGCGATCATGAAAGAACCGTTCGGCAGAATGAAGGCAACCTTCCGTTCCCGCTTTCCAGTTTCAGCCATCCTGATCCCCGCCCGTGGAGAAAGGAGGCACGAGGAAACGAGCTGAACCTGTAAGGGCGATGGGTATCAGGTAGCGGCCGTTGACCTCAACGGCCACGGGCACAGGGAAGCCGGAGTATAGCCGCGTTTGAGCCGCAGGCGAAAGCGCGGTGTCTTCCGGCCCCGTTTTCGGGCTGCGCCCTCAAACGAGGCTACACGCACACAGCAAAACCTCCCACACGGGTCGGGAGCCCGCGCCACTTCCGCCCAATCACGTCAGGCTCCGCTCTCTCCGGCTATTCGACAGGCTCAGGCCGTCCTGAACGAAGTCGAACGGACGCGTCCTCCGCGTTAATTATATTATATCCCGCTTTGCGGCGTAGTTGAGCTCACCCTCATTCCTCGGGATCAGGATGACTGAGGCTACGGACGACAGGCTGCCGGCCTGCGGCAGGCTCGCGATGACAAGAAAACTTATGCTGTTTGCCGGGTTAACCGGATAATTGTGCGCATGGCCTGAAAAACCCTGCGTATCCGGCATGCGACGTGCTTTCTGTTGGGCGTAACACGCTCCAACATAAACGTAACACTCACCCCCTCCATGCACCTCCCTCGCCGGTTCACCTGTCTTGTCGTTCTCGCTCTCACTTCCTTGGCCTCGGTTCTCCAGGCCGCGCCGCTGAAAATCGCCTACAGTGACTGGCCGGGTTGGGTTGCTTGGCAGGTCGCTATCGAAAAAGGCTGGATCAAGCAGGCGGGCGTGGATGCGGAGTTTCTTTGGTTTGAATACGGTCCTTCGATGGAAGCCTTCTCTGGCGGCAAGGTCGATGCGGTCATGGTGACCAACGGCGATGCGCTGGTGACTGGTGCGGCCGGCCCAAAGAACGTTATCATCATGCTCACTGACTACAGCAACGGTAACGACATGATCATTGCCAAAGCGGGCATCAAGTCGGTCAAGGATTTGCAAGGTAAGAAAATCGGCATCGAGGTCGGCTTCGTCGAACATCTCATGCTGCTCAACGCCCTGAAGAAGGCCGGCCTGACCGAAGCCGATATCGAAATTGTCAACACGCCTACTGGTCAGACTCCTCAAGTCCTCGCCTCCGGTCAGGTTGATGCCATCGCTGCTTGGCAGCCCAACGCGGGTCAGGCCCTCAAGGCTCTTGCCGGTTCCACCGCGATCTACACCAGCGCCGATGAACCCGGACTCATCTACGATACGATCACGGTCTCCCCCCAAAGCCTCGCCCAACACCGCGCCGACTGGGTCAAATTAGTTTCCGTTTGGGACAAGGTGCTGGCCTACATCAGCAATCCGGAGACCAAGGCCGATGCCTTGAAAATCATGGCGGCCCGCACCGGTTCGACGCCGGAAGATTATGCGGCGTTCATCAGCGGCACCCGTTTCCTCTCGCTGGCCGAGAGTGCTGAAATCATTGCGAGCAAAGCCACGGGCTTCGGTTCACTGACTTCCTCCACCTCTGTGGCCAATGATTTCAACGTGAAGAATGCCGTCTATAAGGAATCTCAGGATGTCTCCGCCTACATCGATGCCAAGCTGACCGCCGAGGCTATCGCTCTAGGAAAGAAGTAATTCTCGCAACCTAGTCCGGCCCCGCCGGATTTAGTCTCATGCTATCATCTCGCTGGCTTACCGTGGGCAAAGAACCTGCGGCGAGCATCCGTTTTACGCTGACGGTTTTGTCTTTTCTGCTCCCCATCGCAGTCTGGGCGATCGTCAGCTACGTCCCGTGGATTTGGCATCCGCTTATCCGGGTGTCGTCCGCTGGCGACGTGGCGTGGTTTAAAACCGGCTTGCTGGTTGAACGCGTAGTTTTCGCGGAGGAAAATCTGAAAGTCGTGACCTCTGGCGGGCACGCTGCCGAGGGCGAGCGGGCTAATCCCGTTTTCCTGCCCGCACCGCACCAAGTGGCGCAGGCTTTCATCACGGCGTTTCAAACCAAGCCGATCCTCCGCGGCGATCGCTGGCTGCATGAAAGCCTTTGGTTAAGTATCAAGATGATCGTGCTCGGTTTCGTTTTCTCATCTTTGCTCGGCGTGCCCCTGGGCATTCTTTGCGGCGCTTATCCGCCGATCGCACGACTCACGGAACCGGTGATTGATTTCATCCGCTATATGCCGGCACCGGCTTTTGGCGCCCTGGCCGTGGCGGTGCTGGGGATTTTCGATGCCCCTAAAATGGCGATCATCGTGATCGGTACTTTTTTCCAGCAGGTTCTGGTTATCGGTAACACCGTGCGCCGTCACGAACCGGCTCTGGTCGAAGCGGCCCAAACACTCGGGGCCAACCGCCGTCAGTTATTACTCAGCGTCATCGTGCCGAGTTGTCTGGTCGATCTGTACAACGATCAACGCATCTTGCTCGGCTGGGCGTGGACTTACCTGATCGTGGCTGAAGTCGTGGGCGTGAGCAGCGGGATCACTTTTTTCATCAATCAACAGGCCAAGTACCGGAATTTCGAAAATGTCTACGCCGCGATTATCATGATCGGCCTCATCGGGCTCATGACCGATCAGGGGCTCGCGTTTATTGGCCGGCGACTTTTCCCCTGGCAACTTAATCCGCCCAGTCGTTTGGGACGGTTTCTGCGCTGGCTCTTCCCGCAAAAGGCGGTGGAAGCATGAACTCACCTGCGCCAACCACCGATTATCTCCGGCAATCGCTTGGCGTGACGGAACGCTTTCAGCGTCTCAAGGCACGCCCGGTTGTCCTCGAAATCGAAAAACTCGGCCGCCAATTCGCGGGCAAGAACGGCCCCGTGACCGCGCTCCGTGACATCTCCCTCAAGATCCATCGTCGTGAATTGGTCTGCGTGATCGGCCCATCAGGTTGCGGAAAATCCACGCTGATCCGCATCATCGCCGGTTTGGACGTGCCCACGTCCGGTCGCCTGTTGGTTGATGGCAAGGAATCGCGCGGCCCTTCCTCTGAACGCGGCATGGTTTTCCAAGGCTACACGCTCTTCCCATGGCTCACGGTGAAACGCAATGTCATGTTCGGGCTCCAAATGGGCGGGATGAGTCAGTTGGAAGCGGAAGGGAAGGCGCTGGAATGGCTGGCGCTGGTTGGTCTCTCGAAATTCGCGGACACCTATCCCGCCCAACTCTCTGGTGGCATGAAACAACGTGTCGCCATCGCCCGCGCGCTCGCGCCGAATCCGCGCGTGTTGCTGATGGACGAACCTTTCGGCGCCCTCGATGCGCAAACGCGTGCGCAAATGCAGGCGCACTTGCTCGAAATCTGGCGCAACGTCGACGTCACCATTCTCTTTATCACGCATGATCTGGATGAAGCCATCTATCTGGCTGATCGCATCATCGTGTTGAAGGCTCATCCGGGCGAGGTGCAGGAAGTGATCGAAGTGTCCGTGCCTCGCCCCCGCAGTGCCGAGCAGTTTAATTCACCCGAGTTTCTCGCCACCCGCCGCCGCTTGGAAGAACTCATCCATCCGCGCGTCGATTTAGTTTACGAAAAACTGCCGATCGTCCGGCTCACCCCGGTCGGCGATGACGTCGAATGATAATGCGATCCCACAGTTTGCCATTGGCTGACACCTCCCTGTCCCCCAAGTTGAGCGTAACTACTATGCCCCGCCGCCAACCCCTACTCGCCCGCTTCAGTGTTTCCCTGCCGTCCGATCTGCTCGACGAACTCGACGATATGGTCGTCCAACGCAAGCTCCCCAATCGCTCGCACGCCATTGCCGAGATGGCCCGGGAGCAGTTGACCGAGCACGCTCGCGAACTCGGCGCCAAGAGCATGGCCGGTACCATCAGCCTCGTGTACGATTACCGGAAGCGGAATCTCCAGCGCAAACTCGCCGATATCCAGCACCAGAATTACCTCATGGTCGTCACCTCGATGCATGTCTATCTGGAACACGATCAATCCCTGGAAGTGCTGCTCGTGCAGGGGCCGGCGCGCGAGCTCCGCCGCTTGGCCGACAAACTGGCCGCCTGCAAGGGCGTGAAGCATGCCAAACTCAGCCTCACCGCAACGGCGATGCCCCCGCTGCTCTGAGCTGTTGTATGCAACCGCAAACATCCACCCATTGTGATCAAACCAATGTGCTGGGTGTAGGACCGGCCCTTGGGGCCGTGCCGCGACCCGCGAAAATGGCACGGCCCCAAGCGCCGGCCCTGCAATAATCCCATGCGAATGATGATCGTTATCAACTCTTGACGTAACACGAACAGACACAAACGTAACACCTCATCCGCATGGACCCCGTCATCAATAATGCTCCCGCCGCCGCGCTCTTCACGAAAACCCTGACCCATTCGGGTCTCTGGTCGGGGGTGGTCTCACGCGGCAAAACGCTCCGGCTCACCGCGCTGGAGGCCGGCGCCAATGTCGGTTTGCTCCTCTACAATGCCGACGTCCCGAGCGAGCGCTACAACCTGCCCGACACCCTCAAGGGCCAGCACATCTTTTATTTGCGCCATCCCTATTGTATTCATTCCGACATGGGCCGGATCCTCGCCTCCATCACCGCCGACACCGTGGGTTGGCATGAGACTGTGTGTGGCGCGTCCGATGCCAAACTCGTCGCCGCCAAGTACGGCGAGAAAAATTATCAAAGCGCCCGGAATGATTACCACCGCAACGGCCGAAATTCCTTCCTCATTGAACTCACGAAGTGGGGTCTGGGTCAGCGCGATCTCGTGCCGAACTTGAATTTCTTCAGCAAAGTGGTCTCCGACGAGGCTGGTCGCCTGACGTTTGTCCCTGGCAATTCCAATGCCGGCGATTTCATCGAGCTGCGTTTCGAAATGGATACTCTGGTTGTGCTCAACACTTGCCAACATCCGCTCGATCCCGATCCGACTTATCACCCGCGTGACGTTCGCTTGGAAGTTTTCCGCCCCCAACCGGCTGTCGCCGACGATGCCTGCCGCCGATCCCGGCCCGAAAACGAACGCGCATTTATCAACACGGAAAATTATCACGCACTACGAGGGTAGGGCGGATTATCCCTAATCCGCCGCTCACCATTCCCGACGCGTTAGGGATATCGTGCCCTATCAAAAAATATTCACCTCCATGACCACCAGCACCCTTTCTCCTGCCGACGCGATCTATCGCCACGTCATTCCCGCCGGCGATCCGTGGACGTACGAGATCAAACACGGTCAAACGCTCCGCATCGTCGACGTGGAAGGCAACCAGGCCGCCGATACCCTTTTCTACGACGCAAACGATCCGGCCAACCGCTACAGCGCGTCCGATACTATTCAACGTCAAGCCGCGCTCTACCTCAGCACCGGCACCAAGTTGATTTCCACGATGGGCGATGAGTTGCTCACCATCGTCGCCGACACCTGCGGCCGTCACGATACGCTCGGTGGCGCGTGTTCCCGCGAGAGTAACACCATGCGCTATTCACTCGACAAGGAATACATGCACGCCTGCCGCGACAGTTTTATCTGCGGCGTCCACGCGTGGCGGCCTGATCTCGGGAAGCGTGACATCACCTGCAATATTAATTTTTTCATGAACGTACCCGTCACCCCCGACGGCCGCCTCACTTTCGCCGACGGTGTCTCCGCTCCCGGCTATTACGTCGAGCTCCGCGCCGAACGCGACGTTGTCTGCGTCCTCTCCAACTGCCCCCAACTCAATAACCCCTGCAACGCCTACAATCCCACGCCGATTGAGGTCATGATTTGGGATGAGGCGGTAGTTGGTAATTAGTAATTGGTATTCCGGATAAAGACTTACGTATCATGAGTACCGAGAGAACGAAGATAAGCATTCAAAGCGGGCAGCAGCTCCTTCAGCAGCCGTTGCAAGGGGGCTTTCTGTTCCTTCGTGAGCAATCGCCGTTTGTCGGCGCGTCGCAGAAAATGCCTGACCTCGTACAGCGAGCCGCGCGCGATGCGAATGAACCGTTGATGATCACCTGGCGAGGCCCGTCCATACCCTTCCGCAATATTTGCCCCGACGCTGTCAGCCCGCCCGCACGAGTTGATGACCAACTGTGGTTTTGGCGAAAGATTCCCAAAGAACCACCGCATCCCAAACCAGATCGGCCAACTCCTCGGCCATCGCATAGACTCTAAGATTTTCGAGCGCGAATTTTGCCACGGCCAACCGGCTACCACTCTCGCTGCCGTTTAGCGACCAATTACCAAATTCCAGTTTCCAACTACTGCCTCGTTCCCCATGTTCACCAAAGTTCTCATTGCTAATCGCGGCGCTATCGCCTGTCGCGTCATCCGTACACTCCGCAAAATGGGCGTGCAGTCCGTCGCGGTTTACTCCGATGCCGATAAACATTCTCTCCACGTTCAGCAGGCCGACGAAGCTGTGCACATCGGCGCCGCGCCCGCCGCGCAGAGTTATCTCGACGGTGACAAAATTATCGCCGTCGCCAAATCCGTCGGCGCTCAGGCCATCCATCCCGGTTACGGTTTTCTCTCGGAGAATCCTGGTTTTTCCGACGCCTGCGCTGCCGCCGGCGTGATCTTCATCGGCCCGACCGGCGACCAAATGCGCATGTTCGGCTTGAAGCACGCCGCTCGCGCCATCGCGCAGCAGCACCACGTGCCGCTGCTGCCCGGTTCGGAGTTGCTCCGCGATGAGGACCACGCCCGCACCGAAGCCGCGCGCATCGGCTACCCCGTGATGTTGAAGAGCACCGCAGGTGGCGGTGGCATCGGCATGTCGCTCATCCGTAAACCGGCGGAACTTTCCGCTGCCTTCGCGGCTGTGGGTCGGCTCGCCAAAAATAATTTTAAAGAAGGCGGCATCTTTCTCGAGAAATTCGTCGAACACGCCCGCCACGTCGAGGTGCAGATTTTCGGCGATGGCAAAGGCCACGTCGTCGCCGTCGGCGAACGCGACTGCTCGGTCCAACGCCGGAACCAAAAGGTGATCGAGGAAACGCCCGCGCCCGGTCTCACTACCACTCAACGCACCGGTTTACTCGAAACCGCCGCACGGCTCGGCACTGCCGCCGGCTACCAAAACGCGGGAACCGTCGAATACGTTTATGACAATGATACGGGGGAATTTTATTTTCTAGAGGTAAATACGCGTCTCCAAGTCGAGCACGGCGTCACTGAGGAAGTCACGGGCGTCGATCTCGTGGAGTGGATGCTGCTCGCCGCCGCCGGCGAACTCGATCTCTCGAAATGGACCGCTGCTCCGCAGGGCGCATCGATCCAAGTCCGCGTGTACGCCGAGGATCCGGGCCGGAATTTCCAGCCCGCTGCCGGTACGCTCACCGATGTGCATTTCGCGCCGTCGGCGCGCAACGAAACCTGGGTGGAACGCGGCACGGAGGTTTCTGCTTTCTACGATCCGCTGCTTGCCAAGATTATTGTCAAAGGTCGGGATCGCACCGAGGCGCTCCATCGGCTCTCGGCCGCTCTCGCAGACACCCGGCTGCACGGCCTCGAAACCAATCTCGACTATCTGCGGCAGATCGTCGCGTCCGCCGGCTTTCATGCCGGCGGGGTGACCACAAAGTATCTCAGCAAGCTCCCGTACGCCGCGTCGACCGTCGATGTGCTCGAAGGCGGCACGCAGACCACCGTGCAGGATTATCCGGGCCGCCTCGGCTACTGGGATGTCGGCGTGCCTCCCTCCGGTCCGATGGACGGACGCTCCTTCCGGCTCGCGAATCGGCTCGTGGGAAATCCCGACACCGCCGCCGGTCTCGAAATCACCGTGCAAGGTCCGTCGCTGCGTTTCAACACCGCCGCCGTCATCGCGCTCACCGGCGCCAACATGCCGGCAACTCTCGATCACAAACCGGTCGCGTATCATCGCGCGGTTCGCGTCAAAGCCGGTCAAACGCTGCGCATCGGTGCCATCGATGGACCCGGTCTGCGTACCTACCTCGCGATCCGCCACGGTTTCGACGTGCCGGATTATCTCGGAAGCAAAGCGACGTTTACGCTTGGACTTTTCGGCGGACACGCTGGGCGCGCGCTTCGTCCCGGCGATGTCTTGCGGGTCAAACGCCACACGGCCGCTGGCGTGGCCGATGACGCGCCATTGCTGCGTGCGCCCGCGACCGTGCTGCCCGTCCTCACGCGCGAATGGCAGATCGGCGTGCTCTATGGCCCGCATGGCGCACCGGATTTTTTCACCGACGACGACATCACCGTGCTCTTCAACACGGACTACGAGGTGCACTACAACTCGGCCCGCACAGGAGTGCGGCTGATCGGTCCGAAGCCGCAATGGGCGCGGCGCGACGGCGGCGAGGCCGGCCTGCATCCGTCGAATATCCACGACAACGCCTACGCGATCGGCGCGATTGATTTCACGGGCGATATGCCGATCATCCTCGGCCCCGACGGCCCGAGCTGTGGCGGTTTCGTTTGTCCTGCCACCATCGTGCAAGGCGAACTTTGGAAAATCGGCCAGCTCAAGCCCGGCGATAAAGTCCGTTTTCACGTGCTCACGGCGGAGGACGCCCGCATTCTGGCCACCGCGCAGGATGCAGAGATCGAATCGCTGCAACCCGCGCGTAAATCCGGGGTAGGGCGAACCGGTCGCGCTTCTGCACTGACCGCCCCCCCGGTGAGCCGCGGCTCGTCTGGGACTTCTCGCCCTAACTTCCAACCGCCCGAGCCGGCGATTCTCCATGAGATTCCCGAGCGTCCTGATGCTCCGGCGGTCTGCTACCGCCGAGCCGGCGACTCCTATTTGTTGATCGAGTACGGCCCGCTCATGCTCGACATCGCGCTGCGCATGCGCGTGCACGCGTTGCAGACTTGGATTGAACGCCAGCATATTCCCGGACTGCTCGATCTTACGCCCGGCATCCGCTCGCTGCAGATTCACTTCGATTATCGCGCGCTACCGTTGGAGCGCCTGATGGAAATTCTCCTCCGTGCGGAGGCGGAATTACCGGATGTCGCCAGCATCGAGGTACCTTCGCGCATCGTGCATCTGCCGCTCTCGTGGGAGGACGAATCCACTCTCCTCGCGATCCGCAAATACATGCAGATCGTCCGCAAGGATGCGCCGTGGTGCCCGAGCAACATCGAATTTATCCGCCGCATCAACGGCCTCGAATCCGTCGACGAGGTGTATCGGATCGCCTTCGCAGCGAGCTATCTCGTGCTCGCGCTGGGCGACGTCTATCTTGGCGCACCGGTCGCCACGCCGGTCGATCCGCGCCATCGGCTCGTCACCACGAAATACAATCCCGCCCGCACGTGGACGCCCGAAAACGCCGTCGGCATCGGCGGCGCTTATCTTTGCATCTACGGCATGGAAGGCCCCGGCGGCTATCAATTCATCGGTCGCACTTGCCAGATGTGGAACCGCTACAAACAGACCGTCGAGTTCACCGACGG
Organism: Opitutales bacterium; assembly: GCA_038206205.1. Classification (GTDB taxonomy): domain Bacteria; phylum Verrucomicrobiota; class Verrucomicrobiia; order Opitutales; family Opitutaceae; genus Didemnitutus. Next base: position 58,816 of record JBBRBC010000016.1, read on the forward strand.
GAAACCGTGGTTGCTGCGGTTCTTTGATCAGATCCGTTTCTATCCGGTTTCAAATGCCGAGCTCGCGAAGTTCCGCGAAGATTTCCCGCAGGGCAAAGTGCAGCTCAAGATTGAGGAAACCACCTTTCGCCTGCGCGATTACCAGAAGTTTATCAAGACCGAGGCCGAAACCATCACGGCCTTCAAGACCCACCAACAAGCCTCGTTCGAGGCTGAGCGGAAGCGTTGGGAAGAGAGTGGGCAGTTGAATTTCTCCGCCGAATCCGAATCCGCCGCCGCCGTGGATGAGCCGGCGATCCCCACCGACTGCGTCGCCGTGCCGAGCCACATCCCGGGAAATATCTGGAAGATTCTCGTGACGCCAGGCGTGGCGGTGAAGGAAGGCGATCCGCTCGTGATTCTCGAATCGATGAAGATGGAGGTCACTATCATGGCTAGCCGGCCCGGCAAGATCCGTGAAGTGCGCTGCGTCGAAGGCCGCCCCGTGAACGCCGGCGAAACCCTCATCGTGATCGAAGCAGCCAAGGAAGTAATTGGTAGTTAGTAATTGGAATTCCGATAAATTCGCTGCGTCCAATTCCCAAATACTAACTACCAATTGCCAATTCCGCTTCCCATGCCTCTCTCCCTCGACCTTACCACGCTCCGCACGGCCTACACCACCGGCACACTCACGCCGTCCGCGCTCATCGGTGAGATCTGGCAGCGCCTCGAGGCGCACGGCGATCCGGCGGTGTGGATTCACCGCCTGACGCGCGACGAATTACTCGCGCACGCACAACGAGTCGAGGCGCGCGGCCTCGCGACCCAGCCGCTCTACGGCGTGCCTTTTGCGATCAAGGATAACATCGATCTCGCCGGCGCGCCCACGACGGCGGCTTGCCCCGGGTTCGCCTATACGCCGGTCGAATCCGCCTTCGTCGTGCAACGCCTGCTCGATGCCGGGGCGATTCCCATTGGGAAAACCAATCTCGATCAATTCGCCACGGGCCTCGTCGGCGTGCGCTCGCCTTACGGCGTTCCGCGCAATCCGTTTCATCCGGAAATGATTCCGGGCGGTTCCAGCAGCGGCTCGGCGGTCGCGGTCGCGGCGGGACTCGTGAGCTTTGCCCTCGGCACCGACACTGCTGGTTCTGGGCGCGTGCCGGCTGCCTTTAATAATCTCGTCGGGCTCAAACCCACGAAGGGCGCTTGGAGTACGCGCGGTGTGGTGCCGGCCTGTCGGTCGCTGGATTGCGTTTCCGTTTTCGCGTTCACGGTAGAGGATGCTTCGGCGGTCGCGACGGTCGCGGGTGGCTTTGATGCAAGCGATCCGTTTTCGCGGTCCGCGCCGTCCGGGATATTCGGCGCAGCGTCCGCTGCACCGACGAGTTTTCGCGTCGGTGTGCCCGCCGCCGATCAGCTCGACTGGTTCGGCGACACGCTTTCGGCGGACTGTTTTGCCAGCGCGGTGCGGGCACTCGAATCGCTGGGCGGCATCAAGGTTGAAATTGATTTCACGCCGTTCCGCGATGCGGCGCGCCAGCTCTACGAAGGACCGTGGGTCGCCGAGCGTTGGTCCGCCGTGCGGGCCTTCCACGCCCAGCACGCTGACGCGATTTTTCCGATCACACGCAAAATCATCGAGGGTGGGGCGAAGTTGCTCGCCGTCGATGCCTTCGAGTCCGGCTACAAACTTGCGGCACTGCGCCGTGCCGCCGACGCGACGTGGGCCAAGGTCGATGCCATGGTTCTGCCCACCGCGCCGACGATCTACACCCGCGCTCAGGTGGAAGCCGATCCGATCACACTGAACTCGCGTCTCGGTACCTACACGAATTTCGCCAACCTTCTCGACACCGCCGCGCTCGCCGTGCCCACCGGTTTCCGTTCCGATGGCCTGCCGTTTGGCGTCACACTTTTTGGTCCCGCTTGGAGTGACGCGCGACTGGCCGCGCTCGGC
>JBBRBC010000017.1:0-58883 GCA_038206205.1 Opitutales bacterium
TTGCTCGACGCGCAGTTCGAGGTGATCGAGCGGAACGAGCGGGAGATCGACGGGGCATTGCGGCAGAGCGAGGCCCTGCGGCAGTCGATCCTGAAAAAAGCCTTCACCGGCCGCCTCGTCCCCCAGGTCGCCACCGACGAACCGGCGACCGAATTGCTGGCACGACTTCGCGCGGAACCCGAAAAGAGCAACCCAAGCAGGAGCACGAGCATGAACATCATCACCACCACGAACACGAGCAGCACGAAGAGCAAGAGCACCAGCAAGCGCGCGAATGCATGAGCAACGACGTCTCCAACCTCCGTCTCCGCGTCTTCATTAGTTCCGTCCAAAAGGAACTGACCGAGGAGCGCATGGAGATGAAAGTGTTGCTCACCTCCGATCCCTTTCTGGTCCGGCACACCGTCCCCTGTCTTTTTGAGCAATATCCCGCGCCGCTGCGGCCCGACAAAAAAGCTTACCTCAAGCTGCTGGAGAAGTGCCAGGTCTACGTCCTCCTCATCGGGCGGGAATACGGCACCCGCACCGGTCGATCTGCCACCCATCTGGAATACGACTTAGCCCAAGAGCGGCAGCTCCCCACGCTCGTCTGCGTGAAGGGCGACAACCGCTTCAAGCGGGAAGCCACGGAGCAGGCGTTTTTCGAGGCGGTGCGCGACGCTGGCCATACCTACACGCGTTTTCACACCTTGGCGGAGCTGCACGCCAGCGTCCGCGAACGCCTGGTCGAACACATCAAGGCGACCTACGAGCTTTCTCCGACGAAGACGGAAAAGGAGATCGGCGAGTCGAACGCCGCGCTGGCCTCGTTATTCGAGCGACATCAGGTGTCCGATCGCGATGCCACCGATCTCGACGATCCTCTGGTCGCCGAACTGACCGCTGGGTTCGAACCGGACCAATCCAAGAAACTCACGGCGGAGCAACGGAGCACACTGTTGCTGCAACGTGGCTACCTATGGTTTCACGCCGCCAGCCAGCTTGCCCGGCCGACAGCGGCGGGTTTGCTGCTGCTGGGCAAGGACCCGACGTCGCTTTTCCCGCAGACGCGGGTCCAGCTCGATGTCTATCCCGGGATTTCCACCATCGACGAGGCGCTGCTCGCCGAGACGATCCGAGGCAATCTCCCTTCCGCCATTGCCCGGACCGTGGCGCTGATCACGGCCAACACGCGGAAGACCCCGCGTGTCGTCGGCCTCAAGCGTCGAGAAATCCCCGAATATCCCGAGGTCGCCCTGCGCGAGGCGCTGGTCAATGCCCTCGCCCACCGCGACTACGAGGATGCCAGCGGCCATGTGGTCGTGGAAGTCTTTGCCGATCGCATTGTGGTAACCAACCCCGGGCTTCCCGTCGGTCACCCGTCGTTGAAACGGCTCCGCAGCGGCGCCCTCCGGTCGCGCTCCCGCAACCCGCTCCTCAGCCAAGGGCTTGTTTTCCTTGGGCTCATGGAGGAACGGGGCACCGGCATCCGCCGCATGCGCGGGAGCATGCTCGATCACGGACTCGACGCCCCGACCTTCTCCTTCGTCGAAAACGATTTCGTCCTCACCCTGCCCGGAGCCGGTGATGATCTGGGGCGGATCAAAACCCCGGCGGGTGACGCGGGGAGCCTGCCCAAATCGGTGACGGAAGAGCTGAGCAAACGGCAACTGGCCATCTTGGAATTCGCCGTTTCCACCGGATCGGTGACGAATCGCCAAGTGCAGGAGAACTTCAGGGTCGTTCAGGACACCGCCCTCCGCGACCTGACTCTTCTGCATCAACTCAAACTCCTGCTTAGACAAGGCAAAGGACGATCCACCCGCTATGTGCCTGGAACCGACCAGGCTTAATCGACCGACAATCGACCGATTTTTCCGGCTAATCGACCGATTCCCCTCGGGCATTCGTCAGAAATCGTCAGATGAAATTGCCGAATCGTCCGACGCTATCGACCGACAATCGACCGACTCCGCGCGCCGAAACAACCGATTCCACATTCCGAAACTTCCATGACCACCGACAGCATCATCTCCAAAGTCTGGTCGTTCTGTAACACTCTCCGCGACGACGGCGTGGGCTACGGCGACTACCTCGAACAGCTCACCTACCTCATCTTCCTCAAGATGGCGGACGAATACGCGCAGCCGCCCTACAGCCGGAAAGTCGGCGTGCCGGCGCGCTACGCCTGGCCCGTCATGCGCCCGCTCAAAGGCGCCGAACTCGAGGTCCACTACGTCGAAGCCCTGCGCGCCCTCGGCACCGAGAAAGGCATGCTCGGCCAGATCTTCACCAAGGCACAGAACAAGATCACCGACCCCGCCAAGCTCGCACGCCTCATCGAGATGGTGGACGACGTTTCCTGGGTCACCCTCGATGCCGACACCAAGGGCGACATCTACGAGGGCATCCTGGAAAAAAACGCCGAGGACACCAAGTCCGGCGCCGGCCAATATTTCACGCCCCGCGCCCTCATCAAGGCCATGGTCGCGTGCGTCGCACCTGAGCCCGGCAAATCCATCGCCGATCCCGCCTGTGGCACCGGCGGCTTCTTCCTCGCCGCCTACGACCACCTCGTGAAGTCGGGCACGCTCACGCCCGCACAGAAACGTTTCCTCAAAAACGAAACCTTCCACGGCAACGAGATTGTCGCCGGCACGCGCAGGCTCTGCCTGATGAATCTCTTCCTTCACAACATCGGCGAGATCGACGGCGACAGCCTCATCGCCTCGACCGACGCCCTCATCGCGCAGCCGGCACAGACCGTGGACTACGTCCTGGCGAATCCGCCCTTCGGCAAGAAGAGCTCGATGACGTTCACCAACGAGGAAGGCGAACAAGAGAAGGAAGACCTCGTCTACAACCGGCAGGATTTCTGGGCCACGACGTCGAACAAGCAGCTCAACTTCCTCCAGCACATCCGCTCGCTCCTCAAGACCACCGGCCGCGCCGCCGTGGTGCTGCCCGACAACGTCCTCTTCGAGGGCGGCGCCGGCGAGACCGTCCGCAAGCGGCTCATGGAGACGGCGGAACTCCACACCATCCTCCGCCTGCCCACCGGCATCTTCTACGCCAACGGCGTGAAGGCCAACGTGCTCTTCTTCGACAACCGCCCCGCCAGCAAAACCACCGCCACAAGCGAGGTTTGGTACTACGACTACCGCACCAATATCCACCACACGCTGAAGCGAAAGCCGCTCCGGCTCGACGATCTCGCCGAGTTCATCACCTGCTACAACCCGGAGAATCGCCACAAGCGCAAGGCGACCTGGCATGCGGAGAAAAATCCCGACGGCCGCTGGCGGAAGTTCACCCACACCGAACTGGCCGCCCGCGATAAAGCCAGCCTCGACCTCTTCTGGCTCAAGGACGACAGCCTCGCCGATCTCGACAATCTCCCCGAGCCAGAAATCCTCGCCGAAGAGATCATCGAAAACATCGAAGCCGGCCTGAACAACTTCCGCGCCGTCGTCGCCACCCTCGGAAAATAAGTTTTTCACTTTTAGGCAACGGATGCGGCCTGCAAAGACCTGATCATCGAGGCCGCAACTTCTATTCGTGTCGAACTGTGATCCGGTTGTGCGGCGCACGGACGTTTCAGCTGGTTTTGTTTTCCCCACGAACTCAACCTCCCTCCCCCAACCATGCCTCCCTTCACACCACCTCCCGACAACTCCTGCATCAAGCTGGTGCAAAGTTTTCAAGAGCTGGTCGCGACGCCCTTCGCCGACCGCGTCAACGCCCTCTGTTGGCCGCGCGTGCTCCCAGGTGATTTCGGTGAAATCGTCGAGCGCCTCAACGTCAGCGAGGGCATCACCAACCTCGACGAGGCCCGCCTCATAGCACTTCGCTTGAGCGCCGCCGGCCAAATCGCGCGTGACACTCTCCTCGCCGATCTCGAGCTGCTCCGCGCGCACGCTCTCGCCCCCGAACTTAATTGTCTGCAATCCTACCCGCGCGACGACGATGCCGTGGTGTGCACCGACGTTTATTCTTTCCACGCCGATCGCGCACCGGTCGCCGCCAGCACTTATCTCTGCACTTATTACGGACCATCCTCCGAGGGCCTGCGCAACGAAGACGCGCAACGCCGCGTCGATCTCCCCGCCACCCGCGCTGAACTCCTCCAACTCTTCGGCGGCAACGACGACGAATCCTTCCGCGAATTCCTGAGCGAAAATTGCTACGATCTCCACTACGCTCCCGCTCCCGCCGCCCAGCCGTATTCCTTCGGCCTCGGCAATCTCTGGCGCATCGCGATCGCGTATCCCGGCTGCCCCGTGCCTCCCTGCATCCACCGCGCACCCGAAAATATTCCCGGCCAGCCCCCACGCCTCCTGCTGATCAGTTGAGGCCAGCCGCCATTCCATTTCAGTCCCAGCATCCTGATCCCAGCCCGTGGCGAGAGCAGGAACGAGGAAACGAGCTGAGCCTGTCACGGCACAAACCTGATGAACTATATCGAAGTGGAGCACGACCTTCCGACTTCGCCAAAGCTACGACGGACAAGCCAGGTGCGCTGGGTGCCGGCTCACGTTGCACAACCCGCCCGGAGGTCGGGTTCCACCTCCGCAGAGGCCTGCGCGGTGAATCTTGAGACCCGTGCCACTTCAGCGGCTGGCCCACCCCGGGAGTAGCCGCGCTTGAGCCGCAGGCGAAAGCGCGGTGTCTGGCGGCCCCGGTTTCGCGTTGCGCCCTCAAACGAGGCTACCCGCACGCGGCAAAACCATACTCACGGGTCGGGAGACCCGTGCCACTTCCTCATCACGTCGAACTCCGCGCTCTCCGGCCCTTCGACAGGCTCAGGCCGTCCTGAGCGAAGTCGAACAGACGCGTCCTCCGCGTTAAATTAAATTTTCATCCCGATTCGCAACGAAGTTGAGCTCACCGTAATTCCCCGGGGTCAGGATATCTGAGGCTGAATCCGGAACCGCTGAATTCATTTTCAGAGAAAAGACAATCTTCAACCCATCTCTTTCCGAATTCACGTTGCATCATCTGGCAAAAAATCCTTCGCTGTTTCCCGTGGAAATAAACCCGCTCACCGTTGCGGAAAAAGAAGCCCTCATCTCGCTGCTGGATGATCCGTCTCCCGCCGTCCACCAAGCGCTGCTGGCGCATTTCACCCGGCTTGGTTCCCTCGGCAGCGAATTGCTTTTTTCCATCGCGAGCAGCCAGAATCGCCTTGCCTCACTGGCGGCCGGCGAATTTCTCCGCGAACTCAAATACTCCGATCCCTCGGCGGATTTCCGCAAATTCATCCGCTCCCTCAGCTATGAACTGGAGACCGGGATGTTGCTGCTCAATCGCACGGTTAATCCCATGATCGATGTCGCCGGCATCTGCACCCAACTCGATGCCCTCGCAGCCCGGTGCCGCAAACTCACCCCCGCCACGCGCAGCCTGCGGGAACAATGTCGCGTGATCAACCGGGTGCTGTTTGAAGAACTTGGCCTGCGCGGCAACCGCGAGAATTACCACGATCCCAACAACAGCCTCCTCGAACAGGTGCTCTCCCGCCACCTCGGTATTCCGCTGTCGCTCTCGGTCGTCTACCTCCTCGTTGCCCAACGCATGGGACTGGAGCTGGAACCCGTCGGCGTCCCCGGACACTTTCTGCTCGGCTGCTATGAGCCCGAAGGATCGTTCTATCTCGACGCTTTTAACCAAGGCCAGTTTCTCACGGCGGACGATATCTTTGCCCGCCTGCGCAGTCAGCAGCGCATGCCCCAACTGTCCGATCTCGCGCCCACGCCGGTGCGTGAGGTCCTGTCCCGCTGCTGCCGGAATCTCGCGAATCACTACAACGCCGCCGGCGACAAAACCCATTCGAAACTCTTCACCGGTTTCGTCGCCGAATTCGATCTCGCCTACGAACGCCACATGCAGCCGTAGTCTGGCTTATAGCCGCAGACATTCTGACCCCAGCCCGTGGAGAGAGGTGGAACGAGTTGACCTCAACGCGCTCGGGCTTGCCCGCAAATCACACGAGTTTTCACGAATGCAAACCAGCCCAGCTCACGGAGGCACGCGAGGTGAAAGCACGTCAAGCTCCGCGCTCTCCGCGTCCTCCGCGTTAATGTATTTTTCCCGAATCGCGGCTGAGTTGAGCTCACCCTAATTTCCCCGGATTAGGATGTCTGAGGCTTGGCGAAGGCCGATGCGCCGGCCAATGATATCCGCCATCAGGCCGCCGCCAGCAGCGGCCCTACATTTAACCACATGCAGCCGCTGTCTGTTTTGTCGCCGCATTTGAGTGCAGCGAAAATGCGGTGCCTAGTAGGTTGCGTGCTCGCCACCCACCGAAGCAAAGAGGTGGACCTTCTTTCTTCCGGCCCAACTCCAGCCTCGCCCTCCGCAGAGCAGACCAACTAAGAATACGGCTTCGATGGAATTGTCTACTACCGCCGTCCTCACGCTGGATCAACTTGCCCACTGGTCATCGCCCGGCCCGGCACTCGCCGTGCTCGGCCATCCGATCAAACATTCGATCAGCCCGGCCATGCATAACGCCGCGCTCGCCGAACTGGCCCGCCGTGATAAAAAATTTCTCCCGTGGAAATATTTCCGTTTCGACGTGCCGCCCGAGCAACTCCCCCAAGCCTTGCCACGCCTGCATGCCGCCGGTTTTCATGGCCTGAACCTCACGGTGCCGCACAAGATTCTCGCGCTGGATCTCGTGCAGGAAATCGATCCCGCCGCCCAACGCATCGGTGCCGTCAACACGCTGCACCGCACCGCCACCGGCTGGCGCGGCTACAACACCGATGGTCATGGCCTCGCCAGCGCCCTGCTCAGCGAACTCCAAGCCCCACTCTCCGCGGCTCACGTGATCTTGCTCGGGGCCGGCGGCGCCGCCCGCAGTGCCGCTGTCGAATGTCTCCAGCAAGGCTGCGCTTCTCTGTGGATCGGCAACCGCACGCGCGCCAATCTCGACGCACTCCTCACCCTGCTGCGACCACTCGCCGGCCCGATTCCGATCCATGGTTTTGATCCGGCCAATCCTCCCGCCAATTTGCCCGGCCCCGCGATTCTCATCAACGCCACCTCCGCCGGATTAAAATCTACCGATCCCACGCCGATTGATTTGCGCCCACTCCCGGCCGGCCTCAAGGTCTTCGACATGATCTACAATCCGCCGCAGACGCCCCTGCTCCGGCAGGCCGCCGAACTCGGGCTCGCACACGCGAACGGGCTCGCGATGCTCGTGCATCAAGGCGCCCGCTCCTTGGAAATTTGGACCGGCCAACCCGCCCCAGTCAGCCTCATGCAAGCCGCCGCCGAACAAGCCCTCGCTACTCACTGACGCGCCCCATGACTGGAATCATCTCTCGCCCTCGTGGTGGCACGGGCCTCCTGACCCGTGAGTCCATTCCCCACGGGCCGGGAGACCCAGGCCACTCTTTCTCTCCTCACTGACATGAATGATCTCCCGCAAATCTCCGCCGAATTTCCGTGGTTGTTCACCGTCTTCGCCGGCCTCTTTGGCGCGCTCATCGGCAGTTTTCTCAACGTCTGCATTTATCGCATCCCCAAGGAAGAATCCGTGGTCACGCCCGGTTCGCATTGCGCCTGCGGCAAACCGGTCGCGTGGCACGATAATATTCCCATCCTGAGCTGGCTCATCTTGCGCGGTCGCGCCCGCTGCTGCGGCCAGTCCTTTAGTTTTCGTTATCCTTTCATCGAATTGCTGACCGCGCTTCTCTTTGCGCTCTGCTGGCACTTGTTTCCCGGCGGCAAGGCCGTGGCCGGCATGGTGCTCGTGGCCCTCGTGATTTGCGCCACCTTCATCGATCTCGATCACATGATCATCCCTGATGTCTTCACCATCGGTGGCGGGGTCATCGGCGTGCTGCTTTCCATCGCGCTCCCCGCCCTGCACGGGCAAAATCACGAAATCTTCATCGTCGCCGGAGCGCGCAGCGGACTCGATGGCCTGCTCGGACTCATGGTGGGATCATCCCTCGTCCTCTGGATCGCCCTGATCGCGGAAGCTATTCTGAAAAAAGAAGCGATGGGCTTTGGTGACGTGAAATTTCTCGGAGCCCTCGGAGCATTCGTCGGCTGGAAAGGCGCGGTATTCTCGATGTTCGGCGGCGCCATCATCGGGTGCCTTTGGTTTATTTTTGCCGTGAGCTGGAAGAAAATCTTTGGCCGGGCCACGACGCTGGCACCGAAAATCGAAACACCCGACGGCCAACCCGCCGAGGTGGGACTGGGCGTCCACATCAGTTTCGGCCCGATGCTCGGCATCGCGGCCCTCGGTTATTATTTCGGAGCAGACCGCTGGGTTGACCTCTACTTCGAATCGTTCCGCGCCATTTTCTGAGCGACTCATTAACCCGAATTCAGGGATTAGCGAATAGGGTTACCCTCAGTTATTACAGAAGCGGCGTATCAGGTAGCGGCCGTTGCCCTCAACGGCCATCGGGGATTGCGCGGCGTGCGGCTATAGCGCTTGAGGGCAAGCGCCGCTACCGGCAACCGGTTTCTCTTGAATCCCAATTCTAGATCGCTGCTGCCAAGGTCCGTGACTTCAGCTCACCCCTCACGCCTTACCCTTTCCGATCCTTAAAGGTGAGTTCGGCCACGCCGCTCTTGTCGAGATCACCCAGCCCCAACTCAAGCATGCGATCATATTGCGCTTTGGTCGCAACGGCGAGCGGCAGATTCAACCCGACTTCCTTACCCATCGCCACCGCGAGCATCGAATCCTTGGCCGCATGTGCTGCTGAGAAAAAGCACTCGTGTACGCGTTTTTGCATGTCTTCGCCATCAGTGATCAGCACCTGCGAATTGGCCCCGGTCTGGCCAAAGATTTCGCGCAGCATAGTCAGCTCGATACCGAGAGCGGCACCGAGTCCGAGGGCTTCGGCCAAACCCGCCGTATTGATATTCATCACCATATTCACGAGCGCCTTCACCTGCGCGGCTTGTCCAGCCGGTCCGATATAACGCAAGGTGCTGCTGAGTTTTTCCAGCAAAGGCTTCACTCGCTCAAACACCGTGGGACTGCCCGCGCACATCAAATACAACGTGCCATCCCGCGCTTGGGGCAGTGAGGACGCCATGCAACACTCCAAGGAAAATACCCAGGTTTTTTTGGCCCGACGCTCCAGTTCAATGTGCGTCTTCGGGGAAAGCGTGGCGCAGTTAATGAAAATCTTGCCGGTCGCACCGGCGAGGAGCGAATCCCCTTTTTCGGCAAACAAGCTAAGTTGCGCCTCATCGTCGGAAACCACGGTAAAGATGATGTCGGCGGCCGCCGTGACATCGGCCAAGCTCTTCGGTTGCGCCGCGCCCAACTCGGCCGCCACCGCGGCTGCGGTCTCTTCATTCGCATCGTATACCGCTGCGATGGCATACCCACAATCCTTGAGCCGACGGGCCATATTTGCCCCCATGCGACCGACTCCCACAAATGCAATGTTTTCAGCCATGGGCAAAATAAGAGGTAAATTTCCCGGCAGTGCAATAGCGCTCCTGCCTGCTTCGCCACCAAAGTTGTCTCCCGCAAAATCATCACTGAGCCACCGCAGGGTTCCGGCCTGTATCATTCCGCACCACTCTCCAGTTAACTGGTTCCTCGCGGTTTTCGATGGGTGGAAGCGCGCAGGAGAAGCCTAAGGAACTCAGAGCAACCAAGGCGGGTTTACCACTAAGGAGTTTCGCCAAGGGGCGAAACTTTAGATTAGCCCTGCGTCTGATCGTCTTCGGGTGGGTTCCGGAGAGTCTGCTAATCGCAGACTGGGGCGGGTTTTGCCTGCGATTAGCAGGCTCTCCGAAACCCGAGGACGGAGACGATTAGTCGGAGCAACTTCTCCAAGGATTCATCTCTTGATGAATCCCCTTAGCGGACAGAACCTCGGCGTCTTTGATTCTGTTTCGTACTGTCTACCCACTGAATGTAGCGAGGAACCAGTTAACTCGCCGCTGCTGCAATTCAGGCAGGGCCGATTATCCCTAATCCGCCGCATCTTGAGCGCCGTAGGCTATCATTGAGAATCGCCGAATGGACTGATCTACTGATACTCGAAAAATAGAATTACCGGTAGGGACGGTCCAGCGGTCCGTCCCAACCTGTCCACCTATCTCGCGAGTCGGCGCCTCACTCCATTGTGTCCTGCATCGCCCAGTCCGGCCATAGTTGCGCCACGTAGCGCTGCGCCTCCATCAACACCGCGCGGATCAGCGGCGTCGTCTCGCCGTTCCACAAGGCCGCGATTTCCACCGCTTCAAAATCATCCAAGGGCAATTCACGCACCGCCGGATGTGGCACGACCCCCGCCGTATTCACACTGAGTCCGATACCATACCCGTTCGCCACATAACGCGCCACCAAGCTCATCGAACTCGCTTCGATCGATTGCGGCCAGTCCACTTTCCGCTGCTGCAATCCCTGGCGAAAATGCCGGCTCATCGTCTCTGTTTGCGGCAGGCAAATCAGCGACTCCTCGATTTCCCCCTGCGCCCACAGCTCGGCCGCCGACTTGATCTTGGATTTTTTATGCACCAGCAGCACGAGCGGCAACCGCACCAAACGCAGACAATTCAGCCGCGCCGGCGGCTTGGCATCGAGCGTCGTGATGGCGAGATCCACCTCGCGCTCCTGCAACCATTTCTCCAGTTCCACCTGAAACCCTGAGCGCAAAGTCAGTTTTAATTTCGGCTCCTGTTTGCGCAGACGCTCCACCACCGCCGGCAAATATTCCCGCAGCACGATCTCCGAGGAAGCCAGCCGCAGGCGCGGCGCCGATTTCTGCCGCAGCCGCGCCGCCGTCGCATCGAGGTTCGCAAAAAACGGCTCGCCGAACGCGTACAGTTCTTCGCCCGCCTGAGTGAGCTTGAACGGACTGCGCACAAATAATTTCACTCCGAGATCCTGCTCCAGCAGGAGAATCTGACTGCTGACCGCCGGCTGCTGGATGCCGTAAGGCATGTTACGCACCGCCCGGCTGATCCCGCCGTGCCGGGCCACATAATAAAATAACTCCAAATGGTGGACATTCATATTACCCCGCCACGCTTATCCTCGCCCCACCCCAACGCAACGCCGTTCCTCCAACACAAGTAACCCAATAGGTTCAGACATCCTGATCCCGAGGAATGAGCGTGAGCTCAACTCCGCCGCGAATCGGAAAAATACCTTTAACGCGGAGGACGCGGAGCGCGCGGAGCCTGACGTGATTTCACTCCGCGTCCTTCGCGAGCTCCGCGTTAAACTAGAGCCTGTCCCAAAATCAACGTACAGAGGGGAAATGAGCATAATTCTACAGAGGATATTGGGGCAAAAACAGAGAAAGGGGCGAATGCGGCACCCTGTATTTTTCCGCTTACCGGAGTGAAGAGCCGTATTTCCCCTCAATTCGAGAGATGTTCAACGCGGCCCGATCGTAAACCCTGCGCCGGTCGAATGGGTTCATCTCGTTTCCTCGTCGCCCCTCTCCGCACCGGCCGGGATCAGGATGGCTGAGGGTCAGTCAATGGGACCGCCGCCGGCCCGGGTGGCAAGCTGCGGCGGTGCCTCACATAAATGATGGCGGGATAGACGAACGCTCCATCGGGGTTGAACTGGCGGCTTTTCGCCTACCGTCGCGCAGCGTGGCCGGGCGGGTCGATTTCAAGGGTTTGTGGTGGCGAGTGCAGCGGGTGCAGGAGCGGCTTCGGCTTCGCGGGCGAGGCGCCGTTCCCAATACCACGTGAAGAAAACCGGCACCGAGAAAAGGGAGATGACATCGAAGACCATGCCGCCGATTACCGGCAGCACCATCGGCACCATCAGTTCCGAGCCGCGACCAGTTGCCCAGAGCACCGGAATCAGCGACAACAGCGCGGTGGCGTTTGTCATGATCGCGGGGCGGCGGCGGCGCAGACCGGCGTAGAAAACCCGGCGATGCACCTCGGCCACGGTGCCGGGATGCGTCTTGAACTGCTCCTGAATATAGGTGCCGAGCAAAATGCCGTCATTAAACATCACGCCGAGCAGCACGAGAAAGCCGACGACCACCGCCGTTGTCATTTCGGCACCCCACAGCCACACGAAAAAGAATCCGCCTGCCGTGGTGACCGTGGCGTTGCACACAATGATGATGGCTGTGATCAGCCACGAGCGCGTGCCGATATAGATGAGCATCACCATGACGAGCATCGAGGCGCTGATGATCCAGCGCAGCGTCTGGTCCGCCTTGATCTTCTGCTCGTAGCGACCAACCCAGCGATAGGTCGCACCTGCGGGCATTTCCAAACGACCATCGGCCAGCGCAGCACGCAGGCGGGACTCGGCGTCGCGCACGACTTCAACTTCGCCGCGGCCCCGCGCGTTCAGGAGCACATATTGCGTGCGCTTGCCGCCTTCAGAGCGGATTGCCATCGGCCCGATGGTGTAGGTCAGGCCGATCTCACTCGGCCGGGTGGCCACCACCCGCAGCGTGCCGGCAGAAATGGCTTTCGTGATTTCGGCGGGGAGCGGATCGCCGGAGTGCACCGTGAGCTCAGCGCGATTGGCTGACAGAATGGTGAAATTGCGCTGGTGGGCGAGCGGGAGCGACCCGAGGAGCGACGAGGATTGAGAACCGGAAATCTCCAGCACGTGCACCGTCGGGATCGCGAGCAAGTTGCCGAGCGGGATCGCGCCTTGGCCGCTCGCTGCGGGGATTTGCAGCTGAAGAAGTTCGTCGGGGTCGTCGCGGCGTTCGCGGAGGTAGCGGATGCGAACCGGATAGCGCAGCGCACCTTCGACGGAATACGTCACCGCCATGCCACCGAGCGCGGTCTCGACCGTCCGCATCACCTGCTCGTTGCTCAGCCCGAAACGCGCAAGCTTCGCCGGATCGAGCCGGATCTCCGCGTAAGGTTTGCCGCCCTCGCGCTGCATCTGCACGTCGGCGGCACCCGGCGTGGGTTGGATAATTTTCTCCGCAGTCTCGGCGAAACGTTCCAGTGCATCGCTGTCGTCGCCGAGAATCTGGAGCGCGATCAGGCTGCGGATGCCGGTGGAAAGCATGACGATCCGGGTCTCGATCGGTTGCAACCAACTGGGCGCGACGCCGGGCATCTCTGTGATCGCGGCAAGGGCCGCGCGGACTTCCGCAAGCGTGCGCGGCCGATGCTCGACCTTGCCATCAGGGCGGGAGATTTCGTGCATTTGCCATTCCGCGTAGGGTTTCAGCACCACGACGGTTTCGATCATCCCGATGGGCGCGGGATCGAGCGCGGTTTCGGCGCGGCCCATCTTGCCCATCACGCTCGCCACTTCGGGGATGGATTCAATCAGCCGGTTTTGTGCGAGCATGATCCGCTGTGTCTCACCGAGGCCGCCCGTCGCGGGAATCGAGGGCATGAAGAGCAGGCTGCCTTCGTCGAGCGGCGGCAGAAAACTTGAGCCCACGCCGGGGAAGAGCTTCGTCATTGCGCGGTCGAGGGTCGTGTGCGAAATATCGGCGCCGGCGACGGAGAACACTTTTCGCAGCGGCCAACTCATCGTCTGCCAACCGGCGCCGAGCAGGTAACCGCCGAGCGCCATGATCGAGATCACCACGGTGAAAGTCACGCGGTGCCGCTGGATGCGGTCATAGGCCCACTCGTACACGACGTGAATCGCATGGCTCATGGGATTCTCCTCGTAGTTGACAAGGCGCTCGCGGCCGATCCGCCAGACCGCCGACGCCACCAACACGGCGAAAAGCGGGGCGAACAACCATCCCGGAATCGTGAGCGCCCAGCGTCCGTATTCCATCGGCAGCGACCAACCGTCGCGCACAAACCAGCCAAAGGCGACCCCCGCTGCGATGCCCGCGATCGCGAGCAACACCGGTTTGCGCACATGCCACGGCGGCAGCAGCAGCCGGCAGAGCACCGGCACGAGCAGCGTACCGAAAAGCACGGCCCCGCTGATCGCCAGCGATTTCGTCAAGGCGAGCGGTTGAAACAAGCGGCCGGCCTGATCGCTCAGGGCGAAGATGGGCAGAAACCCGATGACCGTCGTCGCCGCCGAAGTGAGCAGCGGCCGGGCGACTTCCTGCGCGGCATGCACGACGGTGTCGGTAATCTCGGCGTTGAACGGCGACGTCGGCATCGGCCGCCCCTCGCGTTTGCATTTTTCCTGCAAGTCCACGAGGTGCTGCGTGATATTTTCGGTCATGATGATCCCGAAATCCACCATCACGCCGACGGCGATCGCGATGCCGGCGAGGCTCATGATGTTCGCGCCCACGCCGAACAGGTGCATCACCAAAAACGTGAAAAGCATACCGAGCGGCAGGCTCACCGCGACCGCAAGGCTCGCGCGCACGTGCAGTAGAAAAATCACGACCACAATGACCGTGGTGATGATCGCCTCCATCAGCGTGGCCGTGACGGTCGCGGTCGTCTCACGGATGAGCTGCGAACGGTCGTAGAACGGTACGACGCTCAACTCCTCGCGGGCGAGCGTCGGCGCGAGATCCGCGAGGCGTTGCTTCACGGAACTGATGACGGTCTTCGGATCCTCCTGCACGCGCATGCCAATGATGGCACCGACGTGTTCCTGATAGCCGTCCGCGAGCAGCCCCTGGCGAAATTGTCCGCCGAGCCGCACGCCGGCGATATCGCCGAGGCGCAAGCCCGCGCCTTTGAGCCGGTCACCGCGGATGACGATGTTCTCCACGTCCGCGACGGAGCGGATGAAGCCGACGCCCCGAATCATGGTCTCGACGCCCGTCTGCTCCACGCTCATCGCGCCGACATCGCGGCCGGCCTGTTGCACGGCCATCATCAGCATGTCGAGCGTGAGTCCCTGTTCCTCGAGCCGCGTGGGATCGACGTCGATCTGGTATTCGCGCACGACGCCGCCAGCCGGCGCGACTTCCGCCACACCGCGCACCGCGCGCAACGCCGGGACGACCACCTGATCCAAAATGAAACGCTTCTTCTCGATGTCGCGCGGCCCCTGCAACGTAAACGCATAGACCTGGCCCATCGCGGTCGCATCGGGACCGAGCCGCGGATTCACGCCCACCGGTAAAATGCCCTGCAGCTGCGAGAGCCGTTCCAGGACCCGCGTGCGACAGTCATAGAGATTCCGATTTTCGTCGAAGATCACGTAGATGTAGCTCGCGCCGTAGAGCGACATGCCGCGCACGGTCTGCACGCCGGGGAGACCCTGGAGTTCGCGGGCAAGACGCGACGTGACCTGCTGGTCCATGTCCTGCGGACTCTTGCCCGGCCACTCGGCCCAGACGATCACCTGATTGTCGCTCAGATCCGGAATCGCATCGACCGGCACATGCCACCACGACCAGAACCCCGCGACGGCGAGCGCGAGCGCCGCCGTGAGCGTGAGAAAAGTGTTACGGATGACGAAGGAAAGCATGGGGATTAAAACGAAATCCCAAACACCAGTTCCCAAACGCCAAAGAACGACCAGGTCCGTCGAATGGAAAATTTGCAGGTGTTCATTGGGGCTTTTTTGAAATTTGGCGGTTTGGCGTTCGTGATTTTTCTATTCCGTCAGTGTTGATGCCCGGCGGCGGGGGCGACGGCGCCCACGGGAAAGAGCAGGCTGGAGGTGCCGGCGAGCTGCGCCTGACTGTCGATGAGAAAGACGCCCTGCGTCGCGACTTCATCGCCGGGCTTCAGGCCGGCGCGCACGATATAGACGTCGTTGCCCGCTTCGTCCTCGATGCGCGGCCCGAGCGCGAGCGGCGCGAGTTCGAAACGGATGCGACCGTCGCGTTGCCGCTCGGCCACGCGCCAGGCGACGTTGCGCACGCCGGTCGAGATCACTGCGGTTTTCGGAATGAGCACGAATTGGCCGACCGTTTCTGGTTTCGCCGTGTCCGCGGCCTCCAGTTCTGCATTGAGCGCCGTCTCGATGCGCGCATTCACCAAGCTGCCGGGTAGCAGACGGCTGTTCGGATCGCGAAGGTGGATATGCACTTCGCGCGCGCGAATTTCCAGATTCAACTCGGGCGCGACCCAGGTGATTTGCGCTTGGATGTCGGGCAACTCACCCTTGTCGTCGGACGCGAGTCGCACGGGTTGGCCGGCGAGCAGCCAGTGCGCGCGCGTTTCGGGTACGTGAATGACCAGCATGTAAGCGTCGGGCCGGACGAGCCGCAGGAGAGGCGCATCGGCCATGACTTCCTGACCGACTTGCGGGAGGCGCGCGCTCATGGCGTCGGCCTCGCCTTCGAGCGCAAGGATCACGCGGCCCGCGAACGGGCTGACAATCGTGATGGTGTCCACCGGCACCGCGCCGTCGAGAATGGCCCGGGCAACCGGCGCGAGATTCAACCGCGTGAGCCGCTCGGTCAGCGCGTTAATCGTCGGCTGATCGCCAAGCTTCAACGCGGCGGCCAGTTCACCCTGCGCGACGTAGGCTTCGGGACTGTAGAGGTCGACAATGGGATCGCCGACCTCGACGAGCGTGCCGGGATGCAGGGCCGCGTTGTGGCGCTTCACGATGCGGCCGCCGATGCGGGAAATAACCACCTGCAACGTGCGGTCGTCGTAGCGCACGGCACCGTAAGCGCGGACGAGCGCGCGTGCCGGACCTTCGGTGATCGTCGCAAACTGCACATCCATCCGGCGCTGTTGTTCGCGCGAGAGTTCGCCGGCGGTGACCTTGGTCATCTTCATGCCGCACACGGGGCAGGCTCCGGGTTTATTGCCGATGAAATCCATCATGGGACACGCCCAGCGTTCGCCGGTCGACATTGCAGCAGCGGCGTCGGGCGCATCCGGCTTGGAAAAAAGGGTGTCCTGCGGCAGCAGGGCGATGACGAGCGCGCCGGCGATCAGGCCGGCCGCCGCAATAAGAAGGGTGGGTGGAGAGCGCATGACGGTTAGCGCTTGATGACTTCGTTGCGCAAGTAGGACGGACCGTAGCGGTCAGGGTCGGCCTTGAATTTGGGCGCACACAGCTTGCAACCGAAGCCGATGGGCTGACCCTTGTATTCCAAGGTGGGCAAATCAGGATCGACCTCCATACCGCAAATCGCGCAGACGGTGTTGACCGGTTGACCGGCAGCGGCGGGTGTCGCCGCAGCGGCGCCATGATTCGCGTGCGGATCGGGCGTGATCGCTTTCGCGGCCGGTGCAGGTGGAGCGGCGACCGGTTTGGCGGCGGTGGCGTTGGCCGGTGCGAGCGCATTGGAAACCAGCGGAGCATAGTCGCCCGCGTTGGCGGGATGTCCCTCGTGATCGGGGTTGGGCTTGAAGGCCGCCGCGCGCACGACGAGTGCAATCACCGCGCCGGCCACAAAGGTGCCAAGGAAAATAAAGATGTTACGGGTCATGGGAGTTCGTGTTGGGTGGTTGAAGCAAATTGGGTGGCTGGCAGATAGCGCCAGAGTTCGGCGCGCGCGGTGCGCACCGCGGTGTCGGCCCGGATGACTTGCAGTTCGGTGTCCGTGGCTTTTTCGAGCAGCTCGACCGTTTGAAAAACCGTCGATTCATCTGACGCGCTGGCACCGGCGGCACGCACCATCGCTTCGAATTCGGCGTCGAGGCGGGCACGCGTCTCCGCACTGAGGCGGCGCGCGGTGGCGGCGAGACGTTCCGCGCGATCAACGCGCGTCAGGGCGGCGGCAATGCGGTAGCGGGCTGCGATCCCGTCCGTTTGGGCGGCGGCCCGGTCGGCTTCTGCGGCCCGGACCTCAGCGCGGGCGTAGCGACGGCTGCGCCAGGGAATCTCGGACATGAAAGCGAGGCCGACGGTGTCCTCGGCGCCCATCAAAGTTTTTTCGCGTTCCAAGCGAACCCCGACGGCGGTCATCGGTTTCGCCGAGGCGCGGGCCATCTTGATCATCGCCGCGGCTTCATCGGAACGGGCAGCGGCCAGTTGCAGCGACGCGGCTTCGTCCGCTTTGATGTCGGCGACCGCCGGAGCGGAAAACCCGGGGAGCGGAGCGTCGGGCTTGAGTCCGAGCCGGCCGCGCGCCTCGGCGAGCGCATCCTCGGCCATCCGGCGTTCTTCCTCGACCATGAGCTGCATCGAGGCGATCCGGGTCTGGATGGTCAGGCGGTCGGCGATGCGGCCGATGGTGCCGGCGGCCAGCCGGATTTCGATACTGCGGAGCAGGGGATCGAGCCGGCCGATCTGCGTTTCGAGGAGGCGGATGCGTTGTTGCGCGCCCTCGGCCTCGGCGAGCGCCATCGCGGTGTCGGCGGCCATTTCACCGACCATCAAGGCATAATCGGCATGGGCCATCGCGGCTCCGGCGCGGGCACGATCGCGGTCGGCGGCACGCTCGCCGCGTTTCGGAAGCGGCTGACGAACGTTCAGTTCAAACATCGTGCTCCGGTCGCCCAGCGGGCCGTTCATGCGCGAGGTCATGCCCTCGACCTCCGGGTCGGCGAGCCGGCCGGAGGAATCAATGCGGGCATCGGCGGCAGTGATCCGGTGGCGGGCGGCGGTGAGGGCCGGGGCTTGCGCCACCGCATCCAACAGCGTCGACGCAGCGGATTGCGCGAGGGCCGGCATGGCCAGCACCCCCGAGAGCACCAGGAACTGAATCGCCCGGCGGTGCATTATTTCGAGGGGTTGGAATGTTTGCCGGCCTCGGTGGCGGCATCGATGAGGGCGAGGTATTTCGCGGGGTCTTTTTTGAATTTCTTCACACAGCCGTCGCAGCACATCCGCACGAGGCGGGCGGGCTGGTCCGCCGGTTGATGGATGTAGTCGAACGGCTCGCCCATGCTGCCCAAATCCTCACCGGAAACGGCGCAGGTCTTGAGCGGATAGTCGGCCTTGGCTTTGGCAAGCCAGTCGGCGTCGGGGGCGGAAGGAGCGGCAGGCTGATCGGCTTTGGCGTGATCGTGAGCGGCAAACACCAAGGGAGTGCTGGCGACAAAGAGAAGGGAAAGGAGGAGAGTAATCGGTTTCATGGCGGAGCGTATTTTTTGGAATTCGAATTTCGGGACTAAAACAATCCAGCCACGGCACACGGGCGGTAGCTGGATCGGTGATGCCGGAGAGAATCGTATGATCAGGATTTTTTCAATCCGGAGCAGCCGCAGCAATGATTGCAGGCCGTGGTGGGGGCGTCGGATTTGGGCTGATTTTGGACCTGCTCTTGTTTGGCCTTTTGCTCTTGGGAATTCATAGTTTGCTGGGCCCAATAATCGGAACCGGGACCGGCGATGCTGAGCGAGGCGAGGCCGGTGAAGACGACGGCGGCGAGGAGAAGTTTGGTGGCTTTCATGGGAGGAATGAGTTTTGATTTTTCTCAGTCGCACGAGCTGTGCGATGGTCTACCACACGTACACCGCTAGATTAGAAATCACTCAGAATATTTTTTGTGCCTCTTCTTTGAGGGATTTCCCATAATCCGGTGTATTATCTTCCGCCATCCATGAACCCTCCTCGAAATTCTCTCTCCGCCGTCTTGCACGACTGGAAGGTAAACCCTCCGGCCGATCCCCACTTCCGCCATAATGTCTGGCAACGCTTCAATGCCCAGATCCCGGCCTCGTGGCCGGCCTACCTGCGCGGCCACGCCGTCGCCTGGATGCTCGTCACCGTCTTGACCGTGAGTGGCGCCGCGTTGACCGGACATGCCGCCGCCCAAATCCGGGTTCGGGCTGACCGCGAAAAGCTGGCGGTCACGTATTTGGTGGACCTCGATCCTCGCGTGCAGGCCGTGCTCAAACGCTAAGCCATGAAATACCTCACGGGCACCCTCATGGTTTTGGTTCTGCTCGCAACGGCCGCTGGCTTTGTCGGCTATCGCCTGAGCTGTGATCCTACCCTGCACGCCGCCGCGTCCAAGGGCGACGCCATGGAATGGTTGCGCACCGATTTCCATCTGACTGACGCCCAGTTCGTCGCCATCCGCGAGCTGCACAATTCTTACGCCGGCTCCTGCGCAGAGCATTGCCGGATGATTCAGGAAGCGACCACAGCCCGCAACGCCCTCCAGACCGCCCAAGGCGCCGACTCGGCCGCGATGCTCGCCGCCGAACAAAAAGTCCAGGAACTGCGCATCCACTGCGAAACGGCTATCACGCGCCATGTCCGCGAGGTGGCGGCGCTGATGTCGCCCGAGGAAGGCCAGCGCTATCTCGCCCTTGTTCTGCCCAAGATCGCCGACTTCGATCACCACGCCGCACCCGATCTGAAACTCAATCGCTCGTCCTGACCCATGGAATCCGATTCGGGCGCCAGCCCCAGCGACGAAGAGATGATGCGCCGCCTGCAAAGCGGCGACGACACCGCGTTGGCGGCATTGATGCAGCATTGGGAAATGCCGGTGAAGCGCTTTATCTTCCGGCTCGTGGGCAACACGGCGGAAGCCGAGGATCTCGCTCAGGAAGTTTTTCTGCGGATCTACACGAAGCGCCGCACGTATCGGGTCGGCGCAAAATTTTCGACCTGGTGTTTTTCCATCGCCGCCAACCAAGCCAAGAACCGGCTGCGTTGGTGGCATCGCCGTCCCACGCTCTCGCTCAACGCTTGGACCGAAGCCGGCGGCGACACGCCCGACGAATCCCCCGCCGGTGCGCAAGCTGCCAATGAAACAGTCCGCCACGAGCGCATCGCCGCCGTGCAAACCGCCATCGCCGCCCTGCCCTTGGATCTGCGCACCGCCCTCGTGCTTTTCGAATACGAAGATCAGTCGATGGGAGAAATCGCCGTAGCGTTAGGCTGCACGCCAAAAGCCGTGGAGAACCGGCTTTACCGAGCGCGGCAGCAATTAAAACAGGCGCTGCGCGTGGACGGGGACTGATGTTCATTGGTAGGGCGGGACCGCTGGGCCCGCCGCGAGTAACCATGAATGTCGTAAGCGTTTCGGCGCGCTCAGTGGTCCAGTCCTACCGCCAAACGCTGATAGCCATCAGCAACCGCATCACCACGAGATCGCGTGTACCAATGCTTGAAACAAAAGAGGCTGCTCACCGCGCAAGGCGGAGCATTCGGATCGATATTTCACCCACCTCGATTCCATCCCCAGCCCATGCGTTAACATTGCGCCAAGCCGCGCCAGCTTTCGCCGCATGTCACTCACCGAGCTGAAGTCCGAGCTGGAACGCCTGCCTGCGGCGGAGAAGATCTATCTTGCCGGCCTACCTCAAACATTCCGCCCGGCGGCAGGAGAGCGGTTATACGGCGGCGCTCGACACCACTTGGCAAGCCATGGAAACAGGTGAAAAAGCATCGCTGGATCAAGCCCTGCACTTGAGCCGGGAACTGGGCAAAAGCGGAGCCTGACGCATGGGTTACGAGTTCTGGCTCTCGGCCGAAGCCTCTCGCGCCCTGCTGGGGAGCGAACGCCGGACCCGGCTGAAATGGAGCAGGTGTTGTTACGGGTGAGTTCCACTCCATTCGCGCCGCCTGATTTTCAAGAGCTTTCGCCCGCCGGCCGCACCTACGAGGTGAAATGTTTCGACGACATTATTGTCACCTACTGGGTGGATCACGCGGTCAAGGAAGTGCGGATTATCCGCCTGGAAGTTGTCTGATCCATCGGGCGACGGTTAGGGCAACCGCGCCCGGTCGTCCCGTCACAGTCCGCCCTGCAAGCTCAGCGTGCTGATCAGCGCCTTGGCCGGCTGGATCACCAGATTACTGCTTACGAAATTCGACTACGCCGCCACTCAGACGCAGACAGCCGATTCACTGCACAGCATTCTGCGCCCCTATCGTTTTGTCCCGGCGGGTAATCAGCCTAATCGCCGCCGCCACCGTCCTCTTCTACAAACTGGACGAAAGCCGATACAACAAGTCGGCGCGGATTTGGCTGCGCGGCGAGCCGCTACAGCGGCACAGCCCCGGGCTGACTTCCTGGCCGTAGCGCGAGTGCAGAGCCGCGCGCCGGCGAGCGGCGACCCTGCATTTCAAACAGCCAGTGAAGACAATCTTATCACCGCAATCTCACCTTACTTCGACTTGAACGGTGCATTAAGAAACCCTGCGCGATTCGCGAGTTTGCAGTCGCGGTTTGCGGACCATGCGTAGCGCACGGCGACGCGCTTGATTGCCTGAGGTAGGGCGAATCGTCCCTGAAGAGCCCCTTCGACTATCCCCCTCATGAACGGCTCACCGGGACGGGTCACCCTACCCAAGCAAAGTCTCTTTTCGGTTAATTCTCAGACGATAGCCCGCATAAATGCCTCGATCAACGGATGCGACTCGGCGCACAGCGATGTCGGCGAAATGATGACCAACCAAAGCGCGCAGTCAGACGAGGGATAAGGGAACTTCCAGATATCCGACTGCTTCATCGGCCGAGGTCGCGCGCCACCGCCGCCGAGATGGCGACCTGTAGCGCGATTTCCTCCGCGTCGAGATCAAGCTTCACCGCGCGAATCGGGGTCGTCCGCAACTTGGCGGAGCGGGAACGCGACTGGCGGGTGGCTTTCTTCTGACGTGGAGTGACAAGGCCCGGGGACATAACCGTACCTTCGCCTGACCAGCCCAGCCGTCAACGGCAGGTTTTATCCGCAAGAATTAGGTCCAGCCGGTTTGTAGTCTATTAAACTACTTTGGCTGTCGGCTTTTTAATATTCGCCAGCGAAATGATCGCCACGCCAGCGATAATGATGGCGGCGGCAACGGAGATCCGCGGGCTCACCGGTTCGTCCAGCACGAACCAGCCGAGGAAGACGGCCACGATGGGATTCACGTAGGCGTAGGTGGAAACTTTCGCGGGCGTGCTGTGTTTCATCAGCCACACGAAGGTGGTGAAACCAATCAATGATCCGAAAACCACGAGGTAGACCCACGACCCCAGCGAACGAACACTAACCGCGCCCACGTCGAAGTGAAAGGGCTCGCCGGTCAGCAGGCTAACCAAGAGCAACCAGCCACCACCACACAGCATCTGGATCGCCGCACCGGTCAGTGGCTCAGCCGGATCGCGAGCATAGCGGGTGTAGAGCGAACCGATCCCCCAGAAGAGACACGCGCCGATCAACGCCAACACCCGAAAACCATCGAGATGCCCGACCCCGGCTTCCATCACGTTTGGTCCCACCAGCAAAGCCAAACCCAGGAAACCTAGCGCCAGACCGACGAAGGTATGCAGAGACGGTTTGGTGCCACGCTGACCGTCTTTGAAAAGAACAAGTACGAGCCAGTCGAGCAGCACGATGAAGAGCGGCCCAATGGAAACCATCAACGTGGCAATGCCAGACGGAACTTTCTGCTCTGCCCAAGACACGAGGCCATTGCCGCCGAGCAGGAGGAAGGCGCCGATGATGGCGTTGTCGCGCCATTGGTGAGGTTTGGCTTTGAAGCCGCGAGTGCACGCGATGAATCCCGCGATGATCGCGCCAGCAAGAATGAAGCGCGTCGCGGCCATCAGGAAGGGCGGCAGGGTCTCCACCGCCACCCGGATGCCAAGATACGTGGAGCCCCACACCAGATAGATCGTGGCGAAGCCGAGGAGGAGCGCGGTGCGGGATGGTGAAGAGGACAAAGGGAAAGTCAGCCGTGAGCGTGTGCGTGGATCGTGATCATTCGCGAAATATTTCCCGTTCTCTCACGAGTACTACAGGGAAAAGCGGCGAGCGAACGAGCCGGAAAATGCGCCCGGGGAAAATAATGAAGGCATAAAATCACCTTAATTTGGGTGGTTAAGCGTCACGATTTCGTCACAAAAATTCTCCCTGTTACTTAAAAATACATTAATCCGAGCGTGCATCTGGGGAAAACTTCGTATTAGTAATGAGGTCGTAAGGTAAGCCTGCGTCATGCGAGAGATCTCGGCACTGACTTGGAGTCCTTGCCGGTGGTGGTGTCTTTCTGACGAAGGGCCGCATGTTTCATCCACCCCATGAATGTAATCCTCGAAATACCTGTCAGGAGACCCGCAACGGTGTTTGAGACGGACACCATGTCGGCCACCTATGATCCGGAAACGTGCACGATCTGGCACACGATGCACATTCAGCCGCGGCCCTGTTTCACGTCGGCCTTCATGCGCGATGCCGTGGAGCTGCACGGCCACATTCGCCGGCGGGTCTGGCAGGTGGATTTTTATGTACTGCGCTCGGATGCGCACCGGGTGTTCAATCTGGGGGGCGATCTGAATTTGATCCGGGATTGTTCGTTGCGCGAGGACTGGGCGGGCGTGGCGCGTTATGCCCGGTTGTGCGTGGATACGCTGCACGGCACGCTCTCGGGCTTTGGCCAGCAGGTGATTTCCATCGCCGAGATCAACGGCGATGCGCTGGGCGGAGGCTTTGAAGCCGCCCTGACCTTTGACTTTATGATCGCGGAACGCGGGGCGAAGTTGGGCTTCCCGGAGGTGTTGTTCAATTTGTTTCCCGGGATGGGCGCTTACAGTTTGCTCGCGCGAAAACTCGGGCCGCAAGTCGCGCAACGGATGATTCTCAGTGGAGAAACGTACCAACCGGAGGCCTTGCTTGCGCAGGGTTTGCTGGATGAAGTGGTGGAGCCGGGAAAAAGTCATGAAGCGGTGGAAAATTTTATCCGCCGCACTCGCAAAAGGCTGAATGGCTACAAAGGTTTTCTGGAAGCTCGCCGGCGCACACCGCTCTGGCCGACACGGGAAGAATTGCTGCAGGTGGTGGATCATTGGGCGGAGTGCGTGAAGCAGGTTTCGGAACGGGATTTACGGCTGATTGATCGCTTGGTGTCGGCGCAGAATCGGCTGAGCCCGGTGGCGCTTGAAAAAAAACCGGCAGCCGTGTTCGTCTGAAACCAGTGGCTTCACCGTTGCCGCCCTTCATCGTTCTTCCAGTGATATTCCCTGTTGGCGGCGACATTGAGACGCCTGGTGGGCCTAGTGACTGTTTAGGATGCTAGACGTTCATTCTCATTCTCTTTCTCGTAATCGTTCTCTCAGCATTTTCTGAAACGTTACAGGAAGGAGGAGAGAACGAGCGGAGTCGGAGGCGATCGGTTTATCGGTGCTCAGAGCTGCTGCTTGATGAGATCGCCGAGGGTTTTGAGCGCGGCTTCAATTTCATCGGACCAGGGGACGCTACAACTGATGCGCAGGCAATTCCGGTAACGGTCCTTCACCGAGAAGAGACTGCCGGGAGCCGTGTTGATTTTGTGCTTCAGCGCGTCGCGGCGCAGGCGGAGGGTGTCGACCTTCGCGGGGAACTCGACCCAGATGAAATTGCCGCCTTGTGGCCGACTGTAACGCGTGCCGTCGGGGAAATATTTCTGCATGCCCCGCAGGAAAAGATGCAGATGCTGGTGGAACGCGCGCCGGAGCGAGCGCAGATGATGATCGTAGCCACCATCACGCAGAAACTCCGCGAGCGTCTTCTGCAACACGACGGGCGTGCCCATGGTGTTGGTGAACTTCAAGCGGCGGACCCGTTCAAAATATTGTCCGGGTGCGGTCCAGCCGACGTGGAAACCGGGCGCGAGCGTCTTGCCGAAAGAGGAGCACAGCATCACGCGGCCGTCCTTGTCCCAAGCCTTGAGTGGCTTGGGCCGGGTTTCGCCGAAATGCGTGTCGCCATAAATATCATCCTCGATCGCGGGCAGATCGAATTCGCCAAGCAGTTCGTAGAGCCGCTGTTTTTTCTCGTCGGGCATGACGGAGCCCAGCGGATTGTGGCAATTGGGCATGATCATCACAGCCTTCACGTCGTTCGCCGTGATCGCGTCGCGCAGTTCGTCCAAGCAGATACCTTCACGCGACGAGGTGGGAATCTCGAGCGCGCGGAGGTTGAGGCTCTGGATGATTTCGAGAAAGCCAAAGTACGCCGGAGTTTCGATCGCGACGGTATCACCAGGCTTGGTGACCGCGCGCAGGCAAAGATTGAGTGCCTCGGTGCAACCCGTGGTGATGATCAACTCGTCATGCGAAATCGGCACGCCGGCTTGCAGATAACGCCGGGCGATCTCCCGCATGAGAGGCTCGTAACCGGCGTTCATGCTGGCGCGACCGAGCAGCGAAGGATCACGCCGGGCAACCGAGCCCAAAATCCGCGCAAGTTTCTTCGTGGGAAAAAGACTATGGTGCGGACAGGCGGCGCCGAAGGGCACGTAGTCAGGATTGAGCGCAAACTCCAGCACCTCGGCCGTCAGATCGTTGACGCCGACGTACGCGGGTTTCGCCATGGGCTTGGCCATGCGCGGCTCAGGGGCGAAACTCGGTGGCCGCGGCCTGACGTAGTAACCCGACTGCGGCCGCGCCTCGAGGTAGCCGCGATTTTCCAACACGGTGTAAGCTTGGAGCACGGTGGCGATGCTGACGTCGCGCTGCCGCGACATGATCCGCACCGACGGCACCCGATGGCCGGGCCGCAACGTGCCCTGCTCGATGAGCACTTGGAGCGAGTCGGCCAGCTCCGCATAGAGCGAGGGGGATTTACCGTTCGTGGCGATTCGGGCAGCGACTTTCTGAGGAAAAACCAACTTGGGTGGGGTGAGGATCTGGACCATGAGAAGTGGGAGCTGACGGCGAACTATACCGAAACTGCCGATGCTCTGGTAGCAGCAGCCGGTTTAGATTGCCACCAGTACAGTTAGCAAAAACAGGCACTGTGCCCATGACAAAGATCCCGCCAAGAAATCAACAGCGGGAATGAAAGCACCCGGCCAACCGTAGGGCGTCTATCTTACAGACGCCGGAAGGCTCGAGGCCAAAACCGAAAACAGAAACCGAGGAGGAGTTAACCACTAACAGGCTGAGCTTAGGCAAATGGGGGGCGGCGGTTTCCACACCGCCGCTCTGTCGCCGATGTGGAAATCGGCGACCACCCACGGGAAACAGCGAGGAATCTCCTTACGCTTCGCTCGCAGGCTTCGAAGCGACGTTCCCCGCGTACACGGTTTGCGACGGATAGGCGAAGGCGAGACCGCGCGAGTCAACTGCGCGCATGAACGCGAAGTTCAGCCGCTGCCGCAGTGCCATGTGTTTCGCAAAATCGGCATCTTTGACGATGTAGGCCAACCAAATATCCAGCGAGGACGCACTGTAATCGCGGAAATAAACGTGCACCGAGTTGGCCTCGACCGCGGACTCACTTTCGATCAGTCGACGGAGCTCTTTAACCAGCTCCTCCATCTGGGCTGGCGTAGTATCGTAGGTCAGACCCAGCACCTGCTCGATGCGACGTCCGGTGAATCGCGAAAGATTGGTGATGGCCTCCGCCGCCACACTTTTATTGGGGATAACCACCAGCGACTTGTCCATCAGCCGTAGCTTGGTGGAACGCAGTCCGATGTCCTCCACCAGACCTGTGTTGGTGCCGATCTTAACCGTTTCACCGATCTTGAAGGGTTGATCAATGGCCACCACCACCGAGCCGAAAAGATTCGCGATGGTATCCTGCGCCGCGAGAGCGAAGGCCAAACCGCCGATGCCGAGACCTTGCAGAATCGTCGAGACGTTGTAACCGAGGCTCTGCACGGTAAGCAACACGCCCAGCACCACGAAGACCGCCACCAAAGATTTTTTTATCCAGGGCATGAAAGCCGCAACACCCATTTGTTTTTCCAGCGCCACTTCGTGCGCGTGGTCGAGGACGGCGTTAAAGGCCCGCAGCAATGCCCAGAAGATCACCAAAGAAAAAGCCACCGTGGATCCCGCCGCCATATAACTATCGGTGCCGGGCGATAGTTTCAAAACTTTCAGCGCCGCAAAAATACCCGTGACCATGATGAAGGTCGCGGTGGGTTGCTCCATCGCGGGGAACAGTTTGTCGTCGAGCGTCGTCTCGGTTTTGGCGGCGAGTTTCTTGAGGTAGTGAAAAAGGATATTGGTCACCACCCCGCGCAGCAGAATGGCGCCGACCAGAAACAACGCGGCGATCACGTAGTGGGTGACGGTGTTTTCGCTGGTCTGGACGTTGAAGAGCGCGAGCACAGAATCGACCAGATACTCCAATAAATCCGGAGCCCGGACGGTGGCGTGCTCCGCCACCTTTTGCGCGGCCACAGCGTTGTTCGTCGCTTGTTGGATCGCTTCGGCGGTTTGATCTGCAGCGCGGACCGTCAGAGCAAGACCGAGGAACAGGAATGATTGGAGAAGGGAACGGAGATCCATGAGATGAACCGCCCTTCGAAAAGCTTCCCGGCCAGCTTGTCAACTGCTCAACGCGGCACGCAGCATGACCGGGCCGCGAGCGCCATTATCGACAAACACCCCCGCACCTCTCCACTTACTCCTCGCTTGCTCCCGGCTCGAAGGGCCGCTCAGACTTCCCCCCATCATGCCGCTTCATCTCGCATTAATCAGCACCCTGCCTTGGTGGGCGTGGGTCGGTTTTTTAGGGTTCATTGCTTTAGTGCTCGCGATCGATCTGGGCGTTTTCAACCGACATTCACATACCGTGAAGCTGAAGGAAGCGCTCGCTTGGTGCGCGGTGTGGTTCGCACTGGCGATGGCTTTCAATCTCCTGATTTCCTTCAAGCTCGGCCCGCAACCGGCACTGGAATTTTTCACCGGCTACATCGTGGAAATGTGCCTGAGCGTGGACAACGTCTTCGTCTTCATCGTCATCTTCCAATATTTCCGGGTCGAGCCGCGTTACCAGCACCGCGTGCTTTTCTGGGGCATTCTCGGAGCGGTGGTCATGCGGGCGATTTTCATTTTTGCCGGGATCAGCCTGATCAACTCCTTCCACTGGATTATTTATGTCTTCGGCGCGTTTCTGGTCTATACGGGCATCAAGCTGGCGATGCCTAAAAAGGAAGACGGCTTCGAGCCCGAGAAAAACCCGCTGGTAAAACTGGCCCGCCGCTTTTTGCCCATCACCCCGCAATTCGAAGGCGGCCACTTCTTTTCCCGCCAACAGGGCAAGCTGCACGCGACCCCGCTGTTTCTCGTTCTCCTGGTGGTCGAAACCACGGATGTGATGTTCGCGCTCGATTCGATACCCGCGGTAATCGCGATCACGCGCAACGAGTTCATCGTCTTCACCTCGAATATTTTTGCGGTCCTCGGGCTGCGTTCGCTGTATTTTGCCGTCTCAGGGATCATGCAACTGTTCCGCTTCCTAAACTATGGCCTAGCCCTCATTTTGACCTTCGTCGGCATCAAGATGATCGCGTCGCACTGGGTGGATATTTCCATCCATTTCTCTCTCGGCATCATCGGGACGGTGCTCGCCGCTTCGATAATCGCGTCAGTGCTCTTTCCGGCCGCCCGTAAGGTTAGTTGAACGTCAATGACTGGGTGGTCTTCGGATGTCCGACTTGCATGGCGCTAAGTTAAGGAGGTTGGTCGTCATGTTACCATGCGTGATCAGGCCAACTATTTTGCATGAGAAATGTAGGGCTGGCCCTTGTGGCCGTGCCGGAGGGCGCACCGGAAACGGCACGCCCACCAGGGGCGGCCCTACGAAATTCCACAGCAAATCATCGTAGACGAAACGTCAGACAGTCGACGATCATGCCGCTTAACTTAGCGCCATTCATGTCTGACTTGCGGCTTACCGGAAAATAAAAACCGCCGGGGCCCGTAAACGGACTCCCGGCGGCTTTGCCCACTCGAGGCAGGCTTGAAGCTCGATTGTCTACCCCTAGCCAACCGAACCCCTAAATTATAGCTATTCTCATGCCTATATCGTCGCTGCAGAGAAAATATTTAGAATTAATGCGATAAAATTTCTAAGTAATGCTCATCAGCTAATAACGATCTTCTTTGGCTTCACTGCCTCCACTTTCGGCAGCGAAATAAGCAAGATTCCGTCCTTTAACTCAGCGGCAATTTTTGCCACATCGACGGAATTGTTGTGTTCCAGGACGAGTTTGTAGGGCGCATCTGCCGATTCGCGATACAACGTGGTCCAGTCGGCAGGCCTTTGCCAAGTCCGCCGACCAAAGATCGAGACCTGCTCATTTTCGGCGGTGAATTCCAAGTTTTCTTTGGTCACGCCGGGTAGCTGAACCGTCAGGCTCCACGCCTCCGGTGTTTCCTCAACTTCGAATAGCGGTTTGATTGTATAGCCGCCATCGCTCTGGTTTTCAGCAAAAACCTCGGCGCTGGTGCGGCCGATCGAACGAGCTAAGCGTGGGATAATTTGGGTTAAAATACTCATCGTGTTTCTCCTGTTTAAAAATGAACTGGGTCAGTTGACCGATACGGTGATCTTGCGCGGTTTGACCTGTTCCTGTTTGGGCAGGGTGACAGTCAACACGCCATTCTCATAGTTGGCGCGAACCTTGTCGGCCTGCACGCCTGCTGGAATCGTGAGGGAGCGGGCCAGACTGAAGGTCTCTTCACCCGACTTGCGGGTGGCGGTGAGATTCAGAATATCCTCGACCATCTCGACGTTGATGGCCTCGCGAGTCACGCCCGGAAGTTCCGCTCGGACATAGAGATTATCTTTGTCCTCGAACAGATCGACCGGAACCCGAGGGGCTGCCGAAGGTGAAGCGATGTCCACCAAAGCAGTCTCAAACATGCGATTGATATCCGTTTCCAAACCGGACCAAAGAGACCGGCGCGCCAGTGTCGGAAAAAGGACCGCGCTGCGTGGTTGTTGATAACTAAGTATGCGATTCATGAGGTGACTCTCCGTTGAAGGGTGGTAGTAATTGAACATGCTGCGCTCTATGCATGGCCCGTGCCGCTCAGGTTCATCCTGCAAGTCGCACCAGAAACGCTACTTGCTCCCCACACCCCGATTGTACTGGGAAAAATCGCCCCCGCTGTGCCGTCTCATCCGGGAAACTCCGTCCCACTGACACGTTTTTTCCGTGCCTTCGCCCGCCCCCGCCGCTTCAACTAACGTCTCGCCCATGTCCTTCGAATTCGAAACCTGTCCCGAACGCAGCCGCACCGACTCCCAGAAATGGCAGAAGTACGCCGGCAAGGATATTTTGCCCATGTGGGTCGCCGACATGGATTTTAAATCCTCGCCCGCCATCATCGCCGCTCTGCAGGAACGAGTCGCCCACGGCGTCTTCGGTTACGCGCGTCCGGTAAAATCCACGGTCGACGCCGTGGTCGCCGCGATGGAGCAACGCTACGGTTGGCGCATCGAACCGGCCTGGTTGGTCTGGCTCCCCGGCCTCGTGGTCGGACTCAACATCACCGCCCAAGCCTTCGCGCAACCCGGTGAAGAAATCCTAACGCTCACCCCCGTCTATCCGCCCTTCATGACCGCGCCGAAAAACAGCGCGCGAGTTTCCGTCCAAGTACCGTTCCATCTTAATGCCACCGAGCACCGTTGGGAAATCGATTGGACGGCCCTCGAACACGCCGTCACGCCGCGCACCAAACTTTTTTATCTGTGCAACCCGCACAACCCCCTCGCCCGCGTCTGGCGGCGCGAAGAACTGGTGCGCCTCGGCGAATTCTGCGTACGCCATAATCTCCTGCTCTGTTCCGATGAGATTCACTGCGATCTGATTCTCGACGCCTTACCCCATATTCCGTCGGCGTTGCTCGGCGAGGAGATCGCGCGCCGCACCATCACGCTGATGGCACCCAGCAAAACGTACAACGTGCCCGGACTCGGCACGTCGTTCGCGATCATCCCCGACGCGGCGCTGCGCGCCCAATTCATCCGCGCCGCCACGGGCGTGATGGCCGAAGTCACCAATCTCGGCTTCACCGCCTGCGAAGCCGCCTACCGCGACAGCGAGCCGTGGCGCCAAGGCCTCCTCCATACGCTCCGCGGCAATCGCGATCTCCTCCTTGATTTCGTCGCCCGCGAATTGCCCGGCATCACCATCGAGGCTCCGGTTGAGGCCACATATCTCGTCTGGCTCAACGTTTCCGCCTTGAACCTCGCCGATCCCATCGCGCACTTCGAGCAACACGGGGTTGGCCTGAGTGACGGTGCCTTTTTCGCTTCACCCCGCGGCCGGCACGTCCGGATCAATATCGGCTGCCCTCGTCCGACCCTCGTCGAAGCGCTCACCCGCATGCAGCGCGCCCTCGCCGCCCGTTGATCCCGAAGCGAGCGCGCCCCGCTCAACTCGCCATCGGGCGCATCTGCCGGTTGCCGGTGGGCCAATGTCCCTAAAGAAGAGGTTTTAAAGCCCACAAAGTCGGCGGAACTCGATCTGAATGTATCGGAGTTACCGCCAACCGGCAGATACGCCCTCGCCATCAGTCCGCGTCCAAATCGTTCGCCCCCCTCCCGCCAGGTTTCCTGTCTTGTAGCCGAACAAGTACCCCAATAGGGTACTTTAATGCTCCCCACCCAACCTCGGTTTCGCGCCTGGCTCGAACTCAGTGAAATGCTTTTTGAAGCTGGTGAAATCGGACTCAAACAGCTGCAAAAAAATCTGCGGCCTCGCCGCAAAGCCTCCTATCTCACCCGGCGCCCCGGCGCAGACACTCCCATGTGGAATGTCTGCGCCCTCGCGCTACGGGCCGAACTCAAACCGTACGGAGCAAAAATACGACTGGCCCGCTATCTGGGCGTCTCCAAACAGCGACTGAGCGACTTTCTCGCCGGACGCAGCCGGATGCCCGATGCCGAGCTGGTGCTCCAGATGCTTTACTGGCTTTCGGAGAAAAAGGCCGGACGCGATGCCTCGCTTTAAAGTACCCCAATAGGGTACTTGTGAATCGGATTGCCCATGACGTGCGGTGAGCAAAGATCAGGGAAATGCGCATTGGGCCTTACCAGTTTGACTCGAATCTTTTTCTCTCGCCGTTGGCGGGGTACACCAACCTGCCCTTCCGGCTCGTGGTGCGCGAAGTGGGCGGTCTCGACTGGGCGACGACGGATCTGATCAACGCGCGCTCGCTGCTCGAGCGGAATCCACGCGGCCTCCAACTCGCCCAGACTTGCGCCGCCGAAAAACTTCTCGCGATCCAACTCTTCGGCTCCGTGCCGGAAGAAATGCGTGATGCCGCCGCCCTCGTCGAATCGATGGGAATCGCGAGCGTCGATATCAACATGGGTTGCCCGGTCAGAAAAGTCGTCGGGATCGGCGGCGGATCGGCGATGATGACAGAATTGCACAAAACGCAGGCACTCGTGTGCGGCATGGTCAACGCTGTGAAAATCCCCATCACGGCCAAGATGCGGCTTGGCTGGGACGAGGATAATCTCACGGCGCCCGATCTCGCCCG
This sequence comes from Opitutales bacterium, assembly GCA_038206205.1. Taxonomy (GTDB): domain Bacteria; phylum Verrucomicrobiota; class Verrucomicrobiia; order Opitutales; family Opitutaceae; genus Didemnitutus. Next base: position 32,928 of record JBBRBC010000017.1, read on the forward strand.
CGCGCTCGAGGATGTCGGCGTCGCCGCGATCTTCGTGCATGGGCGTACGCGCGCCCAAGGATTCAGCGGCCCGGTGAATCTCGCTGGTATTCGCGCGGTGGTGCAGGCCGTGAAAACGATTCCGGTCATCGGTAACGGCGACGTTACCACGCCTGAAGCGGTCAAACACATGCTCAACGAAACCGGTTGCGCAGGGGTGAGCATCGGTCGCGGCGCCTTCTACAATCCGTGGATTTTCCGCCAATCCCTCGACTACCTCCGCCACGGCACACGGCCCATTGAAGCCACGCTCGCCGAGCGACTCCAAGTGATGCGCCGTCATCTCGATTTGGCCGTGGAGGTTTTCGGCGAGGAACTGGGCTGCAAACTTTTCCGCAAACCCGCCGCGTGGTACGCGAAGCGCCTCGGGCCCGCCAAGGAGTTCAAGCGATCTGTGGTGTATTTGAAAACCCGGGCGGAGTTCGATGAAATTATCGCGCGCTACCAAATATGGCGCACGCCCTACTGCGATGCGCGCGGCGAACTGCTTCCGCGCTTCCGCCCTGAAGCGATGATTGCCTCCTTCATGCGCGACGAGGCGGACGATCCGGCCGTCGTGCGCCGCGAATCCATTCCGGTGCCGAAAGGTCCGGTGGATACTTGGTGATCCAAGCGCGGGAAACCCAGCGAGACCTCAATGCCGTCGCTCGAAGATCGCGCCGGTTTTGTCCTGAAAAGTCAGCATGCGAGTGGTTTCATTGTAACCCACGAAGATAATCCCCAACTGCAGATTGACGACATCGCCCGGAACATAAGAGGTGCGATCAATAAAAACTCGCTGCGCATCACCGCCGCGAACACCCCGGATCTTCATATTAATCACCCAAGCTTTAAAGGCTAGGCTCGGCGGCGGCGGCGGCGGCGGCGGTGGTGGTGGTGGTGGTGGTGGTGGCGGTGGCGGTGTGGGTTCGACCACCGGGGCTACCGGCTGGACCGGGGCGGAGTCCGGCGGCGGTGTGACGGCGCTAGGGATCACAGGAGTCGGTGTTTCATTAGCAGCAACCACCTCGTTGAGCGGCGCGAATTGTTCTTTCTCCGCTTTTTCAAGGGCCTGTTTAATCTTATCCATGGTTGGATTCGAGGCAGCCGGAGCTTTGACCGCAACGGGCGACGGCGAGGATGCGGCTGGCTGAGCAGGCTTGTTGAAAAACTTGAAATACGCGAAACCAGCCGCCGCCACCAAAAGCATCGCGAAGGCCCCCAGCAGCAGCGCCTTTTTTAAAAAACCTTCCTGCGCCGAGGCACCCGTTGGCGCTGAATCGACGGTTGAGCCAAGACCCGGCAAGGGCGGAAATTTGGCCGTGGGCGAAGGGAACGGAAAGGTGGAGGCTTTCCGAATCGCCGTGATTTCGGCCGGCTCCGCTTCTCCTTCCCTTGATAAATTCAGAGGAGGCAGACCCGGAGGCGGCGCATCAAGCGATGCCGGCCAAGTTTCACCCGCGGGCGGCGCTGTTTTGGCGATAGGGGGCGGCGGAGCATTCAGCACCCCGGGAAATTTCTCATAACTATCCGTAACGGCAAACGGCGGAGTGGCATCGGTCGAGCCAGGAGGTTGCCGCCCCTCAACAGATTTCAAGGCCGTCTTGGGTCGCGAGACCAACACCTGTTTGGGTGGAGGCGGCGGAAATGATTGCGGATCATCATTGGGGGTGGAGGGTGGTTCGTTGATGAACGCGGGCTTTGTCTTTCTTATACCATCGGCATCAGAACCATCATCGGACTTAATCGAAAGCCGCGGGCGCAACACCGCAGGTTTTTTTTCGGTCGGGGTGATCGCGGGAACGGCAGTACTCGGACCTGATTGATCAGCCTCAACCGGCGGCGTCACGGGAGCCGGAGTGATCGGCGGGGGCCCACCGGCCAACTTGGGCCTAAGTCGGAGCTTAGGGGTATTCTCATCACTCATAGTGGATTCATAGCACCTTTCGGGAAGCGCGGAAACAAAAAGTTATCTGCCGCCCTCAATTTCCAATAAAAATCGCTTGGACTAAATCCCCCGTTCCACCCCTGAGGCTCGCCGCCAAACTCGTTCGACAGGGAAAGGACGCCCTTAACTGGCTTTATGCTTATTCCCTGATTTGCTTGATCAATTAGTTTTGATCCGCCGCCTCACGCCTTCATCTTCATCCTCCAAGTTCAATCCGACCGAGTTGGACCCCGTCCAAAAAACACGATCCTCTCCCGCCATGAAAATTTTCAGAATAACCCTGATCGGTCTAGCGCTCCTGTGCCTCGCCGGGTGCACCACCCAGGAGCGAGAGTCTGTGGCCTTGGCTAATTTGAAAAACGGCATGACCGAAGCGCAATTAAAAGACCGGCTCGGCACCCCCACGAAAGTTGAGCGCAATTCTGATTTCATTATTTGGCATTACCCCGCCGGCATGGTTTTTCTCAAGGACGGCTTGGTGTACTCTTGGAAGCCAGAGGATTTCCGACCCTAATCCGGCCAAGAGCCGAAGCGCTTCGCCTCGGTCAAAGGCGCCGAATTCCCGCCTCAAGCAAGCCCGCCTCAAGCCGCCCTAGCGTTTTGCTTGGGCTTGAATCCCAAAACTTCCCGCAACCAGCTCCACGCCTGGCGCAAACCCACGTCGCAGGTGCCGGAAATATGATACGTGCGGGCAAAAAGTTCTTCGTGCCCCAAATAACGGGGTGGCAGCACCAGCAACGTACGACTCTTGTCCGCTTTCGTGTCATGCCCGAGCACCTCGGAATACATCAGCCCCCGGCCGACCACCAGCCCCTCGCGCGGCACGGCAACTGCGCATTCCGGCAGAACCAGCCATGGCCGGAATTTTAAAGTGAGCCCACCCTCTGCGGCCTGGTGCAACCGCCCGTAGGTGCGCACCGGGACTCCTGCGATTTCGCTGCCGGTGAAAACCTTGTTGCCGTCCGCCAGCAACTGGAAGCGTTTCCGGCGGATCGTGAAATAATCCCAGCAAAACACCGAGCCAAAGACCGAGAGCCGGAACGACCACCCCGCGACCAAATACGCGATAATAATAATCGCCACCGAAAGCGTCGCACCCACCACGGGATCGATAAAGGCTGTCGCCGTCACGAGGCCGAGCAGAGCCGTTCTCAGCCCCTTCAGCGCCGCATCAATTGCGCCCCACGGACTGAGCAAGATCAGGACATTGATCGCGTGCCCCGCCACCCACACGATGCCAAAAACCATCACCGCCAGCGGCACCATCAGAATATTGAGCAGCCAGCTCAAATCAAACGACGCCAGCGGCAGCATCGCGAGACCAGTGGCCGGCCAATGCACTCCAGCCAGACCGGACGACTGCATGATCATCTTCGACCCCAGCGCAACCAGCGACGGCACCACCGCGCCCACCGCGACCAATCCGCTCGCTTTGTTTTCGATGGCTTCCAAGACATCCAGTGGTTTTTTCCAACCCGGAGGCAAGGTCGCTCCAAAGGCATCTTTTGCGGCTACCGCGCCCACCGCGAGCAAACCCACGAGCCAAAAACTCGGGCTCGCAAACCAGGGCAACGCCGCTTTCTCCGCCTCGGTGTGCGCCTTGCTCCATTGGTAGGCACCCACGGCACTGACTCCGAGCAAGGGCGAAATGGCGATGCCCGTCACCTGCGTAGCCAGCGCAGCCAGTTCGAGCCCGGGGGTCTTGCCTTTCTTAATTTCAGCGGCGGCCGGCGACGGTGACGCCGCGAGCAACGGGAAACTGAGCAACGTGAGACATAGCATCAGGGCGCCGAGCGGGGCGAAACGTTTCATGCCTGCACCATAATAAAGCGGAGCGGTTTGGAAAGTCTGCAAATGACGGGAATCGTGGCCACGACATGGAGGACAGAATCCTGAGCGCAGGGACTGCCTGCCAAGTGGCCTGGCGGCCCCTCACCGACTAAAGGCCCGAGCCCTTCGCGGCTTTCCCGCCCCGGGAGCCTTTAAACAAAAAGATGGAACCGTGCCGCTTAGTCAGATTCACTTGAGCAATCAAATCCGGCCACTTCGATGCAATCCCGCCCCTTTCTAACCATCGCCGCTTGGGGGTTTTTCTGCCTCTTCGCCTCGACCAGCCGAGCGGATGATCGTCGTTTTTCCGCCACACTGAACACCACCGACTCAGCGCAAATCGGTTTGGCCCACCTCTCCGCTGATCAGGTCGCCGTTTTGGACGCACTGGTGCGGAACGATATCAACACCGCTGAGTTCCAGCGTCAGCCCCGCCCGGTTTTATTTTCCCAACGGCTTTCCGAGAACGAACGCCGCAACGCTGGTTTTATTTTACTCACCGAGACTGAACTCGCCCAACTCGATGCAACGGTGGCGCGATTCAGCCAACCCAGGACGACCGATTCCAGCCAAACCGCGACCCTGCACTCTCCCGCCAAAGACCGCGCAGCGACTTCATTCCTGTTTAAACGTGTCCCGGAAATTCACGGCTCGGTGACGTTGATGGTCGCCGGCGGCAGCGGCGGCTACAGCGCGTACGGCGGCGCGATCGACCTGACCTACGATGATCCCGCCCACAACTTTTCCCTCAGCGTGGGCTATTCGGAAATTCGCTCCAGTGGCGGTTACACCAACCGCTGCGGCTTCCGGCGATAAACTGCGCCGGGCGGCGATCTCGCGTGTCCTCCCTCAGCCACCGCCCGCAGCCTCGCGCTTCTTCAGTAATTCGTCGACGACGACTGCCGTCGTCAGGTCACAACCCACGTTAGTCGCGGTGCGGCACATATCGAGAATCCGGTCAGTCCCGAGAATGATGCCGATGCCTTCCGGCGGAATACCAAAGGTCGCGAGCAGGCCGGCGATCAACGGCAGTGAGCCACCGGGAATCCCGGCCACCGCCACGGCGCTGAGCACGGAAAGAAACAGCAGGGTGATCTGCTGCCCGAGGGAAAGATCGATCCCGAACACCTGCGCCACGAAGAGCACCACGCATCCTTCGTAGAGCGCCGTGCCGCTCATGTTCATGGTCGTGCCAAGGGGCAGCACAAAACCGGCGGTGCTGGGCGAAATCTTCAGTTTTTCCACGGCGTTCTCCAGGGCGGCGGGCAGCGTGGCGTTGCTGGAGCTGGTGGAAAACGCCGTCACCAGCACTTCCTTGATCGCGGTAAAGTACGCGCGCGGGCTCCAGGTCGTCCACATTTTCAGCCACACCGACATCGTGCCGAAGAGATGCAGCGCCATTACCCCCGCGCAACCGAGCAGGAAAACCCCGAGCGAAATAATGATGTCGAACCCCGACTTCACCACCACGCTGTAGATCAAACACGGCACGGCGTACGGCGCGAGCCGCAGCGCCAGATGGACGATGCCGGTCATCAGCTCGGTCACGAGTTCCAGCCCATCCTGCAGGCGGCGCCGTTTTTCCGCGGTCAGCATCATGCCGGCCACGCCGACCAGAATCGCGAAGAGAATGAGCGGCAGCACATCGCCGATGCGCCCCGGGCTTTGCCCCGCCACGGCGCCCAGCAGATTCGCCGGCATGAACATCTCGACGATCACGGCAAACGATAATCCAGCCTGCCCTTGGCTCGTGGCGACGTGCCTCGCGGCGGTACTGCCGAACTCCGTCATCAGTCTGGCCTTGGTCGCTTCATCGATGAAGTTTCCCGGGTTGAGGGTATTCATCATGATCAGACCGAGGGCGACGCCGATGCCCATGTTCAGGAAAAAAAAGAGGAAAGTCCGGCCCGCGAGCGGTCCGAGTTTTCCGGGTCGGCCAAGCTGGACCACGCCCGTGGCGAGCGACGCAAATACGAGCGGAATGATCACAAAGAAGAGCAGGCGCAGGAAAATTTTCCCGAAGGGATCGAGCACCGCTGTCGCCACACTCCGCATCAACTCCAAGCCGGTCGTCGTGGATTTCAACCCGAACGGAGCGAGCCCTTCCTGCACGCCGGCCGAAAGCACGATCTTGGGTCCGAGCCAAAGCGTGAGCACCCCGGCCAGCAGGCCCAATACAAGGCTGCGGAGAATGCGGTTGGCGAGTTGGTCAGAGGAAGAGCCAGCCATACGATTGGCGCGGATCGTGGTTGCGCCGTTGGGGGTTGTCGAACGCGAACTGGGAGGGAAACCGCGCCATCTCAGCCTGTTTCCGCAGGTTGCGCGACCGGGCGCGATTGCGCTGGCCTGAGCGGTTCTCCGGGGTAGCTTGTCAGCCCTTCCGCCCCACCGGGCCCACCTTCACATACTCTTACTCATGGACGCATTTTTTGGCATCACCCTGGAATTCTTCATCATCATCGCGTTGGTGCTGGCCAATGGTTTCTTTGTGGCCGCCGAATTTGCCTTGGTGAAAGTGCGGGCCAGCCAATTGCAACCGTTGCTGAAAACCGGAGGCTGGCGGGTGAAGCTGGCGCTCAAGGCCACCGCCCATCTCGACGCCTCGCTCTCCGCTACCCAACTGGGGATCACCCTGGCCAGCCTCGGACTCGGCTGGGTCGGCGAGCCGTTCCTCGCGCACCGGCTGGAACCGTTGCTTGGGGGCTTTGGCATCACGAACCCGGCCACGATCAGCTCCATCGCCTTCGGTCTGGCTTTCGCGGTCATCACTTTTCTCCACATCGTTTTCGGCGAACTCGCCCCCAAGTCCCTCGCCATCCAGCGCGCCAAAGGCGTCACCCTGTGGACCGCCGGACCGCTGCTGGTTTTTTATTACTGCTTCTTTCCCTTCATCTGGTCGTTGAACGGCCTGGCGAATCTCTTCCTTCGTTTTATCGGCGTGCGTCCGGCGAGCGGGAGCGACCACGCCTTCAACTCCGAGGAGCTGGAATATGTTTTCAGCCACGCGCGCCACGCGCACCCCGGCGATGCGCTCATCAACAAACTCATGGTGCAATCGCTGCGGGCCCGCCAAACCCGGGCCCAGCAAATCATGCGACCCCGTGATCAGGTCGTCGCGCTCTGGCTCGACAAGTCAGTCGCCGAAAATATCCGCATCGCCCAGATGAGCGGGCACAGTCGATTCCCCGTTTGCACGGGCTCACTCGACAAGGTCGAGGGCTTGCTCCTCGTGCGCGAGTGGCTCTGGCAAATCCAAGCGCTCGGCCCCGACACGCCCTTCGAACCACTCGTCCGCCCCGTCGTGGAATTTGAACTGACCACTCCTCTCCACACCATGATCGAGCGTTTCCGCAACGCGCGCAGCCATCTCGCCGTCGTGCTCGATGATAAAAAAGCCTTGGCCGGCATCGTCACCTTCGAAGACGTGCTGGAGGAAATTGTCGGCGATATCCGCGACGAATTCGACATCGAGAACGGCCCGATTTTCAAGCGCACCGCCAACGCCATCATGGTCAGTGGCTCGTTCACCATGCGCGAACTTCAGGCCGAGACCGGCTGGCCGCTCGACTGGCAATCGCACGACACTGTCGCTACGTGGGCCCTGCGCCTGTTTGGCCACGTCCCCAAGCGCGACGAAACTTACACCACCGGCGAATATCAGCTGACCATCATCGAAGCCAATGCGGAGCGTGCGCGCCGGGTCCGCATCGAGCGACTCGTCGGGGATGAAACCGCGGCTAAACACTGATCGCTTCTGGCGCAGCCCTGAGTGAGGGCGCAGCCCGAAAACGGGCCAGCATCGTCAGCGATCCGCGTTGTCGGCTTATGCTCCAGCGCAGCTATCCCGCAGGTCGTTGATAAGTGGCGAGCTCGCCTCGTTCTGCTGGCCAGCAGAATGGCCCGACGAACGCGCGACCAACAAAACTCCCGTCATTCCTCACTGCATCATCACGGATCTGACCGCCATCACCGAAGGCGGAGCCGCCTTCGTCCAAACCAAGAGGAGATCATTGGCGTCATCCACCACCACGATTTCCTCCGCCATCGTGGTGTACTCTTTGCCGCCAAAGACATATTTCTCCCCGGGCTTGACCGTACGAACCGTCTTCGAATCCCGATAAGGCACCAATTGCGTTTCCAAAAACAGCCGGACGGTTTCATTGGTGAATTTCGCATAGCGCACCGGTTTCATGCCCTCGGCGATCGACTTGCCTTTCGCATCAAACGTCACCGAATACATCAACGCCCCATCCTCTCCTTCCAATAACCACACCGCATTAAACTTATTGGTGCGCTCTTGAGGCGCTGGTTTACCGTAACGTTTCTGTAGCTCACTGAGCGTCTCCCCCAAGCGGGCTTGAGCCGGCACCACCACCATCAGGAGGCTGGCGAGGAGAACAAAGTGGCAGCGGTGTTTCATCGTCGGATTATCCGATCAGATTCTTCAACGCGGCGAGGTATTTTTCCTGCGTGCGGATGATCACCTCGGCCGGCAGACGCGGGGCCGGGGGCGACTGGTTCCACTTGATAGCCACCAAATGGTCCCGCACAAATTGCTTGTCGTAGCTCGGGGGCGATTGATTGGGCGCGTAGCTCTCCGCCGGCCAGTATCGCGACGAGTCAGGCGTCAACACCTCGTCGATGAGAAAAAGTTTCCCGTTCGCGTCGGTGCCGAATTCAAATTTCGTATCGGCCAGAATCATCCCCGCCTGTTTCGCCCGGTCATGGCCGAACTGGTAGAGCGAAAGACTGAGCGCCTTCACCTGATCATAAAGTTTTTGGCCAATGATCGCGGCCGCCTGCGTGTCGTTGATCGGCTCGTCGTGCTGGCCTTTCGGCGCCTTCGTGGTCGGCGTAAAAATGGGTGCAGCCAAGCGATCAGCTTGCCGCAAACCCGCCGGCAGTTTGATCCCGCAAACTTCGCCGGTTTTTTGGTAGGAGCTCCAACCACTGCCGATCAGGTAGCCGCGTGCCACGCACTCGATGGTGAGCGGCGTTAGTTTTCTCACGATCATGCTGCGCAATTGCAGGTCACGATCCTTGATCCCGCGACGAGCAAACTCCCCGGCTTGATCGGGCAAGAGGTGATTGGCGATGACGCCCTGCGTCTGGGCAAACCACCAATTGCTGATCTGGGTCAGGACGATTCCCTTGCCCGGAATCCCGTCGGGCAAGATCACATCGAAAGCGGAGAGCCGATCGCTCGCGGTGAGCAGGAGGGCATCACCGAGATCGAAAATCTCCCGCACTTTTCCCGAGGCGATCTTGGGGAACGGCAAGTTATCGATCGAGGTGACGGCGGTTTTCGGCAGGGCAGCAGCGATTTCGTGGGAGGTCATCCCTCAAACATCTATGACTCACCGGGCGTTCGTCAAAAACAGAAATCAGGCATTCTCCTCATTTCCGGGCGGCATTTAAGCCCGGCGTGGTTCTTCGCCCGGCAGCCCTCGCCCGGCGCCCAACTGAGGCAAGCAGCCGCTACCCGTCGTTATGCCGAACAAAACCGCCTCAACCCTCTCGATAAATTCTCCGGCAGCTTCGGCTCGCACCCGTTGTCGCTTCGCTCAAACCGTTGCGAGGCGAGCTCGCCACCGACCAAGTTACGCTCACTTGCGAGCCATGAGGCACGCGTGCGAGGGTGGCTGCACGCCGACCGCGATCATCTGTGGCACCAGCACGCGGTCGTAACAATCCGGGCAAACGCCGTGGCTGAACTGCGAACCGGTACGGGTGTTGATGTAGCTCTCGATCTGACTCCAATAATTTTTATCGTCGCGCACTTTCTTGCAGTACGAACAAAGCGGAATGAACGACTCCAACTGCTGCACCTGGGTTGAGTAATTCAGAATGCGCTCGGCCACGTGCAGTCGCATGCGCAGTTCGTCGATTTTCACCGGCTTGTGGAGGAAATCGTCGACGCCGGCCACAATCGCCTGCTCCAAATTGCCACCGCTCGACTCCTGCGCAGACAGGAGAATAAAATAGACATACTCACCTCCATGCTCACGGATGCGCTGGCAGAGTTCCAACCCGTCCAGCCCGGGCATGAGCCAGTCGCTGACGACCACGCGCACCGGCTCGCATTGAAAGGCATCCCAGCCCATGATGCCATCGGGGGCGCGTGTGGGCTGGTGGCCCAGTTTGACGAGCGCGGCTTCCAGCACGGCGGCAGAGACCGCGTTGTCTTCAACAATGAGAATTTTCATGAAGCTGGGGGGAGGAATATTTTTGCAACGCGTTTCTGGTTTCAATCCATTGCTGGTCCAAGTTGCCCAGCAAGGTCGCGACCTCGGCCCATTGCCCTGCCTGGGCCGTTTTTTCCAAGTGCAGGGCGGTTGTGCGCAACTTGCTGGCGCCGAGATTCGCACTCGTGCCCGCCAGACTGTGCGCGGCCTTCACAAATTCCTCGCCGGATTTTTTTGCGGCCAGCTCCTGCAACGCGGCCAACTCGGCCGGCATGCGATCAAAAAACAATTCGATCATGTCATCAATCAGCCGGGCCTGCCGGCGGCCGGGCAGCTGCACGAGCTGATCCAGTTGCGCCACATCCAAGAGCTGTTGCGCCGTGACCACTGGTTCTGGGGCGGTCAACCCCACGCCCGGTGCCCGACAGCGGCTGCGGTTCAACGCGCCCCGAAGATCTTCCGTGCGCAGCGGTTTGGCCACGTAGTCATCCATGCCGGCGGCCGTACATTTCTGCCGGTCTTCCGGCATGGCATAGGCGGTGAGCGCGATGATCGGAATCTGCGGGTCCAACCCCACCACCGCACCCGCCCGAATCCGGCGCGTGGCCGTGTAGCCATCCATCACCGGCATCTGGCAATCCATCAGCACCGCATCGAACCGGGCGACGGCCAACACATCGAGCGCCGCCCGTCCATTGGCCACCACGACGCATTCGTGCCCCAACTTCTCGAGCAGACGCTGCACCACCAGTTGGTTCGCCTCGTTGTCCTCGGCGACCAGCAGGCGCAGTTTGGCTCCCTCCAGTGCTTCCGGGATTTGCCCGGTCTCGGTCAACGGATTTTTGGTGACCAACCGGCCGCGAGCGGGCGCGAGTTCCAGTTCAAACCAAAAAGTTGAACCACGAGTCACTTCGCTTTCAAACCCGAGCTTTCCACCCATGAGTTCGATGAGTTGGCGCGAGATGGCCAGACCCAGACCGGTGCCCCCATGATTCTTCGTGGTGGATCCATCCACCTGGGAAAACGCCGTGAAGAGGCGATGCTGATGTTCCGCGGCAATGCCCATACCGGTGTCGCGCACTTCCAACCGGAAGCGCACTTGGGGAGCCATCGCCGGCTGTGCCTGCACCACGACGGTGACGCGGCCCTTCCCCGTAAACTTTACGGCATTGCCCACGAGATTCATCAGCACTTGCCGGATGCGACCGGCATCGCCGTGTAATCCCACGGGCAGTTCCGCGGCAAACACCACGCTCAAATTCAGATTCTTGCTCTGAGCCCGGGGGGCCAACAAGGCGAGCGTGTCTTCCAGCAGTTGACGCAGATCAAAATCCTCCGGCAAAAGTTGCAGCTTGCCCGCCTCGATTTTTGAGAAGTCGAGAATGTCGTTGATGATCACGAGCAGATTCTCCGCGCTACTCTGAATAACCCGGCCCATCTCCCGCTGGCTTTTGTTTAGGAAGGACTCCATCAGCAGGCCGGACATGCCGATGATGCCGTTCATCGGCGTGCGGATCTCATGACTCATGTTCGCGAGAAATTCGGATTTCAACCGCGACGCCGCGAGCGCCTGATCGCGCGCGGCGTGCAGGTCCGCTGCGATCTGTTTCCGCTCGGTGATGTCCGTCGCCACCCCCACGAGCGCATAGCGATGCGCACCGATCCGGGTAATAGTCACGGTCTCCCGGATCCAGTGCGTCTGCCTTTCCTTGATGACCCGGAATTCCTGATCGTAGCCGTTTTTGCCCGCGAGTATCGCCTCTTGGCAACGCCGGTCCATCTCCGCCTGTTCCGGCAGTTCAAAACGATACCACAACCCCACATTAGGCGGCGGCACCCGTTCGCCGAAGAGACGAAAAAAAAGACCGGAGGGCTGGACGGATATTTTCCAATCCCAATTTTCGGTGGTCGCATCCACCTCTGCCTCCCAGATCAGGCAATCGGCCCAGCCGAGCAATTGCTTCAACCGGTCCTGACTTTCCTGCAACGCGCGTTCCGCTCCGAGATTGGTCCACCGGGCGGCAATCTCGCTCATGACCACCTGGGTCAGTTCGGCCATCAGATCGATTTCGTGCTGTTTCCAGGTGCGGGCTTTCGTGTCGATCGCGCAAAATGATCCCAGCACGAAACCATCCGGCGAGCGGATCGGAAAACCCTGATACGCGATCACCCCGAGATCGGGTATCGCGAGATTGGTGCAGAGCATTTCATTCACGCGGGCATCCGCCACCACCAGCGGTTGGCCCGAGGTCACGACATGTTGGCAAAACGAATGCGTGAGCGGAGTCTCGCGCGCTTCACCGGCCCAGCCTCCGAGTCCGGCGGCCGCTTTGAAAAATTGCCGCCGGTCATCCACCAGCGAAACCAGCGAAACCGGTACGCCGAGAAACTGCCGCACGAGCCGCGTCAACCGGTCGAAGTTTTCCTCCGCGGCCGAATCGAGCAGCTTCAGATTCCGCAAAGCATGCAGCCGCGCGGGATCGTTGAGGGAGTTTTGTTCCGGATTCATGATGAGGCCACGCCCGCTCCGCACCCCCCGGTAAAAATGGAGAGAGGCGCACAGACGTGGATGGAGGAAGGGTGTTCCGATGCTCACTAATCGGCAGCTTCAGGCAGGGATTCAGGGGAAAATCGACGGCAGATCTGTTGCAAACCGTCGGGGAGCGACGAGGCGGAGCATGAAACCCCTCCCACCCCAGATCAGCCGGTCCCAGGAATTACATTCGCCGCGTGAGCAGGAGGGGTTTTACACCCCGACTCGCGTCACCGTAGGCGGCGCGGCCATCGGTGAACCCGCGAGCAACGGCTCGTCGATGCCGAGTGCCTTCAGTTGCGGCACAATCACCCGGTCATGACAATCCGGACAGACCCCGTGGCTGAATTTCGAGCCCTGCTGCTCACTGAAATAGCTTTCAATATCCTGCCAGTATTTATGATCATCGCGGATTTTCTTACAATAGCTGCAGATCGGAATGAACGACTCCAGTTGTTTGACCTGCGCGGTCAGGCCGATGATCCGTTCCGCCACATGCAGCCGCATCCCGAGTTCCTCAGGATCAATCGGCTTCATTAAGAAATCATCGACGCCCGCCTCAATTGCCAACTGTCGGTTCGCCCGCGTGATCGCCTGGGTACTGATAAGAATAAAATACACGTAATCACCCCCGCGTTTCCGGATCATGCGGCAAAGATCCAGCCCATCAATCCCGGTCATCCGCCAATCGCTCACCACCACGCGATAGCCCCCGGCATCCAATTGCGCCCAAGCCGTCGCGCCATCGGCCACATGCTCCGGGGTGTGCCCCAATGAGCGCAGCACCGCCATAATCCGCAGGGCGGCAATCGGTTGATCTTCAAGGGCGAGAATGTTCACGCGAGGGCAAGGCTGAGGTGCCCGCTCGCGTGGATTAAAACGAGAGCAGACCATACCTTAATCGGTCATTCAGCCCGCCACTTAAGGCCAAAGTATGGCGTGCGTTCGTTTCCACTCGTTCTCCTAATCGTTCTCTCTCTACGCAACCGCCCCCCGCGCCCTCACGCCTCAACCCAGCCAACCGAGATTACGAGAATGAGTAAAAGAACGAGAACGATCCTGTTCTCAGGAGGTAGTCGCCGGTTTCCACACCGGCGATAAAGCGTCGGGGTGGAAACCGGCGCCCACCCACGGCCTCACCCCGATCATTCCCGTTGCGGGATGGAAAACTTGAAACTGCATCCACCCTCCGGCCGGTTTTCCACACAAATAAAACCGCCATGGGCCTCCATGATCTTTCGACAAATGGCCAGCCCCAACCCGGTGCTTTTTTCCCCCGCCGTCGGCGTCACGGACGTGCGGCTGAAATCCTTGAACAGCTTGTGCATCTCGTCCTCCGGGATGCCCGGCCCGTTATCCAGCACCGCCACCATGATCGTGGACGCGGTCTGCGTCATCTCCACGCGCACGGCAGAATGGGGCGGGGAAAACTTGATGGCGTTCGTGATCAGATTATCGACCACCTGCTTGATCTTCGGTCCATCGATCTGGCACTTCGCGAACAGTTCGATCGGGGTGAGTTCGATCCGGCTGCCCTTTTTCGCCGCGCTGATATTGTTCAAGGCGACGGAACGTTCGAGCAGCGCGAGCAGATCCGTCGGCTTCGGGTGGACTTTCAATTCCCCGGCTTCGATCTCCGAGACTTCCAGCATTTCATTCACCATTTCCAACATCGATTCACTCACCGTGAAAATATTCTCCACCAAATCGCTTTGATCCGCGTTCAACTTGCCGGTCTGCGCATCGTCGCGCAAAAATTCCGCCAGCCCGCGTACCGTCGCGAGCGGATTGCGCAGATCGTGGGCGACCATGCCCAGCAATTTGTTTTTGGCCGAGATCGCGTTTTTCAAGCTCACCATCAGATCGATGATCCGCTCCGCCTTGTTCAAGCACATGCCCAGTTCATCGGTGTCGATTGGCTTCGTGAGAAAATCGTCCACCCCGGCAAACAACGCCTGCTGGCGGTTTTCCGCGTCGAGCTTCTGCGCGCTCACCAGAATAAAATAAACATAATCACCGCCGCGCGCGCGGATGGCCCGGCAAAAATCCAACCCATTAACGCCGGTCATTTTCCAGTCGGACACCACCACCCGGTAGCCGCCGCCCTCCATTTTCGCGATGGCCGAGGCTCCGTCGGTGACGAGATCCGCCTCGTGGCCCAATGATCTGATGACCGCCATGAGGCGCAGGGCGGCAATCGGCTGATCTTCCAGGGCGAGAATTTTCATGAATTGATCAGGTTAAGTTCCCGCACGGCCTCGCGCAACCGGAGGCAGGCCTCGCGCAATTCGGTCATCCGTTTCGTCACCGTGGGCCAATCGTTCGCCCGCGCCGCTTGCTCGAGTTCCATGGCGATGCGGCGCACCTGCGCCCCACCGAATGAGGCCGCATTCCCGCCAAAACTGTGGACGTCCTGCGCGAGTTCCTCCGCTTTTCGCTGACTGACGAGTTCCTCCAAATGTTCCAAGCGCTCCGCCTCGTCCTGCAAATACAGCTTCACCATTTCGGAGAGCAGCGATCGGCCGTCTATGCCCGGCAACGAGCGCGTCGTCGCCAACGCCTCCAAATCAAATACCGCTTCCACCACGGCTTCAGGTTCGTTCGTGGCCTCGACCGCCGCAGGCGCAAAACCGCACCGATCCAAGGCGGCCTCCAATTCGTTTTCGCGAATCGGCTTCGTGACATACTCATTCATCCCGGCTTCGAGGGACCGCGCGCGATCTTCCGCCCGGGCATACGCCGTCAAGGCGATGATCGGCACCCGCGCATTCACGCCGGGCAATTGCCCCGCGCGAATCCGCCGCGACGCTTCATACCCATCCAGCACCGGCATCTGACAATCCATGAGCACGACATCGTAATCTTTCACGGCCAAGCGCTCGAGGCCGATCAGTCCATTGCCTGCCACCTCCACCGCGTGCCCCATTTTTTCGAGCAGCAGCGTCGCCACCCTTTGATTGGCCATATTATCCTCGACCAAGAGCAGGTGTAAGCCCCGGCGCTTCTTCGCGCGCGCCCCCTCGGCCAAAGGTGGCACCGAATCCACCGCCGGCAACAGCACCCGCATCAGGCACCGTTTCAACTGCGATTCCGAGACGGGTTTGGTCAGGAAACCGGCAAAGGATTGCTCTGCAGCTTGGGTGGTTGCGATTTGTCCGGCGGATGAAAGCATGATCAACGGCAATTTTGCGAGGAGCGGATCGGCCCGCACCAGCATGGCCACATCCATTCCGCTCAGCCCCGGCATATGCCAATCGAGCACCACAAAATCCCAAGGCCCGGCCGCCGGATCACGCAACCGCGCAAGCGCCGTCGCGCCATCGGGCACGGCCTCACCCGCGACGCCCAGATGCGCCAACTGGGCCAGCACGATGCGGCGGTTCGTCTCGTTATCATCCACCACCAAAGCCCGTTTTCCCGAAGGTAATTCAAAGGGAACGGCGCTCAGCGGCGTGCCGCTGCGGACAAACTCCAGCTCAAACCAGAACGTGGAGCCCTTGCCCTCCTCACTCTCCAAACCGATTTTGCCGCCCATCAATTCGATCAACTGCCGCGTGATGGCGAGGCCCAGACCTGTGCCGCCAAAGCGCCGCGTCGTGCTGCCGTCCGCCTGCACGAAGGGCTGGAACAACCGGCCCTGCGCCTCGCGCGCGATGCCGATCCCGGTATCCCGGATTTCCACGCGCAAACGCACGCGCTGTTCGGTTTCGATGATCGGCCGCACGATTACGTCCACTTCTCCCTGATCGGTAAACTTGATCGCATTGCCCATCAGGTTGGTCAGCACCTGCCGCAACCGCCCGCTGTCCCCGATCAGCAACGAGCCGGACCACGGAATAATCTCACACGTCAGCTCCATCTGTTTCTGATGCGCACGCGGCGCGAGGAGCATCACCGTCTCCTCGATCACCCGGTTGAAATTAAACTCCACCGGATCGATTCGCATCTTGCCGGCTTCGATGCGGGAGAAATCAAGAATCTCGTTGATGATCGCGAGCAGGCTTTCCGCGCCACCGAGAATCGTGCGCGTCATTTCCGTCTGCTTCGGATTCAACGGTGTGTCGGAAAGCAGCCCCGTCATGCCGATCACCGCATTCATCGGCGTGCGGATTTCGTGGCTCATCGTGGCGAGGAATTCCGACTTCAAGCGCGACGCTTCCAGCGCCTGATCGCGCGCCACGGCCAGGCTGGCGCCGAGTTGCTTGCGTTCCGTGATGTCCGTGCTGATCGCGATGTAGTGCGTGGGTGTTTTATCCGGGCCCATGAACGGGACCACCGTGGTGTCCACCCAGTAAAGACTGCCCGCCTTCGCCCGGTTGCACACCTCAGCTTGCCAGACCTGCCCGTTCGCGATCAGGCGGTACATCTCCCCGAAAAAATCCTTCGGATGATAGCCGGAGTTGATCAGCCGATGGGTTTTCCCGAGCAACTCCTCGCGCCGGTACTGGCTGACGGCGCAGAATTTTTTATTCGCATGAATGAGGCGCCCCTTCACATCCGTCACCGCCACGAGCGCGTGTTGATCGAGCGCGAATTTCTGCTGCTCCAGATCGTTCAAGGCGCGATAGGTCGCCTGCTCGCCTTCCTTCGCCTGCGTGATGTCGGTCACGGTGCCCAGATAACCCGTGAGCCGTCCCTCGTCGTCGCGCAGGGCCACGGCGGCCCCCGCAATCCACACCACGTCGCCATTCCTGTGCTGAAACCGGTATTCCAAGTCAAAGGCGCTGCCCTCGCGGACAAACTTGGCCCACGCCGCGTAGATCGCCGGCCGATCCTCCTCGTGCAAAGCCGTGCTCCAGCCCTCGCCCATCGCCTCGGCCTCACTCAACCCGGCAAGCTGCGTCCAACAATGATTCACGTAGACGCAGCGGCCCACCGGATCCGTCTGATAAATGCCCACGGGAGCCACGCGGGCAAAGGTGCGGAACCGCGCCTCACTCACCTGCAATTCCGCTCTCTGGATATTCCGCTCAGTGATGTCCTCGATCTGCGAGACGAAGTAGAGCGGTGCCCCCGCCGCATCGCGGACAAGCGAGGCGGTGAGCCGCACCTGCACGATGTGGCCCTCGTGATGGAAATAGCGTTTGTCCATTTGATAAGAACGCCGTTTGCCCTCCAGCAACTCCTGCACCAAGGAGAGGTCGGCATCCAAGTCATCCGGATGGGTGATGTCCTGAAAGGTTTTCTGCATAAGCTCCGCAGCCGGATAACCCACGATCACGCAAATCATGTCATTGACGCGCACCCATCTGCCGTCGAGCCCGACGATCGCCATGCCGATGCCGGCGAATTCAAACGCCTGGCGGAACCGCTCCTCACTCTCGCGGATCGCGGCATCCTTCGCCTTCATGCTGGTGATGTCGGTGGAGATGCTCAGCAACTGCTCTGGCCGGCCATCCGCGCCATTGAGCGGCGACACCATCACGTCCCACCAACTCGGCGTGCCATCCATCTTCGGACAGAATCCCTGAAAACGGCCGAGCCGGCCGGCGAGCGCCTCCGCGACCGCCTGCTGCGCCGCCCCACGATCTTCACCCTGCCAGAAGCCCAACCAGTCGGCATTCTCGATATCCTCGAAATTATTCACGCACATCAACCGCTGGCCCGGCTCGGCCATATGGAGCAGGCGCCCATCGAGACTCAAAATTTTCAGGCAATTGTTGCTGCTCTCGATGATGCGGCGGTTGAACTCCTCGCTCTTGCGCAACCCCGCATCCGCCTCCTTGCGCTCGGTAATATCCAGATTGATGCCCACGATCCGCGTCACTTTCCCCTGCGCATCATTGATCACGATCTCCGCAGCTTGGATATGGCGGATCTCTTTGGCGGCACCCTTGAGAATGCGAAACTCCCGTTTACCTTTTCCTCCCTTCAGGCTGAGCGCTTTCAACAACGCCTCCTGTTGGGGGAGATCTTCCGGATGCACGGCATCCGCCCAGAGCTGGTAAGCCACGATCCCGGTCGGCGTCGGTTCCGCGCCATAGATCGTAAACATTCGCTCATCCCAAGTCACTTTACCGGTCCGAATATCCCACTCCCACACCGCCACGCCCGCCGCTTCCGCCGCCAGGCGAATCCGCTCTTCATCCAGACGATTCTCCAGCTCGGCCAACTTTCGCTCAGTGATATCGGAAATGAAACCGTGCCAAAGAATACTCCCGTCCCCTTCTTTCTCGGGCACGGAATTCCCCAGCAACCAGCGCTCGCTCCCATCAACCGCGCGAACCCGATATTCGTGGCTCCATGGACTGAGATCCCGCGCCGAAACGAGAATCGAATCCGACACCGCCGCCACATCATCCGGGTGCAAGATCCCGAAAACCTTGCTCGCATCCTCGCGCACTTCCTCCGGGGTCACCTGATAGATCAGCCGGATACCATCACTGGCATACGGGAAACAACTGCTGCCATCCGGCCGCAGCCGAAATTGATAAATCATGCCCGGCACCTGCGAACCCAACTTTTCCAACCGAAGCAGATCTTCCTGCTTTTCTGCCTCCTGCCGTTTTCTCGTGCTGATGTCCTGCGCCACTCCGAGAAAACCCGTGACCACCCCGCTCGCATCGCGCAAGGCCGTGAGATTCACCTGCACCAGTAACTGGGTACCGTCCTTGCGCCGATACGTCCATTCGCGGGCGTCACTCCCCACCAACTGCGTGAGTTCCAAAAATGCTTCGGCATTGGCTGCGACCGTGCGGCCGAGTTTCTGACTGAGTTCCCACGCCAACGCCTTCACTTCCGCGTGCAAATGAAAAACCGCCACACTCTGCCGCCCGATCATTTCCGCCGCTGCGTAGCCAAGCATCTGCTCCGCTCCGACATTGAACACCTCGATCAGACCATCCGCCGTCGTCGCAATCACGCACAGGTTGGTACTGTTCAACAAGGCGCGCTGCCGCGCGAGCGTCGTTTCCTTTTCAATCAAAATCTCCCGCAAATTAATCTCCTGCTCCACCAACGCGGCGATTTCCTTCACCAGAACTTCTTCATCGGCCAGCCACCCGCGCGGCTTCACGTCGATCACACAAAACGAACCCAAGACCGCTCCATTCGGGGCGTGGATCGGCACCCCCAGATAAGCCTTCACCCCTAAATCCGTGATCGCGAGATTGTCGCACACCTGCGGATGCGCGGGAGCATCATTCACCACCAACGGCGCATTCGACGTGACGACGTGCTGGCAAAACGAATGCGTCAGCGGCGTCTGCCGCGTCTCACCCGCCCAGCCGCCCAAGCCGTACGCGGATTTAAAAAACTGCCGGTGATCATCCACCAGCGACACCAAACACACCGGCACGCCCAGCACCTTCGCCGCGAGTTGCGTGAGCCGGTCAAAACTCGCCTGCACCGGGGAATCGAGGAGGCTCAACCGCCTCAACGTCGCCAGGCGAGCAGGATCAGCCAGACGAATAGGAGACGGATTCTTCACAAGGGAATTCCTTCGTCCAGCAAACCCTGAAGCGGAGTCAGCCCCACGCCCACATCGCCCGACAAAAGCCAAGGACTACGGGCAGAAAATAGGCGAGGCGTTGGATTGCGATTATCCACCAACTACGCCCATCGACCCTTCCGCGTCCTGCTTTAATTAAAAACTCACCCCCAGCCCGCCACCCCCGCCACCGATGTCGGGGTATAAAACCCCGCCCACCTCCGGCCAAGCATTCCCAAATACTTCTCGCAGCAAAAGTGGGAGGGGTTTTACACCCCGACATTCCCGCGCAATTCCTCCGGAGAATTCACCGGAGCCCGACACGTGAAACTTTCGCAGACGTACGCCGTACTCTTCCCCGCGTGTGGTTTCATCTCAGCCAGATACGAGCGCCGGGTCGCCAGCCAACGCTGGCCTTCAGCTTGATCCGCCGCGATCACCACCCGCCGTAAATCCAACCGCTCGTGTAGCACCGCCGTCAGCGCGCGAAAATCCGCCGACTGCGGATCACCCGCCAGCACCACTGTGCGCGGATCGGACAACGCCAGCTCGAGCGCCCCCAACATCTGCGGCAACGCCTGCGGTGCCCCGCTCCACTGCGGCCGGAAGGCTTCGAGCGTTTGCAGCGCGCGCGCGCGATAACTCCGAATTGGAGACGCGGTGCCCTCGCCGCGTTCAATACGCGTCGCGGGCGCCGCGTCTCCACCGATCACCCAATCCAGCCGCAGCAAATTCATCGCCGCCACCGAATTCGGCGCCGGCTCCGCCCCATCGTAATCTTCCTTCAGTCGCACGATCACCGTCGCGTCATCCGCCCGGGAATTGAAATAGCCGCCGCGTTCGCCGTCCCAAAATACTTCATCCATTTTCGCCTGCAATTTCTCCGCCCACTGCAACCAGCGAATCTCAAAGCCCGCCTCATACAAATCGAGCAACCCCTGGATCAAGTACGCATAGTCCTCGGCAAACCCCTGAATGTCGCTGCGCCCTTCGCGCCAGCAACGATACAACGTGTTCGTCGTCTCATCGTAGAGTTCCTGCTCAATAAACTCCGCCGCGCGCGTGGCGGCCCGCAAATAAACTGGAGCCGCGGCACCCTCGCCGCGGTCGGAACGCGCCGGGGGCGGCGCGTCTCCAAGAACCTGATGCCCCTTCGCCAGCGCCGAAATCATCAACCCGTTCCACGCGGTAATCACCTTGTCATCCAAGTGCGGCCTGGGCCGCTTCGCCCGCGCCACGCGCAACTTCTCCATTCCCGCCAGCAATTTTTCCTCCGCGATCACCAGCTCCATTTTGAATTTCTCCGCCGTACTCGCGAGTGGCCGCACCTGCCGGAGCACATTCTTCCCGCCAAACTCCCCCTGCGGATCATGCGCCACGTTGCCCTCCGCCTTCACGTCATAATGCGCACAGAAAAATTCCGCGTCGGCCCCGAGCAACGAATCAATCTCCGCCTTCGTCCACACATAGAACGCGCCCTCAGCCTGCTCGTGCTTCTTGTCTTTAGGCAGGGCGCATCGTCCGGATAAGCCGTTGCCCGTTGCGTGAACTAACGGCTCGTCAGGGACGACTCGCCCTACCCCTCCATCACTGGCTGAACTCTTCTTGTTACTTGTCCCTTGATCCTTGTCACTTCGCGCCGACTCCGGCGGCGCGCTATCCGCATCCTCCGCCGAATAAAATCCGCCCGACGGACTCGTCAGATCGCGCGCCACATACTCAAAAATCCCCCGCGCCACCCAGCCAAATACCGGCAACCCCGTCGCCTGCTGCGCCTCCAAAAAGTTGCGCGCAATCAACGCCTGATCGTAGAGCATCTTCTCAAAATGCGGCACATGCCAGTGCGCATCCACCGAGTAGCGGTGAAACCCGCCGCCGAGATGATCGCGCAACCCGCCCTCGGCCATCCGTTGCAACGTCGTCGCCGCCATCCCGATCGCACTCTGCCCAAGATCCGTATTCACACCCTGCAACGCCGCCGAGCGAAACAGAAAATCAATGACCGAGGCGCGCGGGAATTTCGGTGCCCCGCCAAACCCGCCCCACCGTGCGTCGTGCGCCTCGTAGAAATATTGAAAACATTTCTCGAAGGCTTCACCCGCCGCTTCGTGCAACGGCAACAGCACACCTTCCTCCTTGATCTCCCGCGCCGGCCCTTCGTTCGCGTACCGCCGCAGCGACTGCACCATCTCCTCCGCGCCATGCTCGATCTTCATCCGTGTTTCCCGCCAGTGGACGGCGATGGTGTGCAGCAGCGTTTTGAATCCCGGCCGCTCGTGCCGATCTTCCTTCGGAAAATACGTGCCGCCGAAAAACGGTTTGCCCTCGGGCGTCAACCACACGCTCATCGGCCAGCCGCCATGCCCCGTCGTGTGCTGGACGTACGTCATATAAACCCGGTCGAGATCCGGCCGTTCCTCGCGATCCAGTTTCACGGACACGAAGTCACGGTTCAGAATTTCCGCCACGCCCGCATCCTCGAACGACTCGTGCGCCATCACATGACACCAATGGCACGTCGAATACCCGATGCTCAAAAAAATGGGTTTCCCCTCGACCCGTGCTTTCGCCAGCGCCTCCGCACCCCACGGAAACCAATCCACAGGATTATCGGCGTGCTGGCGGAGGTAGGGAGATTTTTCGGATGCGAGGCGGTTGGGCATACGTTCAAATTTGCGCAATCCCGAGCCGAGGCAAAGCGAATGTTTTCCTGCACACCGCACGATAGAGCCAACCCGCCTCTCCGTCCCGTAGGTTGCGAGTTCACCACGCAACTTGGCGCGACACGGTTGCGCCTTGGAGCGGGTCTTCGAAAAAGCCAAAAGGCCGTCGCAAGCAACGGCCCTACAGCAAAACATCCTTTCACCTATTCCAAAGACGCGCCTTAACGGGGCCAGAGAAATTTTCGTTCCGCCGCCATGATCGCCAGATCGTTGATGCTGGCGTAGCGGCAGCGCATGTAGCCGAGCTCATCGAACTCCCAATTTTCGTTACCATAGGCACGCCACCACTGGCCGGCCGCGTCGTGGAACTCATACTCGAAGCGCACCGCGCGGCGGATAATCCATCAGGAACAGCCCCACCCGGCCGGCCAGCGAGTGCCAGCTCCTTTAAAGACGATCTCGACCTCGTCGCCGGCATGCTCATCGACGGAGCCATCGTGGCTGCGCACGCCACCGGCAAGACCGACCCGGCCGAAACCGCGTGGTCCGCCGCGCTCAGCCTGTGGAAAATCCAAACGCATTAGTCGCCTAATATTCAGCCGGAGCCCGCTTTGCAACGGACCGTCCGATCACAGCATGAATTGACGTCAGGATTGGGAAAACAGCCATTGACGACCTTGCGGCCACCGGGCTTGCTCGCCGGTTCGTTATGCTGACCCTCGCTGATGTCGCCAAGTCCTACGGTACTCGGGAACTCTTTTCCGGAGTCTCGCTCTTTGTTGCGCGCACTGATCGCTACGGCCTCGTCGGCCCCAACGGCGCGGGCAAATCCACCCTCTTCAATCTCATCCTCGGCGAGGAAGCCCAGGACGCCGGCACCATCGAATGGGAACGCGGCGCCGACTTCGGCTACCTCCCCCAGGAGAGCGCCCCGGTCGGCGACGAAACCATCCTCGCCATCGCCACCAGCGGCAAAAAACTCCTCCCCGAAAACGACGACGACTACGACATCGACTGGACGCTCGAACCCCGCGCCAAAAAAATCCTCTCCGGCCTCGGCTTCCGCGAAACCGACCACGATAAAATGGCGAAGAGTTTCTCCGGCGGCTGGGTCATGCGCGCCCACTTGGCCCGCCTGCTCGTGAGCGAACCCGCTCTCCTCCTCCTCGACGAGCCGACCAACCATCTCGATCTCGAAGCGCTGCTCTGGTTTCAGGATTATCTCACGCGTTATCCCGGCGGCCTCCTCATCGTCTCCCACGATCGCGAGTTCCTGAACATTCTCTGCACCGGCATTCTCGAAATGCGCGGCGGCACGCTCAACCGCTACACCGGCAACTACGACGACTACCTCAACGAGAAAGACGCCCGCAAAGATCAGCAGGCCGCCCGCTTCAAAAACCAACAGCGCGAAATCGCCCATCTCCAGAAATTCGTTGATCGCTTCGGTGCCAAAGCCTCCATGGCCTCGCGCGCCAAATCCAAGGAGAAGCAGATCGAACGTCTCGAAGCCGTCGCCGTGGACGAGCCCGAGGATGAGTTAAAAAAGATGAGTTTCCGTTTCCCGCAGCCGCCCCGCTCCGGGCTCAAAGTGGTGAAACTGGAAAAAATCCAGCAGGCCTACGGCGACCATGTCGTGTATCGCGATTTGAATTTCGAAGCCGAACGCGGCCAGAAGATCGTGCTCGTCGGCCCGAACGGCGCCGGTAAATCCACGCTGCTGAAAATCCTGGCCGACGTGATTCCGATTCAAGGCGGCGTCCGCGAACTCGGCAGCAACGTCGTGCCGGGCTACTTCGCCCAAAACCGCGCCGATAATCTCAAGCTCAACCTCACCGTCTTCGAAAACGTGATGGAGCTGCGCACGCAGGAAAATCAACTGACCGAGCAGCAAGCCCGCGCCGTGCTCGGCGGCTTTCTCTTCCGCAAAGACGACGTCTTCAAAAAAACTTCGGTCCTTTCCGGCGGCGAAAAATCCCGTCTCGCCCTCGCCCGCCTGCTCGTGAATCCACCCAACTTGCTGTTGATGGACGAGCCCACGACGCACTTGGACATCCCGTCGATCGACGCGCTCGTCTCCGCACTGAAGCAATACGAAGGCACGTTCATCTTCATCAGCCACGACGTGTATTTCATCCGCGCGCTCGCGCAGTCCGTGTTGCACGTCCACTCGGGCCGCCTCACGCCCTACGCCGGCAACTACGATTATTATCTCGATAAGTCGAAAGCCTCGAACGCCCGCGCCGCGTTGACGGCCGGCTTCACCGACGCCCGCCCGCAGCAGGAAAAAGCCGCCCCCGTCGCCGCCTCCAGTCCGAAGAAAGCCAATCCCGCCGAGGTGAAGAAGCTCCGCGTCGAAGTCGGCCACCTGGAACAAAAAGTAAGCGAGCTGGAAACGAAGCAGTCCGAAATCGCCACCGAGCTAGAGAAGCCCGAGACCTACAGTTCCCCCGGCCGCGCCCAGCATTTGAACCGCGAGCTCAGTGCGGCCGTCGATCTCCTCCAGAAAGCCACCACTGAGTGGGAAACCGCCACGACCAAACTGTCGGAGCTGGAAAAGCAGTAGCGGGTCGCGACGAGTGAAGTAGCCACAGGCCACCGTGCCTGTGGGATTGTGTTCCGTAGGTTGCGAGCTGGTCTCGCCACGAAGCGCGGCGCGCGCGCCACCTGTCCCAGCGGGCAGGGACTCATCCTTCGCCCAGGCTCAGACATTCTGATCTCAATCCGTGGAGAGAATCGGGACGAGGAAACGAGCTGCGCCCATAAAGGCGATTAATGTCAGGTAGCGGCCGTTGCCCTCAACGGCCACGGAGAAGCAGTGCCGCGAGCCGCACTGGCGCTTGGGGGCAAGCGCCGCTACCGGCCATTCGTCTCAGACATTCTGATCTCAGTCCGTGGAGAGAATCGGGACGAGGAAACGAGCTGAGCCTGCCACGGCACAAACCGGATGAACGGTATCGAGGTGGAGCGCGACCTCCGGGCGCGCTGGGTGCTGGCTCACGTTGCAAAACCCGCCCGGAGGTCGGGTTCCACCACGGCAGAGGCACGCGCGGTGAATCTTGTGACCCGTACCACTACTCCATCACGTCAGGCTCCGCGCTCTCCGCGCTCTCCGCGTTAATTGTATTTTCCGATTCGCGGTAGAGTTGAGCTCATCCTAATTCCTGGGATCAGGATGTTTTAACCTGCTTCCGGGATTAGCGTTCATGAGCGTTAGATTAGCGGTTTCCAACCTGTGGTTTGCTTCGGGGATCGGGTTCTCAGCTCTCAACTCTCAACTTCCGCCTCCCCCCTTCTTCGCGCTTGTCGAACCCCGCCTCCATCCCTCAACTCACCCCGATGCTGCACCT
>JBBRBC010000018.1:0-58778 GCA_038206205.1 Opitutales bacterium
CTCGGTACCTACACGAATTTCGCCAACCTTCTCGACACCGCCGCGCTCGCCGTGCCCACCGGTTTCCGTTCCGATGGCCTGCCGTTTGGCGTCACACTTTTTGGTCCCGCTTGGAGTGACGCGCGACTGGCCGCGCTCGGCGTTGCGTTGCATCGTGCCACGTCGTCGAAGGCTGGTGCCACGGGGTTGGCGTTGCCAGCTGCACCACTTGCACCGTCAGCCAGCACCGGGGAAATCGCGCTCGCCGTCGTCGGTGCGCATCTGTCTGGCCAGCCACTCAACGGCCAACTCACGACGCTCGGCGCCCGCTTGCTTCGCACCACGCACACGACAGACGCCTATCGGCTGCACGCGCTCGCCGGCACCGTCCCGCCCAAGCCTGGCCTGGTGCGCGGCGCACCGGGAAGCGGCGCAGCCATCGAGGTCGAAGTCTGGGCGCTCACGCCCGCAGCCTTCGGCACCTTCGTCGCCGCGATTCCGCCGCCGCTCGGCATCGGCACGCTTAATCTCACCGACGACACTGCCGTGAAAGGATTCATCTGCGAACCCGCCGCGCTCGCTGCTGCCAAAGATATCACGTCCTTCGGTGGCTGGCGGGCGTTTCTAAAAAACGGTCAGTCGATCTGATCGAACTTCCCGTCGGCAAACCCGGCGCATGGCAGTCCGACCGGGCGTAGATCCGAAATTTGCAGAGCACGGCTCAACTCGCGCTTGCGCGAAGTGCGGGACTGCGCTTGCCTTGTCGCGCCCCGATGACACTCACTGAATTTATCAAGAAATGGTCGCGTTACACTGGTAAGGAGACCTCGGCGTATATCGAGCATTTCAATGACCTCTGCGGCCTCTTGCAGCAAAAGACACCCGTCGAGGCTGATCCCAGCGGCAACGATTTTTTCTGTTTCCAAAAGCGCGTTATCAAGGACCTTGAGTTGCTGGGCCTCGATGGCGCCGATGAGGACGAGGCGGAGCAGGGCTTTGCCGACGTATGGAAGGCCGATCACTTCGCGTGGGAATACAAGGGCAAGAAAATGAACCTCGATTCCGCCTACCAGCAGCTCCAGCGCTACCGCGAATCACTTCTGAATCCGCCGCTGCTCGTCGTCTGCGATTTCGACCGCTACATCATCCGTACGAATTTCAATGGCACGGTGCCGGACACCCACTCGTTTACCAGCGCCCAACTGGCCGAGCCGAAATTCTTTCGCCTTCTGCGCAACGTTTTCACCGACCCCGGGGCGCTGAAGCCTTCTCGCACCACCAACGAGGTTACTGAAGGACTGGCCAGCCAGATCGCAAAAGTCGCCCTTTCGCTCCAGGACCGCGAATCCATCGCACTCGAGGATGCGCAATCTGGTCGCGAAAGGCGGGTCGCCCAGAAGAAAAATCTGCACATCGCCCGCTTCCTTAACCGCATCATTTTTTGTTTTTTCGCCGAGGATGTGGGGTTGTTGCCCAAAGGACTTTTTACGGAGGTGGCGAAGCTCGGGCTGGATGATCCGCGCTTCTTCGCTGAGCGGCTCGGCGAACTTTTCCGGGCGATGGCGACTGGCGCTTCATTTGGTACTCACAAGATCCGTCATTTTAACGGCCACCTGTTTGAGGACGCCACGGTGTTCGAGCTGACCGGGGCGGAATTGCAAGAACTCGGACAGGCCTCCGAAGCCGACTGGCAGTTCATCCAGCCTAGCATCATGGGCACGCTCTTTGAGCGCGCGCTCGACGTTGAGCAGCGCTCCCAACTCGGCGCGCACTACACCAGCGAGGACGACATCAAGACACTCGTCGAACCGGTCTTGATGGCTCCCTTCCGGCGCGAATGGGCGGAATTGCGGGGCCAACTCCTCACGCCTGATTTCGGCGGGACAAAAGCAAAATCCAAGGCGGTCACGGCCCGCCGCGCCGCACTCACTACTTTCCTCGCCAAACTTTCTGCGGTCACGGTCCTCGATCCGGCCTGCGGCTCCGGCAATTTTCTCTACGTCGCGCTCCAGCTTCTGCTCGGCCTGGAGAAGGACGTCATCGCCTTCGCCACACAGCTCGGATTCCGCTTTGCGCCGGAGGTCGGCGTGCAGCAGCTCAAAGCCCTTGAGATCAATCCCTACGCTTTCGAGCTGGCCCAGGTCTCCGTGCAAATCGGCTGGTTGCAATGGATGCGCGACAACGGCTTCCCGCTGGAACGCACGCCCGTCCTCCAGACGCTTGATGGTTTTCAAAACAAGGACGCCCTGCTCAATCAGACCTTCCGCCGACAGTTGAAGACACTGCGCGAGGCGCAGGAGGCTGAGCACGAGGACGACACGTCGCAGAAAATCTACACCGAGCGCGCCTGGCCCGACGCGGACATCATCGTGGGCAATCCACCATTTCTGGGCGGCAGTCGAATTCTCAATGAACTAGGGAAGGAGTATCAAACGGGTCTCTTTGAAAATTATTCCGGTCGTGTTCCAGGCGCTGCGGACTTGTGCTGCTATTGGTTCGAAAAAGCCCGCGAGCAGATCAAACGTGGACGAAGTCGTCGCGCCGGACTGCTTGCCACTCAAGGAATACGCGGTGGCGTTAATCGGGAAGTTCTCAAACAGATCAAAGATTCTGGAGACATGTTCTTTGCGATTTCTGATCGTGACTGGATTCTCAATGGTGCAAACGTCCACATTTCAATGGTAGGCTTTGACAATGGCTCCGAGAGTTCGCGTTCACTGAATGGGAAAGTCGTTGAGAAGATAAACATCAACCTCACATCAGAAGTTGATGTCACTCAAGCAACGCCCCTGACAGATAATCTCGGGGTTTGCCTCATCGGGACAAAAAAGGCCGGTGAGTTCGAACTTGAAGAGGAGCTGGCTACTTCTTGGCTGCATCTTCCAAACCCCCACGCGCGTCCCAATTCCGATGTGCTGCGACCTTGGGTAAACGGCAACGCCTTGGTCAGTGCGCGCAGGCGACTTTGGATAATCGATGCGGGGACTGAGATGTCTCGGTCACAGATGGCGGGCTATGAGAAACCGTTCGTACGAGTGCTGGAGAAGGTGAAGAAAGAGCGAGACAAGAACAAGGAAGAGCGAACCAAAGAAAATTTCTGGATTCATAAGCGACCAGGCCCCGAACTCCGGGAGGCTCTCTCTCGCCTTGGGAAATGTCTGGCGGTAGTGCGACACTCGAAACATCTCATCTTTTCCTGGCTGGATACTTCCGTTTTACCTGATGATGGGATTTACGTCTTTGCGAGCGAGGATTCCTATTTCGCCGGTGTGCTCCAATCCCGAATGCACCGCGTATGGGCATTTGCGCAGGGAACGCAGGTGCGCGAAAAGGAGTCGGGGGCGCGCTACACGCCGACGACCTGCTTCGAGACATTTCCCTTTCCGTTTCCGCTGCGCGAACCACTGGGGCCACCGGTCGAGATCGATCCGCTGAAATCCACGTTCGATGCCGCGCACTTCTATGCCAGCGAAGATCCGGCGCCTTATTCTGCGGACGAACATCGTGCCGCCATCGCCACCGCCGCCAAGGAATTGAATGACATGCGTGAACGCTGGCTTAATCCGCCGGAGTGGACCCGGGAGGAGTTCCTCGATTTTCCCGCCACTGCTGCCGGTCCGTGGACGCGTTTCATCGACCCGGCGACCGTGCGCAAGGGTGTCGGCACCGCGCGTTACCCACGAGTCGTGCCACGCGATGAGAAGTGCGGTGCCGAGCTGGCGAAACGCACGCTCACCGCGCTCTACAACGAGCGCCCTGCATGGCTTAAGTTCGCTCACGAGAAACTTGATGCGGCCGTCGCCGCCGCCTACGGCTGGCCCGCCGGTTTGACCACAGATGCCATTTTGAAAAACCTTCTCATACTCAATCAGCAGCGGGCCCTCGCCGAGGAAAAATCACGGCTCGCCGCCGCACTCGCCGCGAGCGGTAAGCCGAAAAAGCCCCAACGAGCGAAGACCGCGGACGAATTGATTTAGCCGGCCTTGTGCGTTCAGATCAGGTCGCGCCTGGCTGGTCAGTGCGTGCGAGGGTGGTTGAACCAGTTGAGGAAACGTTGGTGCTTTGGGATTGCACCGGTGGCGGAATCCGATCGATGCAGGGGATGAAAACGAAGGCGCGGCTCATGGTCTGGGGTTCTGCTCGTAAGGTAAAGTCTGTGACGAGCATCGCGCCGAATCCGTGGCTCATCACGACGCCAGTATTCGATGAGACGCCGCGGTATGTTGGCGGGGCGCGCGTGCTTGATATGGCGCGGTTGCTCGCGGTGATTCGGCACAATCGCCTCGTGAATCAGTTCCTCGGGCTCAGTGCCTACTCGCATACCATCAATTATCGGGCGATGGTGCGTGGAATCGGCCAGATCGAAATCGACGAAGTTTATGTGGGGGTGGACCGGGTGGGGCGACAATTTGTGGTGCCGGTTCAGGCGAAGGGTGGGAATGATAAACTGTCGGCGGTGCAGGCGAGGCAGGACATTGGGTGTTGCGCTGAAAAATTTCCGGGACTGATTTGCCGGGCGATTTCAGCGCAGTTCATGGAGGGGGACTTGATCGTTTTGTTCGAACTCACTTTGCAGGACGGCGCAATCAAAGTGGCCGATGAGGCGCATTACCGGCTGGTCCCGGCCGATCAAATATCTTGCGAGGAGTTGCAGGATTACGCGCGGAGAAAGAAGTGAATGGTGATACGCGCTGAGTAGCCGTCCGAATCAGCTTTCAAGATAGTCCGCCAATTCGTTGCGGAGTAATTCCACCAGCGCCGGGCTCATGAAAATATAATTGTCGGGGATGGGCCGCGTGATGAGGGGCTTGCCGTCGAGGTCCTCGGGGAAACGCTCCCGGAGGAGGTCGGCGTGTTTGCGTTCCAGGCAAAAGATTTGGTCGGCCCAGCCGAGATGGCAGGCGGTGACTTTGATGCGCGCACTGTCGGAGGTGCCGGCGGAACGAGCCTCGTAGCGCGGATGATTCTTGAACAACGCCTCCGCCGTGGGGCTGCGCCACTGATTTCGCGAACAGATAAAGAGGAGCTTGGTTTTCAACGGGATTGAAACGTGAGACACACGGAGGCGCGTCGCAAGCGACGGCCTGAGACAAGCAAAGAAAGCACGGAGCTCTCAGATCAACCCCAGCTTCATCTTTCCTTCCTCGGAAATCATCGACTGATTCCAGGGTGGTTCCCAGGTGATGCGGACGTCGGCGGCGGTGACGCCGGGGACTAAAAGAATTTTTCCTTTCGCATCTTCGGCGATGGCGGGGCCCATGCCGCAGCCGGGTGCCGTGAGGGTCATCGCGACGTCGACCTTGTGGCCGCCTTCGTTGAGCTTCGCGACCTCCATGCTATAGACGAGACCGAGGTCCACGATGTTGACGGGTATCTCGGGATCGAAAACTTTGCGGAGTTGGTCCCAGACCGCCGTGGGATCGGGCGCACCGTCGGCGAGCGTGGAAGCCGAGACGGTTTGCTCCACGATTGTTTCACCAATCGCGTCGGCATCCTTGCCGTCGAGGCGAAAGAGCCCGGTCGAGGTCTGCACGGTATAGCTGCCGCCGAGCACTTGGTGGATGAAGACCGAGTCGCCTTTGAACAAAGTGTGTTTATCGCCGCTGGGAATTTGGGTAGCGGTGACTTCGCGGGAGAGAATGCGGTCGCGGTTGGCAGGGGGCATGGAAAGATGCGAGGAGTGAGAAGCGAGGAGTGAGAAGACGGAACGTCGGAAAAAGGGCGGAGCGGCAGGGCGAAAGTTATGTGCGGGTATTTCGGAGACGCAAGTTTCTGTAATGCTCACTTCGCACTACTCGCTACTAATTCAGAATTTTTCGCGGATGATCGCGGAGAGCTGGTCGTGGAGCGGTTGGTTTTCGATTTTGCCGAGGACTTCCTCGAAGAATCCGAAGACGAGGAGTTCCTGGGCTTGGGCGGGTCTGATGCCGCGGGCTTGGAGATAAAATTCCTGCTCGCGGTCGATCCGGGCCGAGGTGGCGCCGTGGGAACAACGGACATCGTTGGCTTGGATTTCGAGGCCGGGAAGGGAATTGGCTTCGGCTTCTTCGGAGAGCATCAGGTTGCGGTTACTCTGGTAGGCGTCGGTTTTCTGGGCGTCGGGATCGACGACGATCAGACCGGAAAAAATCGTCTTCGACTGATCGAGCAGGGCGTTTTTGTAGAGGAGATTCGAGGTCGTGTTGGGTGCTTGGTGGATTTGCAACGTGCGTTGGTCGAATTCCTGGGTGCCATGGGCGACGGTGAGGGCGAGCATCTCCGAATGCGCGCCAGGCGCTTGCAACTGAGAGAAACTCTCGTGCCGGGCCTGACGCGCACCGGCGTGGAGATTGAGGGAAAGCACCTTGGCGTCGCGCCGGGCGATCGTGGCGTTGAACTGGAAGGAAAGTGTTTCGCGAGACCAGTCTTGCATCGCGATGTAGGTGAGCTGCGCGCCGTGACCGGCGTAGAGATCGTTGCCGCCGCAGGCGAACTGGGGGGGTTGAGAGTTGAGTGTTGAGCGTTGAGCGCTGGAGTTGAAGAAATCGGTGACGGTGACTTTGGCGTTTTCTTCGGCGACGACGAGCGTGTGCGGAAAGACCGCAGCTCCGGGGAGTTCGTTGACGTGAATCACTTTCAACGGGTCATCCACCTCGACGCCCTTGGGCACGTAGATGAAAGCGCCGTCTTCGAGGAAAGCTTCGTGCAGGGCGGCGAATTTATCGGAGCCGAGCTTCGAGGGTTGGGCGAGCAGATGGGCCTTCACGAGTGACTCGTGTTTGAGCAGGGCGTTTTGCAGCGTGTCGAAGATGACGCCGCGTTGGACGAGGTGGGCGGGATGTTGGTCCTGATAAACCACGCGGTTATTGCTGAAAACGAGAATGCCGGTCGAGGGATAGGGTGAAGCGGTCGCCGTGGTTTCGGCGGGCGGCTGTCCGACTGAAAAACCGTCGAGCGTGAGCGTCGAGATGTTGGAAAAGCGCCAGCCTTCGTTGGTGCGGGTCGGCAGGGGCAGCGAGGCGAAGCGCTCGTAAGCGGCGCGTTTGCGGTCGAGCCACCAAGCGGGCAAGTGCGCGCAGCGGGCGAGCGATTGCTCGAAGGCTTCGCGGGTGAAGGAGCCGGTGCTGTTGGAAACGTGAGTGGGAAGAATTGTCGGTGATGACATGGCTGCGGGCGGAAAAGACTGAAGGGCTGAAAGGCGGAATGGCTGAATTGGCGGACTGTAGTTGAACGGCTGCCGGGCGTTTCAGCTCGTCAGCCTTTCAGTTTTTCAGTCCTTGGTGGGTCAGCCCACCGAGCCTTCCATTTCGAGGTCGATGAGGCGCTTGAGTTCGACGGAGTATTCCATCGGGAACTGTCGGGCGAGGTCGTTGATGAAACCGTTCACGGCGAGACTCATCGCCTGTGCCTCGGTGAGGCCGCGCTGCTGCATGTAGAAAATCATATCTTCGCTGACTTTCGAGACGCTGGCTTCGTGCTGCGTGGCGTTGCGGTCGCCTTTGACGGAGATGGCGGGATAGGTGTCGGTGCGGGAGTTGGTGTTGATCAGCAGTGCGTCGCACTCGGTGTTGTTTTTGCAACCTTTGAGATGCTTCGGGATGTGGACGACTCCGCGATAGGTGGAACGGCCTTGGCCGACGGAGATGGATTTGGCGATGATGTTGGACGTCGTGTTGTTGGCGGCGTGAACCATCTTGGCACCGGTGTCCTGGTGCTGGCCGTCGTTGGCGAGGGCGATGGAGAGGACTTCGCCGCGGGCGCGTTCGCCTTTGAGGACGACGCCGGGATATTTCATCGTGAGGCGGCTGCCGATGTTGCAGTCGATCCACTTGATCTCGGCGTCCTCGTGGGCGACGCCGCGTTTCGTGACGAGATTGAAAACGTTGTTGGCCCAGTTCTGGACGGTGATGTACTGGATCTTGGCGCCTTTGAGCGCGACGAGTTCGACGACCGCGCTGTGCAGCGTGGAGGTGGAGAATTTCGGCGCGGTGCAGCCTTCCATGTAGACAACCTCGGCGCCTTCGTCGGCGATGATGAGCGTGCGCTCGAATTGGCCGAAGTTTTCCGCGTTGATACGGAAATAGGCTTGGAGCGGCTGCGCGACTTTTACGCCGGGCGGCACGTAGATGAACGAGCCGCCGGAGAACACGGCGCTGTTGAGGGCGGAGAATTTGTTGTCGCCGGTCGGGATGACCTTGCCGAAAAACTTGCGGAAAATCTCAGGATGTTCGCGCAGGCCTTCGGTGGAGTTGACGAAGATGACGCCTTGTTTCGCGACGATCTCTTTGATGTTCGAGTAGGCCGCTTCGGAGTCGAACTGAGCTTCGACGCCGGCGAGGAATTTGCGTTCCTGTTCGGGAATGCCGAGGCGCTCGAAGGTTTTCTTGATGTCGTCGGGCACCTCGTCCCACGTGCGTTTGGGTTTCTGGCCTTGGGAGAGGTAATAGCGGATCTTGCTGAAATCGATGTTCGCGAGATCCTTCGTGGCCCAGTGGGTGGGCATGGGTTTCGCGAGGAAAGTCTTCAGCGCCTTGAGGCGGAATTCGAGAATCCACGGTTCTTCTTTTTTCACCGAGCTGATGTAGCGGACGGTGTCTTCGCTCAGGCCGGTGCCGGCGTCGAAGGCGTAGTCGACTTTGTAGCTGAAATTACCCGCGGCTTGGTCAATGCCGACGACGGGATTTTCCGTGGCGAGGGCGGGCGGGGCTTCGGCTTCGATTTCGGTGGGAGGTTTCATCGGAGGATCTGTGATTTGAAATTTGTAATTTGAGATTCGCGGCGAGGCCGCGACTAGGCGTTGGCGGCGGCGAATTCTTTTTTCACCCAGTCGTAGCCTTTGGCTTCGAGTTCGAGGGCGAGGGACTTGTCGCCGCTCTTCACGAGGCGGCCGTCATGCATGACGTGCACGAAATCGGGCACGATGTAATCGAGCAGGCGTTGATAGTGCGTGATAAGCATGATGCCGAGCGGGCCCTTGCGCAGGGTGTTGACGCCGTCGGCAACGATGCGGAGCGCATCGATATCGAGGCCGGAATCGGTTTCGTCCATCAGAGAGATGCTTGGTTCGAGCATCGCCATCTGGAGGATTTCGCAGCGCTTCTTTTCGCCGCCGGAGAAACCTTCGTTGACGGAGCGGGAAGTGAACTTCCGGTCGATCTTCAGCAGGTCCATCTTGGCGTAGAGTTTTTTGTAGTAACCAGTGGCATCGAGTTCCTCGCCCTCGGCCATGCGGGCCTGCACGGCAGCGCGGAGGAAGTTGGCGATGGAGACGCCGGGGATTTCGCTGGGATATTGGAAGGCGAGGAAGAGGCCGCTGCGGGCGCGCTCGTCGGGCTGCATGACGAGGACGGATTTTCCGTCGAGCAGCACGTCACCTTGGGTGATCGTGTAATCCGGATGGCCGGCGATGGCCTTGGCGAGGGTGCTCTTGCCGGTGCCGTTCGGGCCCATGATGGCGTGAACTTCGCCCTGCTTGATCGTCAAGGTGAAGCCTTTGACAATGGGCTTGTCGCCGATGCTGATGTGGAGGTCTTTGATTTCTAGTTGGGACATGAGGAAGGAAAATAGTTGAGAGCGGAGAGTCTAGAGTTGAGCGCCAGTAAAGGCGTCAATTGGTGCCGTGGGGGTTGGTGGTGGCGCAGTCGCAGGCTTTCAGATTGGCGGGGCGGCGTTTGGTGGCGGCCGAGCCGCGGAAGGTCAGCTCGATTACATTGGCGTGGAAACCGTCGGGGAGGACGTCCTGCAGTTGCGTCAGGAGCTCGGGGGGCAGATCGACGTCATAGATTTGGCCCGTGGCTTGATCGTGAAAATGGGCGTGCTCGTGGAGATTGGGGCAATAGCGGGTAGGGGCGCGTTCGAGGTTTACCTGCCGGATGAGGTGGCATTGCACCAAGGTTTCGAGGCAGTTGTAGACGGTGGCGAGCGAGATGGTGGGCAACTGGGCTTTCACGCGGGCGAAGATTTCGTCGGCGGTGGGGTGGTCGCGTTTTTCGAGAATCACTTTGAAAACCACCTCGCGCTGGGGGGTCGGCCGGAGTCCGCTGGCGTTGAGCCTTTCGGACAGGGCGGCGGATTTTTTGGCGGAAGATTTCATGGGTCGGTTAGTGCAGACGGAATTAGAATAAGACCAGATTGCAACAAGGATTTAGAATCATTCTAAAGAAGCTGCGTCATAATCGGGGTAAGCCGGCCGCGCTTTCACCCGGTGGTTCAAGCGCGGCTACCAGACTGCAGAGTCGGGTAATCCCTTCCGCATTTCCGTGCGGAAGTTAGGTGAAGGTTGCGAAGGAGGGAGGGGTTTTATAGCCCGACTCTTCCGCCTTACCCGCCTTGTTCGGCCAGCCAGCGCTCGGCTTCGATCGCGGCTTGGCAACCCATGCCGGCGGCCGTGATCGCTTGGCGATAATGGTGATCCGCGCAATCGCCGGCGACGTACACGCCGGGCGTCTTCGTCTTCACTTGGCTGTGGCCGACCGGAACAAAATAACCTTGGTCGTCGGTGTCGACGGCGCTCGTGAAGGGGGCGGTGTTCGGCTCATGGCCGATGGCGACGAACACGCCTTTCACGGGCAGCACGGATTCGACGTTGGTCTTGATGTTTTTAATTTTCAGTCCGCTGACTGCGCCTTCCGCCACGCCTTCGATGGCGACGGGTATGCTGTCCCACACGCATTGGATTTTCGGATGCGAGGTGGCGCGATCCGCCATGATCTTCGAGGCGCGCAGCGAGTCGCGGCGGTGGACGAGATAAACTTTGCTGGCGAAACGCGTGAGGAACAACGCTTCCTCGGCCGCACTGTCGCCGCCGCCGATCACGACCACATCCATATTGCGATAGAACGCGCCGTCGCACGTCGCGCAGGTCGTCACACCCTTGCCGCCATAAAGTTCCTTTTCGCCGGGGACGCCGGTGAGGCGCGGCGAGGCACCGGTGGCGATGATGATGATCTTCGCCTTGATTTCGCGATCGGCGAGCTTGAGCGTGTACGGCCACTTCGACGTATCCATGCCTTGGACGGAGCCGCTTTCGTAGCGCGTGCCGAATTTCTCGGCCTGCTTGCGGAGATTTTGCATCAGTTGATAACCGTCGATGCCTTCGGGGAAGCCGGGAAAATTTTCCACTTCGGAGGTCGTGGTGAGCTGGCCGCCGGGCAGCACACCTTCGAGGACGAGGGGCTGCAGGTTGGCGCGGCCGGTGTAGATGGCGGCGGTAAGGCCGGCGCAGCCGGTACCGACGATGACGACGTTTTCAACTTTTTCAGACATAGGAATGAAGGGCCCAACTGAGAGCAACATTTCGGCCAGTGCAACTCTGGAGATAAAAGACCGGAGTTCATTCTCTGTGGGGTTCGATACCGCGAAGTTGGTCTGAGACCGTGAAGCCTGTTGAATCGACTTCGGCTTGGTTGAGGTGGGAGCGGCTTGAGGTCGCGACGGTTTTGGAGTCGGCGGGTAAAAAACCTCTTACCAAAGAATGAGGTGATGATGCTGGGTTGGGACCAGGAGTGGTCTGGTGAAATGCCCGAGATATTTACTTTTCGGACACGGGTATTGGATTTCGAGGTGTTCAGGCGGTACAGCTCTCTGCGAATAACGTATAGGGGACTGACCGAGGTAGGTTAAACTTTTAAAGTCGGGATACCTTGTGCCGAAACAAGGTCTGTGGGAGTGTGTCCGATGACGGGCACGCCCTTTATCAACCCAATCGCCGAATCCGATGTTGTTCTTCAAACGCATCCTCCAAGTCGCCACGGGAAATAAGGCGTCGCGTGAAAAGCGACGCACCAACCGCTATGATCTTAATCCGGCGTTTCTTTTGCGCGCGGTGTTATGTCTGACCGGACGCGACAATTTTGGCAATTCGCTCCGGACGTCCGATAACAAAGGATGGGATTGGAAGGGGCAGCTGGTGAATTTTTCCAGCACGGGTGTCCGCATGGCCTTGCCCCCAGC
The DNA here is from genome assembly GCA_038206205.1 of Opitutales bacterium. Lineage (GTDB taxonomy): Bacteria > Verrucomicrobiota > Verrucomicrobiia > Opitutales > Opitutaceae > Didemnitutus. The sequence continues at coordinate 11,911 of JBBRBC010000018.1, forward strand.
TGCCTTGGCTGCGAAGGGGGATGACTGCCTCTTGAAGCTCTCGCTTGATCGTTATCAATTGGTCATTCCCTGCCGGGTCATGCATCTGAAAGAGCATCGTGATCATATGATCTTTGGGTTGGAGCTGAATTTAACCGACAGTCAGACGCGGCAGGCTTATCGACAGTTGGTTGATTTGGTGGCGTTGGGTTCTTCCCTTAAGCTGATGAAGAACAATCGGCCGGATGATACCGGATATCTCGTCGAGCAATATGGCAGCAAGGAGGACGCTCTGCTGACCATCTGGCGGGATGCTGGGCTGCAGATGGTCGCGGCGTTTGAACTGAGAGTGAAGGAATACTATATCCGTGGGACCTCGAAGAATCGTAAATTGAATTTTCTCGTGGCGGATGAATACAAGGTGCTGAAACCGGTGCCGGTCGCGATGAATCCCGAGATGCAACGGTTATTTCAGTGGATTATTCCTAATCTCACCGAGGCGGTGCCGGCAGATGTGCAGGAATTTTTGAAACTCCACGCTTAATGGGAGCGTGGTAGGACGCCGTGAGTGACGCCCCTGAGCGGTAAAGGCCCTGAACTTAATGCAGACATGCGCCAGAAGCGTTCTGCTAGTGATGCCGCGTTAACGAGAATTTATCGCGTCACGATGCTAACCTGCATCCTGATCCCGAGGAATTAGGGTGAGCTCAACTCCGTTGCGAATCGGGATAAAAGACAATGAATGCGGAGGACCGGAGCGCGCGGAGCCTCACGTGATTTCACCCAGCGTTATCCCTCGGCTGGGCTTGTTTCCCTTCGAGGAAATTCAGGCTGGCCGAGCCATAGCGCTTGGGCGACGGCTGGTGGTTAGTGGGCAACCTAGGTTTTCCCCCGGAGAATTGGCCCACGAATCGCACCAACGTCCCGAAAAATTTGGACTTTAGGTAGGGCGAACCTTCCGGGTGAGCCGCGGCTCAGCGGGACCATCCTTCGCCAAGGCTACGGCCCGGCAAGCGCTTCGCCCGACCAGCGGAATCCTGTTTCACTAATCAGATATTCAAGAGACGTTGGCCTCGTTGATGGCATACAGCGGATGGAATCAATGAGAAAACTTGTGATGCATTCGGGCTAAGAAACGTCCGGCTCGAACGTGGATATAAGTATGAAAGCATCCACCCTTGGCCTCCGGCGCTGCAGGAATGCCCGCATTGAGATCATTCCTTTGATTGATGTTCGCTTCGTCCTCCTCGCTACGTTTGTTTAGTTTACCCTGGCACTCACTCGGATTCAGGCTGTGCCACTCGAACTTCCGCGTTCTGGCCCACCAAATCCAGCGGAACTCGTAAGGATTCAAGCTTCCGGCGACGGCGGGCTTTACTGGAATAACCAAGAAATCAAAAGGGATGAACTGCCGCCTCGGGTCGCCGCCCTGATTGGGCAAAGCCACGATCCGAAAGTGGTGTTGGTTGGCGATAATAAAGCCCGTTTTGGAGCGACGATCATGGTGCTCGACGAACTCCGAAAGGCCGGTATGAAAAAATATTCTGTAGTCACAAAAACTCAGCTCAGGGAAATCTAATTGGGTTCGGATCCATAAAACAGCGGGGCGGTGCGCCACTCAGGTCTAGGCCGGACCATCGCGAGCTCAGTCGTGGCCGTGCGCTAGCCCGTCACTTCAAACCCTTGTTCGCGACCGGAGAATATCTCGGTGTTCATTGCCCTATCGCTCTTGTAATCTGAGGGCGTGGTGCTTGTGGGTAAATTAATCTGCGGGTGAAAATTTGGCTTCCCTGAGTGTCCGAACGCCCGAGGGCGTTCGAGTTTCCGGTTGATACGACTCTTGTTCAATTTAGCTCTAACGGGATATTGACCGGCGATGACTCATCCTTCTTTGATACGTTTCGCATGCCCACGACTTCGCGACGCACCAGCCGCTTTACTGAATCGCTCATTCGCGAGATGACTCGCGTCTCACTGCGCCACGGCGCGATCAATCTCTCGCAGGGTTTTCCCGACTACAATCCGCCACGCGAATTACTCGATGCGGCGAAGGCGGAGATGGAGACGGATCATCATCAGTACGCCATCACTTGGGGCGCGCCGCCGCTGAGACAGGCCTTGGCCGAGAAGCTGACGCGCTTCACCGGGATGGCGTGCGATCCCGAGCAAAATTTGATTATCACTTGCGGCGCGACCGAGGCGATGATGGTCGCGATTATGACGGTATGTGATCCGGGCGATAAAGTCGGGATGTTCTCGCCCTTCTATGAGAACTACAGCGCCGACGCGATTCTCACGGGTTGCCAGCCGGTGCATGTTATTCTCCAGCCACCGTTGTATACGTTCGATCCAGCGGAGCTGCGCCGGGTCTTTGCGGATGGGCTCAAGGCCTTCGTGCTGTGCAATCCGTCCAATCCGTGCGGAAAAGTTTTCACCCGGGCGGAGCTGGAACAGATCGCGGCACTGGCCGAAGAGTTCGATGTCTGGATTATTACCGACGAAGTTTATGAGCACATCGTCTTCGCGCCGCACCAGCATGTGTATTTCTCGACGCTGCCCGGCATGGCGGAGCGCACGATCATGTGCAGTTCACTCTCGAAGACTTTTGCCATTACCGGCTGGCGACTCGGCTACGTCTTCGCCTCGCCCAAGGTCGTCGCGCAAGGGCGGAAAGTGCATGATTTTCTCACGGTCGGCGCCGCCGCGCCGTTGCAATACGCCGTGGTGGCCGGACTGAAGTTACCGCCCAGTTACTACGATCAACTCACGCGCGAGTACGCCGAGCGACGGGATATCTTTCTCGGTTATCTTGACCGCGTCGGGTTGGCCTACACGAAGCCGCAAGGCGCGTACTTCGTGATGATCGATGTGTCGCCGTTCGGCTACGCGAACGATATCGAATTCGCCCATTGGATGACGAAAGAGATCGGTGTCGCGCCGGTGCCGGGCTCGGTATTTTTCGCCGTGCCGGAGCATCGCTACATCCGCCTGAATTTTGCGAAGAAGCACGAGACGTTGCATGCGGCGGGTGAGCGGCTGCTGAAACTTAAACGAGGGTAGATCTTCAATGAAATCCTCCGTCGTTTCCTTCGTATTCTTCGCGAGAAATATTCCGAAGGGTATCTCGCGAAGGATGCGATGGGGACGAAGTGAAAGCCCAATAGCGAATCAACCGGGCTGGGTTCGCTTTTTCCGATGAGCAAAAACGTTCCACCCGGAATCCATACGATTCGCGGAATCATGGGCGTCTGTCATCTGTTGGTCGATGAACGAGGCGAAGCGGTGTTGCTCGACACCGGACTGGTTGGTGAGCCGTGGCAAATTGGCCTGCGGATGTCGCGCTTGGGACTAAAGTCGTCTGCGATCAAGGGCATCTTGCTCACGCACGGTCATCTGGACCACGTCGGCAATCTCGCGTGGGCCAAACGCTGGTCGGGTGCGCCCGTTTACGCGCATCCGGCTGAGCAAGCGCACATCGACGGGAAGTCTCCGTACACGGGCGCAGCGCGGTGGTGTGGGCGGATGGAGCGGATGGGTTATGCGGTGCTGAATTACCGGCCGGTGCGGATCGACCAGTGCATCGCGGATGGGGATGAACTGCCGTTTTGGGGCGGGCTGCGCGTCGTTCACTTGCCCGGCCACACGGAAGGACACTGTGGTTTCTATAGTGAGAAACATCGCCTGCTGTTCAGCGGCGATTTGTTCGCCAGTTACTTTTTCAAGGTGCATCTGCCGCCACCCATTCTGAATTCGCGGCCGGAGTTGATTCAGGGGAGTTTGCGGAAAGCACTCGCGCTTGATGCGCAACTCATCGTGCCGCAGCACTACGATATCTTGGATGGTGAGCTGCATCGCCGGCGGTTTCACGCGCTGTGTGCGCGGAAATTGAAATAAGAAACGCGCTGCGGCCGAGCTTGGTTGTTGAATCGACGATGTCTTGACGGGTAGGGCGAATCCTCCGGATGAGCCGCTTCTCCAACGGCGTGGCAGGGACGCCTCGCCCTACCTGACGGCCAATGCCGCGCGCAAGGCACGAGCTTCGGCGAGGACCTCGCGGGCGGCGGTCAATGCAGGGGTGTTCGCGGGCGATGCCTCGCGGGACGGGGGCGTCCCGCCTCCAATTAAAACCTCATGATCGTCGGGGTCGCCGAGGCCGGCTTGCTTGAATTGGCGGAGGCGTTCGAGAATGAGGTCGCGGATTTCGTTGGCGTTATCGACGCTATGAAAAATCCCGGTGTGCAGGGAATCGCGCATTTTCCCGTCTTCGTGATTTTGGCCACCGCCGCCGCCGGCCGACTGGACGTGCACATCGGCGAGTTTGAGCAGTCGTTGGATGGGGTTTTGTTTGATCTCGACCTGTTGGATGTTGGCGAAGCTCATGGTCGACTCTTGCAACCGGACCAAGCCGGTGCGGATGCGCAGGCTGCGGTCGGTCACAATGTACCAGCGCACTTCGTAATCGAGGCGTCGCAGGGCATAGGTAAAGGGAATTTGCGCGAGGAAGACCGCGAAGGCGGTTAACTTGAAAACCCAAATCAGTGGGAAAGCCCAGCCGGGCAGGCGCAGGGCGAATTCAACCAAGGCCTGTTTGAAACCAGCCCAGCCGTGGATGCGGTTATTCGCTTTTTTCGGCTGTTTCTTTTTGGTGGGGACGGTCGATGGGTCGTTGGGGGTAAGAGCATTGGTCGGCGGGTTGGTCGACGTGGAGTCGGTGGTGCCTTTGGCGAACGACTCGGGGGTCAACGGTGGCAGCAGGCCGCGCGGCTGTTTTTGTTCGTGGGCGATTTGCTCCACGTCGAACAGAATCACCGCCCAAAAAATAATACCGGCAAGAACGAGTAATTGCGTGAAGCCCCAGCCCAGTAACCGCAGGGTCAGGTAATTTCGGCCAGCCCGAAACATCCTCACTGAACCTGCGGCGCCGCAGGGTGGCTCCGGATCGTGCGGGACGCGCATCACGAACAGGACTTGTTGGCGGAACCAGTTAAACATGGCCGGAATCTTTAGGGCGGACGGCGAGGGCGAGGCGGGTTTCGCGCAGTTCGTGGGCGACTGCACGGAGGGTGGCGGCGAGTTCGGCGTCGTGTGCGGCGCTGACGGCGGAAGTTGGGCTGCCACTATAGGCCGGGTCTTTCACTCCGCGCATTTTGGAATAGAGAAAGTCACGCACGGCTTCGTAATCCTTGAACCCTTCGAGCGTCATCTCGGCCCCAGCATTGCCGCTGGCGGTTTGGACAAGCACCTTGGCGAGACCGAGCCAGCGTTCGACGAGATTGGAGCGGATATGAATATCCTGGATGCGGGCGTAGTTGATGATGACTTGACGGCGGAAGAGGATGCCCCAGCTCATCGAGATGCCTTCCTCGGTGAACTTGTAGCGCATCGTATGATAGCGGAAATACGCTGGCAGAATCAGGAGAGGAAAAAGCGGCGGAACGATGAGGCAGCCCAGAATATAATATCGCCACAGATCGCGGTGGGGGCGTTCCAAAGCGAAAATGGTCGTCTCATTCGGGGGAGGATTCACGCGCTGGTGATGAAGCGAATAAGCGGGCACTACAATCATGGAAGGAGGAACAGCTCGAAAGCCGTTTGGGCGGATCGGTTCGCGAGCGTGCTCGGCTCGGAAAGATTAGGGATTTGAAAACTCTGCCCAACTGGTACTCGTTTCCGTCACGCGGACGCGCTCGACCCGCACGCCCGCTGGAATAGCATAGTCGCCTTGGTGGCTGGTCGTGGCGAGGCAGCGGGTGATTTCCTCGAAGACGGTCTGAGCCATGACTTCGCTGGTGGGATCTGTTTTCACGAAGGGAATGACGCGCGCACCGTGTTTCTCCAGATAGAAAGCGAAATTAGGATCATCGGTATTGAGGGCCAGCGCGTGATCCCAGGAATCAAGAAAAGTTTTCAACGCGAGCTTAACGGCTTTGAAGTCACAGACCATGTCGTTGGCGTCGAGCTGGTCGGCGACGAGCACCACTTCGATGCGGCGGCTGTGGCCGTGAGGAAAACGGCATTTTCCGGGATGTTTCGACAAGATGTGTCCGTTTTCGATTTCGAAAGATTTGCTGATGCGATACGTCATGGGAGGGCTCAGACTGTTTGGGAAAAACCGCCGGGTCTTTTGGTGAGATGAGCGTCGAAGCGCATGGCAATAATGCGGAGAAAGAGTCGGCCGAGGGCGGAAATTTCCAGCGAATGTTCACGGCGCAGGAGCAAGCCGTCGGCTTCGAGATCGGCCAGAGACGCGAGTTCGGTGGCGTACGACGTGGCAAAGTCGAGGCCGAGTCGGCGCGAGAGGCTGGCGTAGTCCAAGCCGCGACCGCACATGATGTCGGAAATGATGGAGCGGCGTTGACGATCATCGGTGGATAGTAGGTAGCCGCGTTCGACGGGGAGGCGGCCGGCTTCGAGTGCGGCGATATAATCGGGCAGCTCCTTATGGTTTTGATAGAACGAGCCGTCGGTTTGGGAAATGGAGGACATCCCGAACCCGTAGAGGGTGGCTCCGGCGCGCGTGGTGTAGCCTTGAAAATTACGGTGGAGAGTGCCATCGGCGAAGGCGATGGCGAGTTCGTCGTCTGGACGGGCAAAATGGTCCATGCCAATCTGCACATAGCCGGCGGCGGTGAGTTGGGCGACGGCCGTGGTCAGCATCGCGAGTTTGGCCTCAGTGGACGGGAGCTGCTCGCGATCATCGAAGATTTTTTGCGCGGGCTTGATCCAAGGAACGTGCGCGTAGCTGAAGACGGCGAGCCGGTCGGGATTGAGCGCGATAATTTCGTCGAGCGTCTTGGTGAACGTCTCGGGAGTTTGTAGCGGGAGACCGTAGATGAGATCGAGACTGACAGATTGAAAGCCGGCCTCGCGCAGCCAGGTGATGGCTTGGGCGGTTTGCTCGAGCGGTTGCCAACGGTGAACCGCAAGTTGGACTTGAGGATTGGTGTCCTGCACGCCGAGCGAGGCCCGGTTGCAGCCGAGCCGGCGAAAAGCATCGACGTGTTCCCGGGTCAGGCGGCGCGGATCAATCTCCACGGAGTTTTCCGAATCGGGAGAGAACTTGAAATACCGGTGGATGGCGGCGGCGAGACGGTCGATTTCCGCAGGAGGCAGGAAGGTCGGAGTGCCGCCGCCGAAATGGAGCTGGGTGACGGGGCGAACGGTGTTGAGGTGGGGCGCAGTGAGGGCGAGTTCCTTTTCCAGCCAACTGACGTACTCGCCGGCTGAAGCGAGACGCTTAGTGATGACGGTGGTGCAGCCGCAATACCAGCAGAGCGTTTCGCAAAACGGCAGATGGAAGTACAGGGACAGCGGCGACGTGTCGGATTTATTATCGAGGACGATCTCGGCACTGAGTTTGGCGCGGTCGATCGACTCCGAGAATTGCGGCGCGGTCGGGTAAGACGTGTAGCGCGGGCCGGGTACGTTATATTTTCGAACAAGCTCGATCGCTGGTTCGATAGGAACGGGAGAGGTGTAGCGTGGAGACACCATGAGAATGATAGCTTATCCAAATCGGAAGAAATCTACTGCGCAACAATTGCCTGATTTAGGGCGAGGGTTGCCGGTTCTTTGCATAGTAAATTTTTTTCACAGATAACACTGCTTACGTATCTCAAGTGGATGCCGACCTATGGTCGTTTATACTGAATTTCCTTATGAACTTAAGGGCGATAATGCTGAAAAATTCATCATACAACGTAGTGCTAATATGGGGCCTGAAAATCAGGAAGCTATCCGAAATGAATCCATAAAAAACCATAACTAGTTAGTATATATTAATATGTGTAACATTAATTATTTGACGGAATGTATTACATTGGGGGGTATTTCCCTAAATAGCCTGTATGGATATGTTTATGCACTGTAATGAGGTTTGTTTTGAATTTATGTCGGATTTGTTTACGAAAAATCTCGTGGCGAAGACTGCCTGAAATATTTGTCAATCTCTTGATTTATTATAATACATTGCAAGGCAGTATATAACGAATGTAATTATGCGGGTAATCTGAATATGGCATGATGTTTGCATTGTTCAATACTTAGAATCGAAGTATCAATTCACTTTCCACAAATCATATGAACTTAAAAACATTAATTCTCGCTCTTACTACTGCCTCGATTGGGCTGACCCAAGCACTAGCAAATCCTCAGGTGCAGATGGGCACCTATAGTCCCGCTTCTGGCGGTTATTACCGTGCTAATCCGAATGCTGAACTCGAATGGGTTCTTGGTAACTATGTCGCAGGTAAGTCAACTGATGGCACCTATTTTGGCACGTTTTGCATCGAGAAAAATGAGTATTTCTCCAATGGTGGAACCTATGATGTCGCTTTGAATAATAGGGCGATTTCTGGTGGGGTGTCGTCGCCAACCGCTGGCTATGATATTATTTCTCAAGGGACAGCCTATCTCTACACGCAGTTTGCCACGGGCGCTTTGACTGCCTCTTATTATGGCAGTTCGACCAATGCGGCGAATCTTCAGGATTTGATTTGGTGGCTGGAGGGCGAGCAAGCCACCTTTGGCGCGGGCACATATAATTCACTGCTTCTTGCGCAGTTTGGTGCAAATTGGCAGATTGATGCGAAAACCGATTACACTGGGACTGCTGTTAAGGTAATGAATCTGACTTCCAATCAGGGGCGTACTAATAATCAAGATCAGTTGGTCTATGTCGGTGTGCCTGATGGCGGTGTCACGGCTATGTTGCTTGGTCTTGGTTTGATGGGGATCGCGTTTGCGAATCGCAAGACGCGCCGGGTCTAAATTTTAAATAAGCACTTGAGTCGAAGAGGCGGAACGAAAGTTCCGCCTCTTTTTATTCTTTAGATTCAGGTTTCTCGATGCCGAGTTTTTCCATAAGTTCATAGAAAGTGGGACGGCTAATTCCCAGATCCGTGGCGGCGGCGGTGATCTTCCCAGAGTTTCTCTTCAGGGCTTGGATCACCATTTCACGTTCAATCTTTTCTCGGGCTTCTTTGAGGGTCGTGCTTGGCGGGATGCTTCCTTCTTGGGTTAACTCCAAGTCTTGAGGGGTCACGCGCTTGCCTTCTGACATAATGGCGGCGCGTCGAACCCGATTTTGGAGTTCCCTGACGTTGCCCGGCCAAGGGTATTGTCGGATAACGCGCAACGCATCCGAACCAAAGGTGAGTCCGGTTTTCCCGATTTCCAGGCAGATTCGCTGGAGAAATGATTGGGCGAGAAAGGTGATGTCTTCATCACGTTCGCGGAGGGGGGGCAGCAGCAGTTGCACCACGGCGATGCGGTAGAACAGGTCTTCGCGGAAAGTGCCTTGCTGCATGCCTTTTTTCAAATTGGCATTCGTGGCGGATACGATCCGAACATCGACCGTGATTTCTTGCCGACCGCCGACGCGTTCAAGGCGTTGCTCTTGGAGAAAGCGGAGCAATTTTACCTGAATGGACAGGGGAATTTCGCCGATTTCATCTAAAAATAAGGTGCCGCCATGGGCTGATTCGATTCGGCCTTTACGCATTTGGTGGGCCCCGGTGAATGCTCCTTTTTCGTGACCAAATAATTCGCTTTCCATCAAACTCTCGGGAATCGCACTGCAGTTGATCGCAATAAAAGGTTCATTTTTGCGTGGGCTTTTATGGTGAATCGCCTGAGCGACCATTTCTTTGCCGGTCCCGCTCTCGCCTAAAATTAATACCGGCGCGCTGGAGGGTGCGACCTTTCGGATAGTATCAAAGACTGTCTGCATCCGTAAATTCGTCCCCAAAATCCCTTCAAAGGTGTCGTGGTTGAGCTGCTGCTGTATTTGCTGGTACTCACGCTCTAGGTGGGCGACGTGAAAACACCGCTTGAGGAGCATTTTTAATTCATCCAGATCGGCAGGTTTGCCGATGATATCGTAAGCGCCGTTACCGACTGCGCGAAGGGCGATGTTTCTTTCCGATTGGCCGGTGATGATGACGATCTTGGCCTGCTTATCCAGAGCCAGGAGTTCGGATAGGGTGGCCAGACCTTCATCTGGGGTGGCGGGATTAGGTGGTAAACCCAAATCGAGTAACACCACCAAGGGATGGTTTGCTTGGAATTGATCACGCGCCTGGGCCCGATCACCTGCCATCACGATATCATACTCTTTGGCGAGAGCCCATTTCATCTGGGTGCGAATCTCTTCGTCGTCATCGACGATCAGCAATTTGGGTTTCATCAATTGTGGGTGGGGCGGAGGGGAAGAAATACCCGGAAAGTCGTGCCCTTTCCGGGAGCGCTTTCAACGGAAAATCGGCCACCATGAGCTTCCACGATCATCTTGCTCTGAAACATGCCAATGCCGAGGCCATTCTTTTTCGTTGTTTGAAAGGGACGAAATAGAGACTGGGCGATAAATTCCGGAGTCATCCCACAGCCGGTGTCGGTGACAGATATTATCGCCCAGCCTCCTTTTTGGCTGGTTGCAATATCCAGTTGTCCCCTGGCGCCCATTGCTTCCCGGGCATTGAGCATCAGGTTCGTGACGACTTTCCCGATTTGCGTCTGATCCACGGGGACGAGGGGAAGTTCGGCCAACTGTTTTTTAACTTGGATTTCAGCGATATTTTCCAATCCACCCAGCACGTCGTTGATGATGCCATTCAAGTGGGTCGGGGTGGTTTGAAACTTCGATTCTTGTCGGAGCTGACTTAGCCTGCTGATCAGGTTGTTTATGTGCGCGACTGACTTGCCGACTCCGCGGAGGGCATCTTCGCGAAACGCCGGATCATCGAAATGATCTGGTAAATTGGTGAGCATCAAGTTGAGGGTGGTGGCCGCGTTTTTTAAATCGTGGACAAAAAATGTCGCCATAGCCTGAAAAGCTTCGTGTTCCCGGGTTTGGAGCAACCGTTGGGCCAAGCGTACATTCATCAGACCAGATGAGATGTGGGTTCCGATCGATTTGAGCAGATCCAAATCCTGCGTCGCGAAATTCGTCCCACCTACACGATCACCTAAAAGGATCACGGCTTGGAGTTTTCCTCCTGAGACGATGGGCAGGCAGATTCGCCGGCTCCCCTTGTGGAATTCATCAGGATGACATCGGCGTAAGGCCGCCGCCCAATCATCTGGGAGAAATTCTATTTCCCGTGGATCAGGATTATGGCTTAGGTGGTGAATGATAGCTGCGGCTTCGTTGGCATTGGGTACGGCCTCTGCGGCGTGATGACCTGAGACCGATGACGAAGCCACTAAGACCAACTCTTCGCGACGCTCTTCAACGATGAGCAGGGTGATCGAGAGGGCTTGGAAAATATCGGCCAACAACTTGACGATCGCCCGGCAGTATTCCGTCTGTCCCACTTGTGCTGCGGTGCCTTGGGCAAATTGGTGCCAGATTGATTGATAGTCATGTAAGGGGCGTTGAAAATGTCGGCTGATAAAATGTCGCAGATTCAGTTGGACTCGATCTGATTGGAGCAAGACGGCCAGACCGACTAAAGCGACCAGTCCGAGGAGGGCTTTGAAGGAAAAGGCCGAATCCCCACCCAGATACGTCACGACTTTCGCAAACACACCGACGAAGACGAGATACACGCCGGCAATGAATACGGTGGCGGAACTCCGTAGAACAGAATCAGAGGGATAGACATCGAGTTCAAAATGACCGGCGCGAAAAAGCGAACGAAGCATGAGCAATCCGGCCAAGATTAATGCACCAGAATGAAGACTATCCAGCGATGAAACCATGCCGTTGAACAAAAGAGCTTGGCTGGCGGTGAATAGCCGGACAATGAACAGCAGGGCGACGCCCATGAGCATAAACTTGATGCGCCAACGCACTGTGCCGACCGAAGCCCGGTAAGTGCGCTCGAGATTCATCAGTATGAGTACGGCCGATATCAGGAGAAATATTTGTAGAATCAACCCGGCCCATCCGAGGATAAAAACCACGGAAGAACTCCTTTCGATAACGTTGACGGAGAGAATGAGCTGTTGGCGAAAGAGACTTACGCCTATGAGGGGGAGACCCAAGGCTAGGGTGAGAATCCAGCCCCATTGCTTAGGAAAATGACTGGCGTTTCCTCGTGCGTAACTGAGGCTGAAAAACAACCAGATACTCGGGAGGAGCGCGGTGCAGGCGAGTTGCCACGTCTGTCCTTGTAGTCGATCAGCCATGCTCGTCGACTGAGACTGTATTCCTTGCAGGACTCGTTCTGCGGTGAAGAGGATCATGCCGGCGACGAAAGCCCAACGGGCCGGGGAGCGGCGTGCTCGAAAAGCCGCGCCAGTGGCGAGAGCCATGCTCAGGATTGCACTTGTATAGGCTAGAAACGTATCCGCATTCATGGGGTTATTCCGGCGTCACGTTGTGGTATGTGCGAAATCCCCTTACAGGGCAAGCGAGCTAAGAGGAAAGCCAGCAGGCCTGAGCCATGGACCATGTCAGCGCAGTATGCTTGGCTGGGATGCGCCGAGTTGGCCGCTCATTTTAGTTCGGTGATGAGGCGATTCGCTTCGACGGCGGCTTCGTCCTTGAGGCCCAATGCAAGCGACCGTTGCAGCGTAGCCCGGGCTGACTTGTCCATGAGTTTATTTTGGGCGAGGCCGAGATAAAACGCTCGACGCGCATCTTCCCCCAGACGGGAGATGCTTTCTTTCAGCAAACTTGCGGCGCGATTGAAATCACCTTTTCGATAAGTCAAGATGCCGAGTGCTTGGGCAATTTCCGGATCATTGGGTAAAGCCTCCCGGGCTTGGATGGCCAGTTCGTACGCCTGAGGTTCCTGAGCGTCGGCGGCGGCGGCAAGCAGGGCGAGCGATTTTTTTGCCGGGATAAAATCGGGGAATTTTGCCAGCGCTTTCTCGTAGGCTTGTCGAGCGGCTGAGGGATTTAATTGCTTTTCTGCCGTGGCCCCAAAAGCCATGAGGGCGGGCACAAACGTTGGGTCATTTTTCAGTACTTGATCAATTTTAGCCGAGCCTTCCGGGGTGGGCTGTGCCTTCAGCGCGATCATCTCCAAGTAGTTTGCGATTTCTACGGTGTCCGCGAATTCCGGTTTGGTTTGGAGGATACGGCGCATGGCCTCTTCTGCATCAGCGACGCGACCGATGCTATAGGCGGCTTTGGCCTGATCAAAGAGCACATTGAAGTCATCCGGCAGTTTGCGGGCGCTCTCTCGCAAAAGACTGGAGGCCCATTGGTACTCGCCCATTTGATAGGCGATCCGTCCGAGTTGATGAGCAACGGATGCATCGTCGGGGGCTTGCTTGCGGATGGCTTTGGCTAAATCGAGGGCTTGGTTGGTTTCATGACGGGCCAGATGAATTTGGATTATCCCCAAGGAGGCATTCACCGAAAGGGGATTGATCGCCAATGCGGCATTTAGGTTGGCTTGAGCTTGATCCAACTCACCGATTTTAATGAGAAATGAACCCAATTGAGTGAGTGCGACTATGTCGTTTTTTTGCGCGGTGATCGCTTGTTCGAGAGTCGTGCGCAACTCCCGTCCCGTGTGAGTCGCAATATTTTCTAGGAAGGTGAGGCGTTGGTTGATCAAACTATTTTCGGGCAATGCAGGATTTAGCCGCTGCGCCTGTTGGAGATTTATCCGCGCCAGTTCAGTTTCGCCCATCATGTAGTGGGCCATGCCGAGATGGAATTGGATCAGAGCCTCTTCGGGTAATTTGGTGGCACTTTCGAGTAAAAGGGCACGGGCTCGTTGATACTGGCCCTGATGATAAAGAATCCACCCAAGGGTGTCGGCAATGTTGGGGTGTGTTGGGGCCAGCTCACGGGCCTGTTGGGCTAAGGTCAAGGCACGGTCATTATTGCTCAATTGCGCCGCATACAGATAAGCCAGATTGTTCAGGGCGGTAACAAATCTGGGTTCGATGGTTAGGACTTTCTCGTAGGCATCCCGAGCGGCCGGAAAATTATTTAGCTGCTCTTGCAGGAGAGCGATACGGATAAACAGGGAGGGATTTTTGGGAGTGGTGAGTGCGACCTGTTCAAGTTGGGCCAAGGCTTTTTGAGTTTGGTGCGTTTGGGTGTAGATTCCGGCCAATAAGTAATAGGCTGAGGTGGTATCCGGCTGCAGCTCGATTACTTTTAATAATTCCTTTTCGGCCTGAGAGAAGTTTTTTTCCGTCAGGTTGATTTTTGCGAGTAATAGGTAAGCGATGATTTTATCCGGCTGCTTCGCTTTCAAATCTTCCGCGCGAATTCGGGCGCCCGTGGGATTGCCTGCAATTAAATCCAAGTCGACCAGCAATTCGATCGCTGGACCGAAATCAGGAACCAATTCGAGCGCATGGGCCAAAATCTTGCGCGCTTCGGTATATTCTTTTTGTTGCCGAAGAATCAAGGCGATGGGGATGAGTAAATGGGCCTCTTTGGGGGAGGCTGCCGAGATTTCCTGATAGATGGTCAGTGCGGTGGGGAGGTCGCCCTGACTGACATTCGCTCTGGCCAGTAATAATTTGGCTGGTGGGTTGTCCGGTCGCTGGGTCAATAGGGGTTTTAATGCCGCAATGGCGGCTCGGGCGTCGCCCTTTTTTAGATTTAGATCCGCTTGTAATATGATGGCTTCAAAATATGCGGGTGCGATTTCAATTGCTTGATGGAGGTTGGCGGAAGCTAGGCTTTCCTCGCCTTGGGCGAGATAGGCTTGGGCGAATAAATAGTAGAGTTCTGGGTTCTTGGGCTGGAGTCTTTTTATTTTGGCCAATTCTTGGAGAGTCTTGTCCGTTTCTCCCTTTATAAGGCGGAGGCGAGCACTGAGAAGCAGGGCGGGGATAAGGAAGGGATCACGGGTTATTATTTTTTCGGTTAGGGCGAGTGCTTGATCGTATTTCTTTTCCTTGATGCAAATATCGGCGAGCAGCATCATCGGTGGCAGGGTGTCTGGAATCAGGGCCGTGAGCTCATTAAGCAAACGCTTCGCTCCCTCGATGTCTCCAGTTTGAAGTTTGAAGCGGACGTAGCTCAACTTCATGGGCGAACGAACTGGAGCGTTTTGCCATGCGCTGGCGAACGCGGTTTCGGCCGACGGCAAATCGTTTTTGGCTAGAGATACCGCGCCGAGGGATGCGTTGACCGTGGCTGATTTTGGGTCGAGGGAATGCGCCTGGAGCAAAAGCGTCTCTCCTTCCGCGAGCTTGTGTTGACGAAGTTCCAGATTGGCCAGAGCGGTGAGGACGGGAACGCTTTTTGCGGAGGAGAGTTTTTGAAGATAGTCTTTAACGGTTACTTGCTCATCGGGGGTCTGCGCGCTCTCGGCGAGGAGAAAGGGGGCTTCGGGGTGGTTGGGCTGATGATCAAGTATATAGTGGATTTCCGTACGGGCTTCACTGAACTTTTTTATGTTCAGAAAAAACACGGCAAGCTTGGAGCGTATTTCAAGATTTTCCGGCTGAAGTTCTCGGGCCTTGAATAAATAGGCTGGCGCGATGCTGAGGCGGCCTTGTTCAGCATAGATCATGGCTAGTTGGACGATCGCCCGGACATTCGCGGGATCCAATTTGATGGTGTTGAGGTATTCTACCTCAGCGCTGTCTAACGAACCGGCGTTGTAGTGAGTGTCCGCCCGAGTTAAGGCGCGCTCGATACTGGAATGACGTGAGCAACTTGTGCCGAGCAGGGCCGCAAGGGAAATGAGGATACCACAGAGGAGTCGGGGCAGTGGAGTGGGCATATCGAATTAACGGTGGGGGGGGATTGGGCGGTTTTCAGCCCGGTCGAACTTGAGCAATAATAATAGAAGCAGTGAGAAGGGGATGAGAGAGATGGCGAAGAATATCGGACCACCGTGACGATGGATATAGGAGTCGATCATTTCGGGACCGATGCGGACGCACAGCTCGCCGATGGTGGTTACTCGCAGCCCATTTCGGAGCAATGCGATCGGCAGCACAGACAAGGCGAGTACGGAGCGGCTCCAGTTGGACCGCAAGAGGAGTTGACCGGCGACCAGGCTGGTGATGAACAGGGCGAGGGTGGAGTGAATCCCGCTGCATTCGGGAGCTACCTGCATGTTGAAGCCGGGCAGGCGGAAAACCGTGCCTTCGCGAAATACCGGGGTGCCGATGATCTGAAAAAACGTTTGAGCCACTATGGAGGAGCCGTGTTGCAGCAAGGTTTCCACGCCGGCCTCTACGGCCAGAGGGAATGGGGCCAAGCAAAGGAGAAAGCCTAGCGGAAACGCGACGGCGCGCAGGGTGGCGCGGCTGAGCAACCAGCAGCAAATTCCCGTCAGGAACAGGACGAGCGCATAGACGGCCAAGGCGAGAGTGTCCTGAAGCTGCGGGGTGGGGGATGACTGCTCGATGAAATACCAGATGAAAAATCCGGTGCCGGCGGAAAATGCGATGATCGGCCAGAGCCGACCGAGGCGGATGCCCGACCATCCGAGCTGGGGACGCTTCAGCCAGACAAGATAAGCGCTGACGAAGGGAATTAAGATGACATGCGAATACAGTTCACTGCCCCAGGCGAAACGGACCAATTGATAGAGGGGCCAACTGAAGGTCAGAAATAGGACGAACAGAGCCCAGATAAAAATGCGGGAGCTGCCACGATGGCTTGTGGCAGTCATTGGCGGCGAGGGAGGATTATTCATGCAACGGAACGTGGTTTATGCGGTACGAGAGCTGAGCTCACCGACAATCAAGCTCGCGGTGCCAACTCCAGAAACAAGCAAACGGCCGCAGGGCTTTCTGGTGTCATACGGCTGCAAAGGTGAAATCTGTTTAATACCGGTAATCGACTTGGAAACCGACATAGCTGCCGGAAAATTTAATGGACGTGTCGCTGGAATTAACCGTCCGGTGCTGGTACAGGGCGGTGAGCCCTACTTTGCGGAACACGGTGGTACTGAACCGCAGATTGTAGAGATAGATTTTTTCGGTGCGGGCTGCCGCGGTGGAATTATCCGTCCTGACGTAGTTGTTTTCCTCCTCCGCGTAGCCCGTGTGGAGATGGAGATATTGGAACAGCTGCTGATCGAGGATGATATTCCAGCGGAAATTTTTCGGGACCTGGCCCGATACGTAGGACGGCGAAATTTCGCTCACGGTGAGGAACGTGAGCTGGGTGTCCGTGAAGGGCCGATAAATGAGGGTCGAACTGTAAGTGGGGATAGTCAGATTTCTCGTGGGGGTAGAACGGATTTTCCGAAATTCAGATCCGCCCTGTACGTTCAAGGAAATTTTATCGGTGGGGCGCCAGGCGATTTGTAGTTGGGGACGCGTGTAGGACATGTCGGAACCTGGATTGACCTCACTGTAGCCGGTGTCAAAACTGACATTGGCGTTGATGCGGGGGGTGAAGATGTAGCTCAGTCGTTCGGAGATGAATTGGGTGCGGGTCGAGGGCACGGTGGCGGTGGCGGCCTGGTTGTTTATCGCCAGGACGTTTTGGCCAACGGTGCTGTCCAATTGCATACGCGGGCCGAAGCGATATGAGGCGGATACGCTGGTGTTATAACTTTTCTGTTCGGTTTGCCGGGCGGTCTGAACGAGAATATCGGCGCTTTTGGTGTATGTTTGTGTCAGCTGGAACTGCCAGTTGCCGTAACCGACCCGGCCGGTCAGACTGAGCAGATGGGACAAGTTGTCATTGAAATTCGCATTGGAATAAAGCGTTTCGGTGGGGCTGTAATCCAGAGACCAATGCGTGCCGAGGTTGAGCTGGATGCCGGCGGAAATAATTTGCATCGTGCTGGCTTTTTGGCCGGGGAGAACGATGACGCCGTCACCGTAGAGTACGAGATAGGAAAACCGCGGGCGCAAAGCGATCTGACCCCATTGGATTGCCGGCGAAATGGTGGATGGGCTGACACTGGTTGATGGATCACTGGAATAGGGGATCGCTGCCGGGGGAGTTGGTGCGGGATCGCTGCCTAAGACCGATTGAGCGTGGGTGAGCAGAACTTGGGTGGTGGCGCCTACGGTTAGCAGTCCGATTTGGCAAATCGTGCGAAGTTTTGAGGTCATGGTAGGGGTGGTCTGAGGGGATAAGTTCATGTGGTTTGGGGATGCGGGAAGACCGCGCCACCCTAGGTGAAGGTGCGGGCGTCACAATCCAATTCGATTGGGTTGATGACCGGGAATCTGGTGCGGGGTTGCATCTGAATTCCTGATTGTTCTCGGTGGGGATTCGCGCAATCTCGGCCTATATGCCCACGCGCCGATCGCCCCATCCTCTAGCCAGACCGGGAGACGATGAAGCGCATGTCTGGACGGCGCTGATCTCCACCTGCCGCCCGCAACTTCCTTTTTTCGAACGCTTGTTATCGGAGGAGGAAAGAATGAAGGCGGCGCGTTTTGTCCGCCCGGAAGACCGCGCCCGCTCCATTGTGGCGCATGGACTCCTCCGGCAACTCTTGGGTGACTATTTGTCGGTGGAGCCGACGGGGTTGAATTTTAGGCAAAATGAATTGGGGAAACCCGCACTGGTTCCCTGCCCCGGTCAACCGGCACTCTCCTTCAACCTGTCGCATTCCGGCGAGGTGATTCTTTTTGCCATGACCGCTGGTCGCCGGATTGGGGTGGATATAGAAGAGATTCGAAAAAATTTCGATTTCATGGAGGTGGCCAAGGGGCAGTTCTCCGAGCGAGAGTTTACGGCTTTGCAGGGCATGAGCGGGGCGGAACAAACCGACGCTTTTTTTCGCTGTTGGACGCGCAAGGAGGCTTACCTGAAAGCCCGGGGCGAGGGCTTGGGTTATCCTTTGAAAAACTTTTCGGTGTCGATCAGCCCCACGGCGCCGCCGGCGGTGGAGTGGGCGGCGGATGATCCGGCGGCGGCGGAGCGTTGGGCCGTCCGCGATCTGGCGGAGATACCGGGTTATGCGGGCGCGGTGGTTTGCGAAGGACGCGCGACGCGTTTTGTTTCGCGCCGTTGGCTTGCCGCTGGTGGTTAGGTCGCTAACTCGACGCCGGGATTCGGGTCAGGTGGGCGCACGGATCCGGGTCTGTGGATGGTTTTTCCGGTGGAGTAATTCTGACCGCCAAGGCTTCGGCGAGTTGTTGCACGAAGGGTTCAACCAGCATGGCATGAGGATTCATGGGTAACTCCACCACCTCCAGTCCGTCCATCGCGATGCCGTCCCAGCCCATCAGCGGATCGGGAAACGCGGCATAGTTTTTGATGGGTTTAAACAAGGTCATTTTCCCCGGGTAAGATTTGGGGCGATAGATGCCGACCGCATAATCGTTGATCGACTGGATATTTTGCAGGGCGACGTGTCCTTCGCTTTTGGCTTGGTCGCTGATTTGGCGTCCACGCTTATCGGATTGGAAAATGGCGGCTAACTCACCGTCCATGGCGACGCGGAATTTTTCCTTCACATAACTCATCATCTGGCCGGGGCGGAGCCGGGAGAAACTGCCGAGGTGGAATTTGAGGCGTTCGAGCTGGTCGTAGAGCCACCCGATTTGAACCGCCTTGGTGAAATTATAAGTGTCGAGCAGGGCGAGCAGGGCGACTTCCTCGCCTTGCTGCCGGAGGAGTCCGGCGATTTCCAGTGCGATGGTGCCGCCAAGGCAGTAACCGCCGAGGTGGTACGGGCCTTGGGGTTGAAAGCGCCGGATCTCTTCCAAATAGGCAGTGGCCATTTCTGCCACCGTGGTGAGAGGCGTGGATTTGCCGTCCAGCCCGCGGGATTGGAGTCCGTAGAATGGATAATCATTACCCAAGCGTGCGGCCAGATCGCGATAGAGGAGCACATTGCCGCCGGCGCCATGGACGCAGAAAAAGCGGGGCTTCGTGCCTTTGGGTTGGATGGGTACGATCGACGGCCAGTTGTCCGTTCCGGGTTCGACCAGGCCGAGATTGCCCGCGAGTCCGGCGATGGTCGGGGCATTGAACAACATGGCGAGCGGCAGGTGGCGGCCGAACGTTTTTTCGATCGCGGAAAAAACGGTGACGGCCAGCAGGGAATTGCCGCCGAGCTCAAAGAAATTATCGTTCCGGCCCACCGGGGTGACCTTTAAGATGCGCGACCATATCGCAGCGAGCTGTTGCTCAATCTCAGTGGCGGGCGGTTCATGGTTCGAGGTTAAAACGGTGTTCTCCTGCTGCGGTGCGGGGAGTGCCTTGCGGTCAACCTTGCCGTTGGGGGTCAGTGGAATGCTCTCGAGCGGGACAAAGACCGAGGGCAGCATGTAGTGGGGAATTTTGCCGCGAATATGATCCCGCAGATCTTCTGCACTCACCGTGACTCCCGGGCGAGTCGTATAATACGCGACCAGACGCTTGTCACCGGGTAGATCTTCGCGCGCGATCACCACGGCCTGCCGGACGGCGGAGTGGCTGGAAAGCACGGCTTCGATTTCGCCCAACTCGATGCGGAAGCCGCGGATTTTAATTTGGAAATCCAGCCGGCCTAAACACTCGATGCGGCCAGCGGAACTATAACGCGCCAGATCGCCGGTGCGATAGAGTCGCGCGCCTGGCTTGAAGGGATGGGGAATGAATTTTTCGGCCGTGAGTTCGGGTCGGTTGAGATAGCCGCGCGCCATGCCGTCGCCCCCGATCATGAGTTCGCCGGCGACGCCGATCGGCATTGGCTGGAGCTGGGCATCCAGAATGTAGGTGTCCGTGTTCGCAATGGGCCGGCCGATACTGGTGTCGGAGGCGTCGGTGATATGTTGGCAGGTGGACCACACGGTCGTTTCTGTCGGGCCGTACATATTCCATAATTCCGCGCATCGCGGGATCAGTTGGCGGGCGAGATCGGCGGGCAGGGCTTCGCCGCCGCAGAGAACTTTCAACCCCGCTGTGCCCTGCCAGCCCGCGTCGAGCATGAGCCGCCAAGTCGCAGGGGTGGCTTGCATGACGGTGACTCCGTATTTTTTCACGGTCTCGAGCAGGGCTTGTCCGTCCGCCACGGTTTCCCACGGGACGATGACGATTTGGGCCCCGGTGGTCAGTGGGAGATGGATTTCGAGTTCGGAAATATCAAAGGACAGGATGGTCACGGCGAGCAGCACATCATCGGCGGTCAACCCCGGCGTGCGCCGCATCGATTCGATGAAGTTGACGATGGCCCGATGCTCGATTTGCACGCCCTTCGGATTGCCGGTGGAGCCGCTTGTGTAGCGGACATAGGCGAGATTCTGCGCTGTCGCTTGGGCTCGGTCGGTTTTGGTTCCTGCGGCTGGCAACTCATCCATGAAGACCATGGCGGCCGACGTGGCTGGCAGGGAGACGCTGGGATTTTTCTGGGTGACGAGGATTTTCACTGCGGCGTCTTCGAGCATGAACGCAATCCGGTCAGCGGGGTAGGTCGGATCAATCGGGACGTAGGCGGCTCCCGCCTTCAAAACCCCGAGCACCGCGATCACCAGTTCCGGCGAGCGGTCCAGGCAAATTCCGATCAACACATCCGGCGCGGCCCCGGTTTGCGTGAGGTGCTGGGCTAGTTGGTCGGCTCGCTCATTGAGTTCACGATAAGTGAGCGTGCGCTGGCCAAAACTCAGCGCGACTTTGTCCGGATGCCGGGCGGCTTGCGCTTCGAAGAGCTGATGAATGCAGCGGTCGCGCGGATATTCCGTGACGGTGTGATTCCACTCCTGCAGGAGACATTGCCGTTCCGTTTCCGTCAGAATGGGCAGGCGTTCCAGGGGGCATCGCGGATTCGTGAGGACGGTTTCGATCAGGCCGCGCCACTGGTGCTGCCAGCGCTCGATGGTGGCAGGATCGAAGAGCGCGGTGTTGTATTCGCAATTTATCTGGAGGCCGTCGCCCACGGTGGCGACGTAGACATTCAGATCAAAAATATTGTAAGCCTTGGGCTGAAACACGGCATGGGCTTTGAGATTTTCCATGGAGAAAATCTCTTCCGCCAAGGGGAGGAAGTTGAACATCACGCCCAGCAGCGGCATCCGGGAGGGATCGCGCGGCAGGCGGAGTTTTTTGACCAGATTGCCGTAGGTGAAAAATTCGTGGTCGCGGGCATCGAGCAATTGCCGGCGCGCTTCGTCGAGGTGGGAGGTGAAGGATTTGTCCGCTGCCGGGGCGATGCGCACCGGGAGGAAGTGGACGCAGTGACCGATCAAGTTGCGGCTACCATACCGATCCCGCAGGGCTTCCGAGATCTGTCCGGCCACGGGCACGCCGATCACCAGATCGGAGGAGCCGGTGAGCCGGTGCAGCCATGCGGTATAGACGGCAAAGAGGAAGTGAAAGGGCGTGCAGTTCAGTTGACCGCAGGATTCCCGGATGCGGCGGCAGAGTTGCGGATCGAGTAACGCGGTGGATTTGGCTGAGCGAAATGTTTTGGCTGCCGGATGCGGGCGGTCACCCGGCAAGTCTGCAGGTGAGGGGAGCTGGGTGAAGCGGTTCAGCCAGTATTTTTCCGCTTTGGCGCAGGCGTTGATCTGCTCGGGGGAGGTTTGCCAGGCGGCATATTCCCGGAATTGCATCGCGGGCGCGAGAGGCGCGATGGCCCCATCAACCCGGCAGCCATGGAGCTGGCCTAGTTCCCGCAGCAACACGCCGGAGGACCAGCCATCGACGACGATGTGATGATAGGAAAACAGCAGGACGTATTCAGTGGAATTTAAAACCAGCAGCCGCACCCGGAAAAGCGGACCGGTTTCCAAATCGAAAGGGGCGGAATCTTCCAGGACGGCAATTTGCTGCAATTGCGCCTCGCGTTCGTCGGGCGCGAGCTCGGTTAGATCGGTGACCGGGAGTTTAATGCCGCCGTCGGGCGCGATGTGCTGGAAGTCGCCATCGGGCGAGAAAGTCGTGCGCAACGCATCGTGACGATTCACGAGTGAGCGCAAATTTTCGTGCATTCTGGTGCGATCGAGCGAGCCGCGCAGACGGAGTACCACGACGTCATTGAACGCCTTGGAGGCGTCCGGGCTGTGGCGCGCGCCCAGCCAGATTTCCCGTTGTTCATCGGTTACGGGAATCCGCACCACGACGTTGACGGGCGCATCCGCGACCCGGAGGTCCCAAGGTGCGCCGGATTGCATCAAGCTGCTGGTGCTGGCCGTCGCCAGTTGTTCGGCGATATGCGCACCGGCTTTTTCCAGCGTGCCGAGGCTGTCGAGTAACAGGCGAAAACTGATCTTCACCCCGAAGCGAGAGCGGATGGCCTGGCTCACTTGGGTGAGCAAAAGTGAATCGAAACCCAATGCCAAAAACGAGGCCCGCTCATCGGGGATTTCAATCCCCGAAAGCTGAAACAGGATCGTCCGTAATTCAGCCGTAATGCCCACGTGGTCCTTCGGCGGTGGTGTGGTGCTGGCCGGAGCGACTGCGGCGGCGATTTCTTCGCTGGCGGAGGCAACGGTCGAGCTCACGGGGCCGTGATCAGAGAACTTGGCCGGCTCGACCCAATGGCGTTTTCGTTCGAAGGGATACGTGGGCAGGGCCACGCGCCGACGTGATTCGGTGGCATAGAAATTTTTCCAGTCGATAGAAACCCCCGTGAGCCACAGCCGACCGAGCGCGGTGAGCATCGATTCGAGCTCAGGTTTTCCGCCATCCCACGTCGGCACCACCGTGGCATCTGCCGCCTTGGTGGTGAGTTGGCGGGCGAACTGGGTGAGCGATTGCCCCGGGCCGACTTCCAGCAGCACGGTGTTCGGCGTGGCGGCGACTTCCGTGAGTGCTTCCATAAACAACACCGCTTGTCGGAGCTGGCGCGACCAATAACCGGCATCAGCCATGTCAGCCGCCGTCATCTCGCGGCCCGTGCAGGTGGAAATCCAGCGAAGCTGCGGGGCGTGCCGCGGCGTTTTCTCCACCAAGGCGGTGAAGGGGGCGACCACCGGTTCCATCATGGCCGAATGGAAAGCGCGGGAAGTGGTTAGCGGTTTGACGGCGATTTTTTTATCTTCGAGCGCCGCAGCCAACAAAGCGATGGCGTCAGCCGGGCCGGAGACGGTGCAAATTTTCGGACTGTTGTGGGCCGCGATGGAGAGGCCGGCGGGCAGCAGCGGTTCCACTTCGGTGGCCCCGAGGCGGACGGCGAGCATCGCGCCACTGGGTTGGGCTTGGATCAGTTTCGCGCGCGCGGCGAGGAGGGTGAGCGCGTCATCGAGCGTCAACGCTTTGGCCAGCACGGCGGCGACGTATTCGCCAATGCTGTGGCCGATTACGGCGACGGGTTTCACGCCCCACGATAGCCAGAGTTGGGCGAGCGCGTACTCGATCGTGAAAATGGCGGGCTGGGTGACGCGGGTTTCGTTGATCAGTGTTTCCGCCTCGGTCCGGTTCGCCTCGGGGGGATAAAGGATGGTGCGAAGATCGAGCCCGAGCAGGGGCGCGAGAAAGAGGGCGCAGCGATCCACCTCGGCGCGAAAGACGGGTTCTTGCTCGTAGAGCTCCCGGCCCATGCCGACGGATTGCGTGCCTTGGCCGGGGAAAAGAAAAACGACGGTGGGTTCGCGGGAAGTAGTCTGCCCGGTAGCAATAATTTTTGGATCGCGGGATTGAAGCCGCGCGATGGCGTCGGTGGGATGCGCCGCGACCACGGTGCGACGATGCGGGAAAGCGCGGCGGCCTTTTTTCAGGGTGAAGGCGACATCGCTCAACGAAATCTCCGGGTGCGCGGCGAGATGCGCGGCGAGATTGGCGGTGGCTTGGTCGAGCGCGGTGGCGGTTTTCGCCGAGAGCAGCAGCAGTTGCCATGGCCGGGACGGGCCGGAGGGCGCAGCGGGTGGCGCTTCCTCGACGATGGCGTGCGCATTGGTGCCGCCCACGCCGAAGGCACTGACGCCGGCGCGGCGCGGGCCGCCATTAATTCCCTGTTTCCACTCGATGGGTTTCGTGACTGGAAAAAAGGGACTGTTCGCGAAATCGATCTGGGGATTCGGCTTTTTAAAATGGAGCAGCGGGGGAATGAGGCCGTGTTGGAGTTGCAGCACGGTCTTGATCAATCCGGTGACGCCGGCGGCCGCATCGAGGTGGCCGATGTGAGTCTTGCCGGAACCGATGGCGCAATAGCCGTTGCCGTGCGCGCCGCCGGTGCGGAAGGCCTGCGTCAGCGCGGCGACTTCGATGGGATCGCCCAAGGGTGTGCCGGTGCCGTGCGCTTCGATGTAGGAAATGGAATCCGGATGAACGCCGGCGGCGGCTTGCGCGAAGCCGATGACGTCCGCTTGGCCGCGCACGCCCGGAGCGGCGTAACTGATTTTGCCCGCGCCATCGTTGTTCACGGCGCTGCCGGTGATGACGGCCAGCACGGTGTCGCCGTCCGCGACCGCATCGGCGAGGCGTTTGAGCAGGACGACACCCGCACCGTGCCCGAAGATCGTGCCGCGGGCATCGGCGTCGAAGGCACGGCAGGTGCCGTCGGGCGAAACCATGGCGTCCTCGGTGTAGAGGTAATCGCGTTTCTGGGGAAAACTGATGGAGACGCCGCCGGCCAGCGCCATGTCGGATTGGTAACTGAGCAGACTCGCGCAAGCCTGGGAAACGGCGACAAGTGAAGTGGAGCACGCGCACTGGATCGCCATGCTGGGGCCGCGGAGGTTGAGCCGGAACGAGACGCGTGTGGGGAGGAAATCCTTGTCGTTGCCGATCATCGTCTGGTACTCGCCCACTTGGAAGTTACCCGCGAAATTCGCATTAAAGCGCCGGTCTGCGCAGAGATTGTAGATCAGGTAAGTATTGAGGCTCAGGCCGGCGTAGACGCCGATCATCCCGGGAAACGTGTCGGGATCATGGCCGGCGCTTTCGAGTGCTTCCCACGCGCACTCGAGAAACAGCCGGTGCTGCGGGTCCATCAGCTCCGCCTCGCGGGGGGAAATACCGAAAAAGGCTGCGTCGAATTTATCCGCGTTTTCCAGTACGCCGCGGGCGCGCACGAATCTTTTTCCTTGGGCCAG
This sequence comes from Opitutales bacterium, assembly GCA_038206205.1. Lineage (GTDB taxonomy): Bacteria > Verrucomicrobiota > Verrucomicrobiia > Opitutales > Opitutaceae > Didemnitutus. Next base: position 37,693 of record JBBRBC010000018.1, read on the forward strand.
GGCTTCGGGGGTCGCCACGGAATGCTCGAGTTCCGACTCGGTGAATTGCGAAATCGTCCCGGTGCCGCTCACCAGATTTTTCCAGAATTCCTCGACATTGGCGGCGCCGGGAAAGCGGCCGGACATGCCGATGATGGCGATGCCTTCGAGGTTGGGTCGGGAGGAGGGGGATTCGCTCATGGGAAATTAGCGGGCGGCGGGCCGACGGCGATTAAGCGCTTCGCGTTGGCGGCGGGCGCGTTCCTGGTGGGCATCGGCGGTGTCGGCGTGATCCGGGGCGGCGTGGAGATGCGTCGCCAGCGTGCGGACGGTGATGTGTTCGAAGAGCGTGGCGATGGGAAATTCCCGGGCGATCAATTTTTGGAGTGCCGCATGTACGCGGGTGAGGCCGAGGGAATCGCCGCCAAGTTCGAAGAAACGGTCGTCGAGCCCAATGGCATCGACGGGCAGCACGCGTAGCCAAATTTCGACGATCTGGCGTTCCCATAAATTGCGGGCTTCCGCGAAGGGCTGGGCGAGAAAGGGCCGGGCGCGCGTGGGGGCGGGGAGTGCTTGGCGATCAACCTTGCCGTTGGGGGAGAGGGGAATTTGGTCCAGCCACATAAACCAGGCGGGCACCATATAGTCGGGCAGCCGAGCGAGCAGGTGCGTGTGCAATTCGCCCACGGTGGCCGTACGGCCCTCGCGGGAACTGAGGTAGGCTACGAGGCGTTTGTCGCTGCCGGGCAATTCTTGGGCCGTCACCACGGCTTGCTTGATCGTGGGATGTTGGGCGAGGACGCTTTCGATTTCACCGAGTTCAATGCGGAAGCCGCGGAGTTTGACCTGGAAGTCGAGCCGGCCGAGATAATCGATGCTACCGTCGGGTAACCAGCGGGCGAGGTCGCCGGTTTTGTAGAGACGGGCCGCAGGATCGGAGGAAAAAGGATCGGGGATGAATTTCTCTGCGGTGAGTGCGGGACGGTTGTGATAACCCAAGCCGACTTGCACGCCACCGATGTGGAGTTCGCCCTCGGCGCCGACGGGGACTTCGCGCAGTTGCGCATCGAGGACGTACATTTGGGTGTTGGCGACCGGGCGGCCAATGGGCACGACGGGCGATTGGCTGGCGCGTTGGCAAGTCCAGTGGGTCACATCCACCGCCGCTTCCGTCGGGCCGTAGAGATTGTGCAGTTCGCACGGCAGACGGGAGAAAAAATTTTCCTGCAAATCGTGGGTGAGTGCCTCGCCGCTGCAAATCACATGGCGCAAGGAGGTGCAGGTGGCTGCGGCGGGCTCGGCGAGAAAAGTGCGCAGCATGGACGGCACGAAATGGATGACGCTCACCTGTTCGTCGTTGATGACTCGGGCGAGATAGGCGGCGTCCTGATGTCCGCCGGGTCGGGCGACCACGAGCCGGGCGCCGGCGAGGCTGGGCCAGAAAAATTCCCAGACGGACACATCAAAACTGAAAGGAGTTTTTTGCAGCACGGTGTCGGCGGGGGTGAGGCCGTAGCGATCTTGCATCCAACGGAGACGATTGCAGATGCCGCGATGGGAATTGAGCGCGCCCTTGGGCTTCCCGGTCGAACCCGAGGTATAAATCATGTAGGCGAGATCTGCGGACGTCGTGTGATCGGCGGGCGGCGTCGAGGGATGCGCGGCGATCGACGGCCAAGCGGTGTCGAGGCAGAACAGCTGCGCGGTGGTGGTGGGCAAAAGGCGTTTCACCGGTTCTTGGGTGAGGAGCAGTTTCACGCCGGAGTCGGCGAGCATGAACGCGATGCGTTCGGCGGGGTATTCGGGATCGATGGGTACGTAGGCACCACCGGCCTTGAGAATGCCGAACAGGCCCACGACCATTTCAATTGACCGAAAGGCGCTGATACCGACGAGCGTATTGGGTCCGACGCCGCGGGTGCGCAGTTCGTGCGCCAGTTGGTTGGCCCGTTGATCCAGTTCGCGATAGGTGAGGGTGGTCTCGCCGAATTTTAACGCGATCGCTTCAGGGGTTTGGCTGGCCTGCCGGGATGTGAGTTGATGCAGACGCTCGGCGGTCGGATAGGCGACCTGCGTTTGATTCCATTCAGTTGCTGGCAAAATAGCGGAAGCCTGACTCATGGCGGGCGAGAGGCATTCACGGGTGGTAGGCATGCGAGGGATACGTAATAATATGCTGCGAGAGATGACGATGAAGTCGGATGCCCGAGTTGCAAGCTGACTTCAGGTTTTCTTAGTCCAATGACCAATGGGGCGGGTGGGCCGCCGTCGGGTGCGAGAAGAATCGCGCTACTCGGGCAGGTGGATGGCAGGCCGTCGGGGTTGAAATTTGCGAATCAATTGACGCAGAATGCTGCTGGCGATCATGGGCGCACCTTGGATCATCAGGCGGGCGACCGGCAGAAATTGACCGGCGAGCAGCCCGTGAGATTATTTTCTTCCGGTGCGGATCAATCGTTTTTTAAAGGAAAATGTCGTGGTGATCGGCTGGTGCCTTTAACCGGTGGGGGCGCCGGATTGATTCACTCCAGACGCTTTTTCAGACGAAGACAGGTCCGCTCGATCAGATAATAGGAGGCGGTTGCGACCACGAGGCTGACCAGCAAACGCGCTGCCTCGGCCACCCAGAGCGGCAGGCCGACGGACGTCAGACGCTGCGGGCTCATGACTTTCAACACCGGCACATGCCAGATATAAAGTGAATAGGAGATTTTGCCCAACCAGACCAAGGCAGGCCAGCGGAGTAGTCGGGCCCAGAAGGTCTCGGGGTCACGCAAGAGGGAAAAAAGCAGAGTGGCGCTCGCCAGACTCACGAAGGTGAAACCAAGATAGTACGGCAAGGCTGAGCCGAATTGCACGGTGCACACGAGATAGGCGATGGCACCCACGCTAACGGTCCCGAGCAGGGAATAAGCCCAGTGACTGGCGCGCGATGTGGCAGGCTCGGGCGGTGCGGGGGCGTGTTGCAGACGTACGAGTGCGATAATCGCGCCCAAGAAAAGGCCGTCCAGACGCGTATCCGTGCCGAGGTAAGGGCGCAACCAGGTGACACCCTCGCTCCAGAGTGAAGCGCGCCAACTGGTGGAGGCGACGACGATGCCGCCCGCGATTACGAGGAGGATTTTAAGCAGCGAGTTCCGTTTCTCCGGTGTGGCGTGGCGTCGGGCGAGACCGGCTACAATCAGAGCCCAGAGAAGATAGAACTGGCCTTCGATGGCGAGCGACCAGGTGTGCGGCATGCCGCCGAACCAGCCCGCCGTATCGACCATCGATAACCAGTTGGCGTAGTAGAACAGCACGCTCGACGCGATGGAGAGCGCGCGGCCCACTCCTGTTTCCCGGTGAGCGACCAGAGTGAAAAACGTCGAGAAGGCGACCAGGCCGATCAGTGCGGGATAAAGCCGGATCATCCGGCGGTAGAAAAAAGTGCCCAGGGAAATACGGCCGGCATGAATATGTTCTTCGAGCAACAGCGTGGTGATGAGAAACCCGCTGAGGACAAAAAATACGTCCACGCCAAAAAAGCCGCCCGGCAGCCAATTCCATCCCAGATGGAAAATAACCACGACGGCCACGGCGATGCCGCGCAATCCGTCGAGACTCGATTGGTGCCCCAAGCGGGGGCGTGTACTGGTGGGAGCAGGCATGTTGAAAAGCGGGAGACTAGTGGGCGGGTTTGGTGAGGGGTGCCTGCGCCGGCGGATCAAACGTCAGCGCATACAAATAGCCCGCGGTGTTTTTCACGATCAGGAAGATGCCGCGCCGCGACAGCCACCAATGCGAACGAGGGAACGGTTCGGCCTGTCCGGCGATGCTGCCCACTCCGATCGGCTCGGGAAATACTTTGCGGTATTGCAGCGTGCTTTTGCGGGTGTGGATGCTTTTGGTGAAGACATCGAGGGAGTGGATGCCGGGGAATTCCTGCTGCTGCCACTGGCGTACCGCCAAAGCACTGGAGTAGGTCCGATGGGTTTCCACGTAGGGGACATTCAGCACCTGCACCAATCCGGGAGCAACGCCTTTTGCGGTCAAATAGCGGGCGGCACGATCAGCGGGGGTGATGGTTCCGCCCTCCTCGGCGGGTTCGTTGAGCGCGACACAAACGACCTTGCGATAGTTGCCCTGGCGGATGGCCGCCACCGCATCCCGTAACGTTGGCTCCACCGCATACCACGACTCGATGATTAAAATCTCGCCATTGATCGGTCGGTTTAAGGAGAGAAACTTTTCGATGGTGGCTGCATAGAGGAGCACGAGCACCGCGCCGGCCCCCAGAATAAACCAGCGCCCGTGTGGGCGCTTTTTCTGCGGTTGGCTGGGGCGGGCGGGCGCTGTATCAGTGGATGAGGACATGGGCGGAAGTTTGCTGCGGTGCGGCAGTGGCAGGATGGTTGTTACCACCCGAGCGAATGACGCCAATCAGGAAACACAAGCTGCCTCCGGTTTAAGTCGCGGTCCAACGCAGCCAGCGGGTGCGTACCGCGTTGAGGAGTCGTTGGCCGGGATTGATTTTTTGATCGCACAGCAGTGGGACGAGTCCGGCCTCTTGCATTTTTTTGGCCGTGCGTTGCCAGGGGTAGTCGAGCTCATGAAACGTGACGATATTGGCTGCGAGATCGAGACGGGCATAACGAGCCACCCGTTGTTCGTTGGGTGATTGTCCCACGGCGCCGGGATTGAGCAACGCTCGTCCCTCCAGTTTATGGGGACCGGGCTGCGCTCGGGTCCAAGCGCCGCCGTTCCACAAAACCGGCTCGTGGGTGTGGCCGGCGATCAGTACACGAATATCGGGGCTCACTGCGGCGAGCGCCTCGCCAGCCAAGGTGGGCGTGTTGACGTATTTTTCTGAGTCGCGCGGATCAGCGTGGACCATGCGGATGCCGGGTGCGACATCGAGGGCGAAGGGCAAACCCTCGAGCCACTGCCGGGCTTCAGGATTCAGAATTTTGCGCGTCCAGCGAATGGCGTGGATACCGGCGTAGATGCATCTTCGCAGGCTGAGCCGGCCGAGCAGCATGCCTTCGTGGTTGCCCCAGACGCAGCGTGCGCCCGTGGCGCGAATCCGGGCGACGACGGCGTTGGGGTCCGCGCCGTAGCCAATCAAATCTCCCGCGATGACGATGGCGTCGGGCCACTCGCCCAAATCATCGAGCACGGCCTCGAGTGCTTCGAGGTTGGCATGAACGTCGGCCAGGACGGCGATCTTCATCGTTAGAGTAGTGCCGCTCCGCTTTTCGCCAGCATCAAGGCGATGCTGAAAATCCCGGGCAGCGGATCGCTCCAGGCAAACTCATGACAGGTGTCCGCGCGCATGACCGAACGGATCCATTGGGGAAAACTGAGTTCACCGGCGGCGCGGTATTCGCGCATGGCCTTGAAATCTTCGCGCAGATAAATCCAGCTCACCCCGGCGCGGGCCCGGCCGGCTTTAGCCGAGCCTGGATTGACCGCATCGGCGAAGGCCAAGGCCGGGATGTTCACGCCGGCGACAGCCGCCGGATAATGCCAGAGGCTGAAGCGCGGATTGATCTCGAGCAGGCGCAACTGGCCGTTGCGGATATCGCGCTTGAAATCGAGTTTCACCACGCCCGAAAATCCAATGCGGGCCAGCACGACGCGGCCGAGCGCCACGACTTCGGGATCGTCCAGGATTTTCACGTAGGTGCTCGCTCCATGGACCCGTGAAAAAGTGCGCACCTTTTTGCCGGTAAACTCGGCGACCACTTCGCCGCCCGGGCGCACGTAAGCGTGGTAGCTTTCAATCCATTCTTCGCCGCCTTCGACTGATTCCTGGAGCACGAAGGCCCCGCCGTGGGCTTCCATCGCGGACACGATGGAGCGCAGTTTTCCGGCGTTTTCGCAACGAATCGCTTTTTGCATGCGGCCTTCTCCGCTCGCAAGCTGCGAGATGAACCAGCCGCTGCGCAGCGTCGGTTTTAAAATGCAGGGGAAGATCGTCCAATCGGCTAGTTGACTGGCGAACGATTGTTCGGGCCGGAGAATTTTTGTGGCCGGAACCGGCAAGCCCCGAACTTCGGCGAGGGCGGCGAATCCGAGTTTGTCGACCGTGGCTTCGACAATGTCCGCGCTCGGCAGCACTAGGTGGTAATATTTTTCTAGCTCGTCGCGGTGGCGTGAGACGGCGAGCGTGTCGCCATCGCTCTCGGTGAACAGTACCGGGCGCTCCGGGCAGGTCCGGCCATACTCCATGAGTGCGCGCACAAAACCGGCTTCGTCGAGATCAGCGTCGGGTGCCGTGATCCGTTGGGTGCAGTGGCGGGAAAGCGAGGCCGAGGTGAAACGGTTGGGCTTCGCGACCGTGGAGCGCAACCCGGCGAGGCCGAGCGCACGCACCAAGTTGATGTCCCCGACCACCACGCAGCGATTACGCGGAAGATCGGATGAGGTTTCCGGTCGGGGTTGCTGGTTTGTCGAAGGGTTGCTCAACTGGTTAGGAAACGAAACTCACCGGCCCAAGGCAGGTGACCGAGAGTTGGTTGATCCGGGATTGAGTGCAAGACTTGAGGGTTAGGCGGAAGTTGATATTCTCGGCGTCTGCCAATATTTGTGCAGGGCTGCCCAGCCCAAAATGGCCCGCGGATGATGCAGGAGCCGAACCGGGTGGTTGCTGGAGATTGGCGTAGCCACAGGCCTCCGGGCCTGTGGGATTTGGTCCAAGGTAGGTTGCGAGCTTGTCTCGTTCTGCTGGCCAGCAGAACGACCGTGGTGCGGCAAGCACACCACCTACGACGGAATCCGACCAACGGCAGGCAGGGGCCCGGCCTTCGCAAACAATCTCGGCAGGCCGGGCCGCCGGCCACTACTTGGACACTTGCTCAGGCGGGCTTGCCGATGCCCGAGGCGCGGAAACCGATTTTCCGCAGGGCCGCGAGGTCGACGATATTTCGGCCGTCGAAAAGAAAAGCGGGTTTGGGCATAGCGGCAAAAATCTTCGCGTAGTCGAGGGTTTTGAACTCGTCCCACTCGGTCACGATGGCGATGGCGTGCGCGCCGGCGCAGGCTTCGTAGGCGTCTTTCGCGATCATCAGCCGGGGATTTTCGACTCCTTTACCGAGCGTGTCGGCCTTGATTTCATGGGCGGGCACCTTGGGGTCGTACACGCAAACCTTGGCGTGCTCGATGAGCAGGTCGCGGCAGATGTTGATCGCGGCGGATTCGCGGGTGTCGTTCGTGTCCTTCTTGAAGGCAAAGCCGAGCACCGCGATTTTTTTGTCGGCCACGGTGTTGAAGAGTTCCTTCACAATGCGGCCGGCGAAACGCTGCTTCTGCCAGTCGTTCATCGCCACCACGCTGTGCCAGTAGGCCGCCACCTCGGGCAGGCCGAAACTTTCGCAGAGATAAGTGAGGTTGAGAATATCTTTTTGGAAACAGGAACCGCCGAAGCCGACCGACGACTTGAGGAATTTCGGACCGATGCGGCTGTCCTTGCCGATGGCGTTGGCGACTTCATCGACGTCGGCTCCGGTCGCTTCGCAGAGTGCGGAGATGGAGTTGATCGACGAGATGCGCTGGGCGAGAAAGGCGTTGGCTACGAGCTTCGAGAGTTCGGAGGACCAGAGATTGGTCGTGATGATGCGATCGCGCGGCACCCAGCGGGCGTAGACGCTGACGAGGGTCTCGACGGCTTGGTCGCCGTCGGGGGTGCGCTCACCGCCGATGAGCACGCGATCGGGGCTCGTGAGATCCTTGACCGCCGTGCCTTCGGCGAGAAATTCCGGATTGGAAAGCACCTGGAATTTCAGGCCCTTGGTGTTGGCCGAAAGAATGGTGGTGATCGCATCCGCCGTCTTCACGGGGATGGTGGATTTTTCCACGATGATCTTGCCGTGTTCCGCGTGTTCCGCGATTGAGCGGGCCACGGATTCGATGTACCGCAGATCAGCAGCGCGGCCGGCGCCGACGCCGTAGGTCTTGGTCGGGGTGTTGACGGAAACAAAGATGATATCGGCGCTCTTGATATTGCCGGCCACGTCGGTGGAAAAATGCAGATTCCGGCCGCGCGCTTGTTTCACGACGTCATCCAATCCGGGTTCATAGATCGGCAGCGTGTCGCTATTCCATGCGGCGATGCGCGTCGTGTTCATGTCCACCACGGTCACTTGGATGTCTGGACATTTCAGGGCGATCATGGCCATCGTTGGACCGCCCACATAACCAGCGCCGATACAGCAGATTTTCATAATTGTGAGGGTATATCATTGGGCACAGGATGAGTGGGCAAGAAACAAATTTGAGGCGGACGGCAATTGGGAGTGGGCCTTGGCCTTCAGCAAACGCGTGACTGACGGACGCTCCCGATCTGCGTTCGACGGGGATTGACCTAGCCACCGGCGTGTGCCGCGCCGAAGCCCGGCGGAGGAGGCTTCGTGCCGGTGGTTCGCGGTATTTGTAGGTTGCGAGCTTGCCTCGTTCTGCTGGCCAGCAGAATAGCGCGACAAGCGCGCAACCTACGACGAAGTGATCCCCGGCAGGCAGAGACGCCTGCCGCTACGTCCGGCTGATTGAATCGACAGGTGCCTTGTCTCGGAGGGCGTCTGTCTTGCAGACGCCGCGCACGATGACGGATAGGCGCGAACGAATGCCGTGGGGAAAGCACAGCCTGTGCAAGACACAGGCCCTACTAATTTCCTGGATTCTCGGGTTGGAACAAGAGCTGGGCGTAGACGTAGGCCATGCTCGCCATCATGATTCCTTCGATTCCTTCACTGTAGCGCCACCAGTGCGCCGGATCGTATTCGGAGGGAGGGATGGCGATGATGCCAACCTGCACGTCGTCACCGAAGGCTTGCTGGAAAAGCAGGCGGGTGCGGCGGGCGTGAATATCTTCCGTCACGATATTCATCCGGTGGACTTCGAGATGATTTTCCTTGAGCCAATTTTTCAGGGCGATGGCGGAACCGTAGGTGCGATCCCGATCCACGACCCGCGAAGGAACCATCTGCACCAAATTCTTGGCCAGGCCATCCGCAACCAATCGTTCGGCGGCGACACTGGCGGAGGTATTGAAATCGTTCGTGTATCCGCCGGTGCCGCGGACTGGTCCTCCCGTGGTGAATATCTGGCGGTAGTTTCCGTTTTTGAATTCTTTGATCGCTGCTTGGATGGCGTATTCGTGAACCCAGCCCTCGACCACGAGGTAGTCGGCATCGACGCGATCCGTCACCGCGAGGAAGGGATGAATCGTTCGGATGAATAGACCGCCGGTGAAGGCGAAAGTTAATGCCAGTGTCAGCCAGCCGCGCCAAGTGAGTCCCCAGCGCTCCTGACGGGCGAGCAGTCCACCGAGAGCTTTCTTTGGGGCTATGATTGGCTCAGGCACGGAGTAGTTGGGGAATTGATATGCTTCGCTTTGAGCTTTTGTAGGGCCGTCGCTTGCCGACGTGCCTTCCTTTCAATACCGGCACGCCCACAAGGGCCGGGCCTACAGTCCGAATTCGCAATGCAATTGGGATTAGGCCAGAGGGAGCGGGAGGCGCTTGCCTGCCGGGGTAGGTGGCGCGCTGGTCGCGCCATTCTGCTGGCCAGCAGAACGAGGCGAGCTCGCAACCTACGAAAAGCAGGCCCACAGGCACGGAGGTAGGTGGCGCGCTGGTCGCGCACGTTGCGAGGCGAGCTCGCAACCTACGAAAAACGATCCCACGGGCGCGGCCTGCGCCTGTGGCTACTTCAACCCGCCGGCTTCTGACAACCCTCCGCATATCAGGTCGGACTCGGCTCATTCTTTTCGTTTTCGAATGCCTGCATGAGTTCTTTGCGGGAGGCGGTGGCGGTGCCGAGCTTACCAACGACAATTCCGGCCGCGATATTGGCAATGTGCACGGCATCTTCGCGCGGAACTCCGGCGGCCATGGCGGCTGTCAGGGTCGAGATCACCGTGTCGCCGGCGCCGGAAACATCGGCCACTTGGCGGACGACCGTGGGGAAATGGCGCGAGGCGCCTTCGCGCGGACGGAGCAACATGCCTTTCTCGCCCATCGTCATGACGAGGCATTCGGGGTTGTGCCGGTTGAGAATAGCGGTGGCGATCTCCTCGGCACTCGGGCTCTTGCTGCCAAACGAGCTCAGCCCGGAAAGCTGAATGCCCTCGCCATAATTGGGCGTGAGTAAATCCAGTCCGCTGATGTCGAGCGGACGCAGCGGCTTGGGGTCGAGCGCCAGGAATAATTTCCGGTGGGCTTTTACCTGACGCAGCGTGTCGATCACTTCCTGGCTGATGACGCCCTTCGCGTAGTCGGAAAGAATAACCGCATCGTATTTCGCCGCCTTTTCCGCGAGGAGTCCGAGCAAACCGGATTCGGCGATCGAGTAGGTTTCCGGATGGGCTTCCTGATCGAAGCGGCAGAGCTGCTGGCGTTGCGCCACAATGCGGGTCTTGGTGATCGTGGGGGATTTGGCGCAGGCCAGTCGCGGATCGAAGGTTACTTTTTGCTGCCGCAAAAGTGCCTGCAGTTCCACGCCGTTAGTGTCGTTGCCAACGAGGCCGAACAATTCGCATCTGACGCCGAGAGCCGCCAAATTGTTCGCGACGTTGGCCGCGCCGCCGGCCGTGTGGGTTTCGCGATGCACCTCGACGATGGGGACCGGCGCCTCAGGGGAGATGCGGCGGATGTCGCCCCAGAGATAGCGGTCGAGCATAACGTCGCCTACAATCAGAATGGAAACGCGGTCAAGAAAATCGAGGTTGTGTGTCATCGGTGGGAAATGAGTTGGGTGAGATTAATAATCGGCTTCCAGTTGGGTGAGCCAGGAGTGAAGGATGAAAGTGTGGATTTCCTGAATGCGTGCCGTCACGTTGCTGGGGACGATCAGATCGTGATCCGCGATGCCCTTGGCCGGACCGCCGTCCTTGCCGAGCACGGCAATGGTCTTGATTTGGCGGGCCTTGGCGGCGCGCAGGGCGGCGATCACATTCGGCGATTTGCCGCTGGTGCTGAAGATCACGAGCACATCGCCCGCCCGGCCGTGGCCCTCGACTTGGCGCGAGTAGATCTGATCGAAGCCGTAGTCATTGCCGATACAGGTCAGCAGTGTGGGATCGGCGCAGAGCGCGATGGCGGGGAGCGAAGGGCGCTCCTTGTCGAAACGGCCGACCAATTCCTCGGCGAGATGCAGCGCATCGGCCGCGCTGCCGCCGTTGCCAGCCGTTAAAAGTTTGTGGCCGGATTTGATGGAGCGGCGGATTTCCTCGCCGGCCGCGGTCACGGCCGGAAGGAGTGCGCGGAAACGTTCCAGCGTGGCGATCAGGTCTTCGAGATGGGCTTGGATCATGGCAGGAGGGCGCAGAGGGTGGATGGACTCGGAAATTTTATTGAGACGGCTGAGCGTTTAACCAGCGGGTGTAGTCGGCCACGGAAGCGGCCAGCGGCGTGGGGGAGTAGGGCACTCCGGCGCGGGCCAATTTCTTCATCGTGGCCTCGGTGAAGTATTGGTATTTCCCGCGCAGATCTTCAGGCATGGGAATGTACTCGATCTTCGCTTCGCGGCCGAGCGCGGCAAACAGGGCTTCGATCAATTCGCGAAACGAATGGGCCTTGCCCGTGCCGAGATTGAAGAGGCCGGACACCGTCGGCCGGTCGGCCAGAGCCAGAATCACGTCGACGAGATCGTTGACATAGATGAAATCGCGCAGCTGCCCGCCGTCGACGTAACCATCCTTGTGCGACTGGAAAAGCCGGACGAAACCCTGCTGATGGATCTGGTGGAAGCCGTGAAAAACCATGGACGCCATGCGGCCCTTGTGGCTTTCGCCCGGACCGAACACGTTGAAGAATTTAAGGCCGACGCATTGGCGGGGTTGCTTCTGGCCGGCGGCGATCTGGGCTTCGACCCAGAGATCAAAATCGTGCTTGGACTTGCCGTATAAATTCAGCGGCTTGAGCTGCACCAGCGGCGATTCGTCGTCGAAGCCTTGATCGCCATCGCCGTAGGTCGCGGCGCTGGAGGCATAGATATATTGCCGCTGGTGAGTCGCGCACCAAGTCCAGATGCGTTGGGAATAGACGAGATTGTTCTCCTCCAGATACGACCAGTTTGACTCAGTGGTCGAACTGCAGGCGCCCATGTGGAAAATGATTTCCGGCTGAAGCTCATTTTTTTCCAGAGCCTGCAGGAATTCGTGATGGTTGAGAAACGGCACGCCCGGGGCGACGGCCAGATTTTGTCCCTTGGCTGGCGGCACCGGGTGATCGACGGCCAGCAGACTGGAGGCGGGATGATGCTTGGCGAGCGATTCGAGGAGACGGCTGCCGATGAATCCGGCGGCACCGGTGACGACGAAACGAGGTTGGAGTTTAAGGGCGGAAGTAGGCACAGGTTGGAGAGATGTGAATAGGGGGAACGCCGGACTAGTCAATTCCTCCGGCCCGGATAATTTTTTGAATCAGGCCCGTCGTGCTGAACCCCGTGAGAAAGGGCAGGAAGCGGATCTGCGCTTGGCAGGCTTCGAGGGCGGCGCGTTCCCCGGCGTGCAAGCGGTTGATGTCGTAATCGCCGGCCTTGGTATAGATGTCGGGCTGCAGAGCGGTGATCTCTTCGATGAGATTGGGCTTGGTGAACATCACGAGGGAGTCGATGCAGCCCAGCGCGGCGAGGCCGAAGGCACGTTCGAGTTCGCTTTGCACCGGACGCTTGGGGCCTTTGAGAATCTGCACGCTGGCGTCAGAATTCACGGCCACGATCAGGTGGTCGCCGAGTTGGCGGGCATTTTGCAGGAAATAAATATGGCCGGTGTGCAGCAGATCAAAGCAGCCGTTCGTCATCACCAGTTTTTTCCCGAGCTGACGGAGACGATGGCGTTCCGCCACCATGGATTCGAGGGAGAGGAGTTTTGGATTATGGGGGAGCATGTAAGGAGGAAGAGGGAGAGGGAAGAGGAGAGACTAAGGCGGAACGATGCAGTTGAGAGTCGGGAGTTGAGAGTTGAGAGATGAGAGATGAGAGCCTGATATTCGGAGTGAGAGCATTCAAAGAATAACACGGAAACCTGTTCACTCACTGGTCTGGTTCAGGACACTCGACGCTCCGCTCTCGACTGCATGGACCCGGTTAAGGGACTAGAGACTAACGGACTAAGAGACAATGGGAGGTTCTTGGGAGGAAGTGGAATTGTTTTGGGTCTGGGATCTGGGTTTTCAGGTCAGTAGTCTTGTAGTCTGTTAGTCCTTTTGTCCGCGGTCTGACGTCCTGCTATCAGCCTGCCTGCCGGGTCGCGGCTTGGGCGAACTCGAGGAGTGTGTCGTAGCGCGGGACGGCGTGTCCGGGAGGGCTCGCGGCGGAACCGATCAGCGCGGCCTGAATGTTCGCGTTCAGGCCGGATTCGGCGTCGATGGTTTTATCGCCCACCATCCAGGATTGGGTGCGGTCGATGCCGTAGCGCGCGACCGTTTCATTGATGAAGCGCGGGTTGGGTTTCCGATAGACGGCAGGTTGGTCCGGGCTTTCCGGGGCGATGCAGATTTCGGTGAACAAATCCGGCCCCAAGCCCAGCAGATCGATCATCCGCTGGTTGCAGCGATGTGCGTCGTCGATGGTGAAGTACCCGCGGCCGATGCCGCTTTGGTTGGTGAAGAGAAACAAAAGGAAGCCGGCATCGCGGAGGAGCGCCATCGCATCCTTGGCCCCGGGGAGCAGGACGATCTCGGACGGATCCTTCATGTAGTTGCCGTCGTAGATGATGGTGCCGTCGCGGTCGAGGAACACTGCTTGGGGTGGAGTCACTGGGGAAATCACAGTAATTTATACGTTTTGAGCGATCAGGAAATTGTGTAGGGGTTTCGCCGTCGGCAGGCTCCACGATTTTATTTTTGCCGGATTTCCTTGATGGTTTCAACGATGCGCAGGCACGCGCGCCGGGTCGGCGGGGATAAGAACCCTGTCGCGATCCCGGCCAAAAGTCCGGCGGGAACGCCGATGAGCAATTGTTTATAGGGCACCATGCCGGTGGTAAATAAAGTGGTCGCCCAGGCTGCGGTGCCAACCACGAGACCGACGGGAAATTGGCCGAGGAAAGCCAGCCAAAGATCGCGGACGCTGACGGGGCCAGTTTGTCCGGCAATATGAAAGGTGAGGGGTAATTTCACGAGCAGTCCCGCGATGGAGCAGGCGATAGCCACGCCCGCCGCGCCATACCGCAGGCCGATGAGGACAGCGCCAATGGTCACGACTGCTTCAATCACGCTCAGCTTCAGCATGTCCGCTCCGCGTCCCTGACTGGTGTACAGCCAGGAAACTGCCGAGGACAAAGGTGCCGTGATCCCTGCGATGGATAGTCCTGCAAAAATGAGCGCCGCCGCTTCCCAGCGGGCTCCGAGTAGAGTTACCGTTATCGGGTGGGCGAGCGGGAGGATTAAGCCGGTGAAAACAAATCCCACAATGGCCAACGATTCAAAAACCTGCAGGAAGAATTTGCGGTAACGTTCCGGCTGATTTTGGAGGCGAGATAATGCCGGCACGACCACCGTGTAGATGGGTGCCATCAATTGTTGCAACGGCCGGGCCAGCAGCGCCGCCGCTCGCGTGTAGAGTCCGACTGCATCAGATCCGTAGAATCGGCCGATCAGGAGACTGTCTGTTCCGATCGAAGTTGAATAGAGGAACCCGCTCACGGTGAGATTGGCTCCGAAGCTAATCATGGGGCGGGTGCCCGCGCCGCGAACCGGACGTTGCGGGCGCCAGCGGGAGATCGCCCAGATAGCAATTAAGCGCACCACCGCTTGGACCAAGGTGGCGGCTACCAGAGACCAGTAGCCATAGCCGGTTAAGGCCATCGTGAAGCCAACCGATAAACCAACGGCCAGGGAGCCGGCTTCGATGATCGAAATGGCCATGAAACGCATCTGCCGGTTAAGCAAGGCCACGTGCTGACCAGCCAGGCCGTTGAGAATAAAGGAAGCCGAGAGAGCGAAGGTAATGTTGATCAGCCGGGGTTCGTGATAAAACCAAGCAATCACCGGCGCACCGGCCGCGACCAACAGACTGATGGCTCCGCTGACCGCGATATTGAGCCAAAAAAGATTGGAGACCTGCGCGTGGGTGATATCCGGCCGTTGGATGGTGGCGGTGGATAGTCCCATATCACGGAAAATTTGCAAAAATCCTATGACGGTCATGACCATGGCAACCAGTCCGAATTCCTCCGGTGAAAGTAATCGGGCGAGGACAATATTGTAGCTTAAGGTAAGGACGAACTGCAGGCCCTGAGCGACCACTTGGACGATACCACCTGATACCGTCTTTTGTTTCAGTTTTCCCTGCAGATGGTCAGTACTGAAATCATAAGTTTGGCCCGGAGGAGTTCCGGCGGATTCTTTATTTTGCATCAGGTCGGTAAGCGGATACAGCGAGACGATCAGAAACCCATCCCTGCCGGAAGCCCTAACCTGCATAATGGATTTTTTCCCGGGCAGGATGAGTTTTGCAGAGTCGGCCGAAGTGCCCACCGTATCATTCAATCGCAGTAACGTAGCGGCAGGCGCTTGCCGGGCCGTAGCCTCGCGAAGGCTGGTCTCTGCCTGCCGAGTTGTGGCATGGGTCTCCCGATCCATGATCCTCAGACATCCTGATCCCAGCCCGTGGAGTGAAGGGGAACGAGGAAACGAGCTGAGCCTGAAAGGGCGATTGTTGTCAGGTAGCGGCCGTTGCCCTCAACGGCCACAAGGAAGCGGTGCCGCGAGCCGCACTGGCGCTTGGGGGCAAGCGCCGCTACCGGCCATTCGGATCAGACATCCTGATCCCAAGCCGGGCGCGCTGGGTGCTGGCTCACGTTGCAAAACCCGCCCGGAGGTCGGGTTCCACCTCGGCGAGGCACGCGCGGTGAATCTTGAGACCCGTGCCACTTCTCCATCACATCAGGCTCCGCGCTCTCCGCGCCGTTGCGTTAATTGTATTTCATCCCAAATCGCAGCGCAGTTGAGCTCACTCTCATTTCTTGGGATCAGGAGGTCTGAGGCTGTATCCAAGCATTGTCTCGCGAAGGAAAAAAAGGAAACGAAGGCGGAAATGCATTAAGGCCCATTAACAAACACCGCTGATCTCCAGCCGTCGCCCAAGTGCTATGGCCCGGCAAGCGCGGATATGCCGCCGTCACCGTTGGTTTTGGCGCGCCAAGACGCGGATACAGAAAAATCGCCTCAGACCAATTACGCGGTGGACAGACTTCGGACGGTAGGGCCGGCCCTCGTGGCCGTGCCGCTATCGAGAGGAAGGCACGTCGGCGAGCGACGGCCCGACAAAGTCTCATAGCGAATCATAACTGGGATGAAGTCTCTATCCGAGAATCTGTGAAGATTGCCTGGGGCGATATGATACATTCCTGACCCCACCACGCGGGATTTTAGCCGACAAGCGAATGACTTACGGCACGATCCAGTGAATTTGGGTGCAGGGAATTGTATCCAGCGGGCCGTGTAACGTTTGGAACCAGCAAGCCTTCCGAATATTGGCGCATATTTTTTAAATCGCGTCTTATTCGTCTCTCTTGAGCGATGAAAACTGAATACGGTCAATTTATCCTACTGACCAGGCCGGGTGAAATCCTTGCCGCTGACTCCATTGACGGAGACGGAGAGTGGCTGATGCTTAAATCGGGAGGTGTGGAGACAAGTCTTTACCGTGACGACCTCGTTAAGGCTTATCGCGTCAAGCAGGATGGACCATTGGCTGGAGTGGCGAATTCAGCGCAACTGGGTGCGGGTATCTTGCGTGTTGAGGCCTTGGTGAAGGAGTTTAAGGAAACGCATCCATCCGGGGGACGTCCGCTTGAATTGGTTCTCTTTGGGGCGGCATCACTCGCCCTGACGATACTGCCGAGCACCACCACCCAGGACCTGGATATGGTCGCGCCAGGACAGTTTATTGAGTTTTTGCGGAACAAGAAAAACCAGACCAACCTCGATATCGAGGTGCTGAACCCCTATATTCTCTTCTACATCGGGAGTTGGCGGGAGCGGTCATGCCGGCTGATCGGATACCACCAAACCGAGATTCAAGTCCTCCACCCCTTGGATACGGTAGCTCAGAAACTGCTCCGGATTGATAGAGAGAAATTTGATATCAAAGATAAGCCTGACATTAACCAAGTGATTAACCTGCTTCGGCCCAATGAGTCGACACTGCTGCAAATCCTTACGGAGAACCCCGCTCGCTACCGGCTGGCTGACGATAGTGAACTTGACGCGCTTGAGCGCAACACCGCTTGGTTCACGAGTGAGCACCTGCCGAATTGGGATTTCGCGCGACTCAAGGCCGAGTCACAGAAACGACGGTCAGAAATGATGCGGCGGGATGGTATCAAGCCACTCAAGGATATCGATATGGGCACGGGGCTCGGGCTTGATCCGATCAATCCGCACGATTTAGGAACTCCATGACACCGGAAGACCGCACTAAGATTCTTTCACGGAACACCGGAGAAACGGCTCGTGGGCGTGAAGCCCCGCAGGTCGTGGCTGAACGGGCGCGAGTGAGGCGGCGGATTGAGAGCGGGAATGCCGGCCAGGACGCACATACGCGCGCCTTGGCCGGACGCCAGACCATGGATATTTTTCGCAGTAAGCTTATCAGCTTATAGGGCGACTTGTTGCATCAAAGCAGGACTCGAAGGATCGGCTTGTTGGTCAGAGCCTGCTCCAGGAAGAGGTCAAAAACAGGTTCAGACATTCTGACCTCAGCCCGTGGAGAGAGAAGGAACGAGGGAAAAAGCTACCGCATGAAAGACCAGATCGAGCCGCCGTTCTGATTACCAGCAACCCGACTCACTCGTTCACGCCGGCGGTCACCAAACCTCCCGGCGTTTTTACGAAATACCGAGATGGTTTTCAAACCGCCAGTTTTTGACGATGTTCACCCCGCCACTCGCGCGCCAAGACGCGGATACAGAAAAATCGCCTCAGACCAATTACGCGGTGGACAGACTTCGGACGGTAGGGCCGGCCCTCGTGGCCGTGCCGCTATCGAGAGGAAGGCACAATCTCTTCAAACTGACTGCGGAGGGCGCCTGATTTGGTGAATTCGATCTTCCCCCAGCTGAACGCGAAGATGTTTCGCATCCGGATATCCTCGGGCAGGCGAATGATGCGGAAGAGTAGCTCCCTGTGGTCGGTCGTGGCCCGGCCAAGAGCCATCTTCAATTCCCAGCGGGTTTCGCGGAGGAAAATTCGCAGGCGGCGAAGAAACGATCTCATGTCGGCGAGGGGATTGGTTACTCAGCCGTTTCTCCGGGGCAGAAACGGCAGCGCCGAACGGATGGTTCGCATGCAATGCATCCAGGCAGTTTTCAATCCATTCAGAGTTTTTTCCCGTGGCGTCCGGGCAAAAGTCGTCCGCGCCCGGAACGCATCATAAAAGCCGGTATACGAATGCAGTTCTTTATACTGCCACGGTTTGACGCTCATGACGAAATGGAGGATGGCTGGACGCGACTCGGGTGCGAGCTGCAGGATGTGCGGCAGATGCCGGTAGGTCTGATAATTCCATCGGGTATCCAAGGGGTGCCACCGATCAGCACAAGACGCATTGAGAGCATCCTGATCGGAATAGGGCGTGTTGGGATGCAGCCGCATGAATTCCATCGAGCGCTCAGCCGATTTTCCCGTCCGGTATAAATCCAAATCGAGCAACATGACTCCCGCGTTAAAATAGTTTTTGACGCGGGGCAGTGCCGCATGTCGCGGATCTTTCCGTTCGATCATGGCCTTGATGCCGTCATCCCCAACGGCACCAAGCAGAGCCCCTTTCATGTCAATTTTCCACAGGGGGCGTAGACTTTGGATGACGAGGATGTCGGAATCCAGATACAATATCCGGCCGGTGACCTCGGGCATCAGGTTGGAAATCAGCAAACGGGCAAAAGTCACACTGGATAAATGAGAGGCCTTCGAGAAGCCCTCGAAGGACTCCAATTCGACCGCAATCCAATGGATCGTGGCCGCGCCCGTCGGAAGCGAGGCTTCAGCCCGCTGGCGGGAAAGGGCCGATACGTTGGAGGCCAAAACATAGAAAGCGATGGGCCAGTCGGGCTGGTTGGATTCGACGATGGATCGGAGCGTGACCGTGAGGGGCATCACATACCGGTCGTCACACGCCAGCACGATCGGTCCGATCCGATTATGGCCCCTAGTTCCATTGTTGGAATTGCTCATTAAGTTTTCGCCGTCGCTGGCTGTCCGTAAGTGCGCGGAAGGAAGGATTTTGGCCAGATTAATTTACGGGAGTAGTCGGGGTCGTTGCGGGGGTTGGGTTGGCTTTGGCGAAAGCCTGCTGAACCATGCGAAATAATTTTTCCAAGAGGGTGCGTTTAAAAACATACATCACTCCGACGTACACCACGGCGCCAAGCAGGATTTTGCAGGTAAGGACGAGCAGGAGCGAAAGGCCGGCTGGCAACGCGGCGGCGGCCAGCCAGCAAGCG
This sequence comes from Opitutales bacterium, assembly GCA_038206205.1. GTDB lineage: Bacteria > Verrucomicrobiota > Verrucomicrobiia > Opitutales > Opitutaceae > Didemnitutus. The sequence continues at coordinate 57,098 of JBBRBC010000018.1, forward strand.
CCCGCCATGGCGAGAGAGGCGAAGGCGGGGACTACGCAGGGCTGGCAAAACTTCCCCGGTTGCAGGCCGATTCTTTTCTGCAAGAACAGCAGCGTGGGAATGGCGAAAATCAGATTATTGATGATCAGGCCCACGACCAGCCAGTTGACACTGAAGCGCACGCCGATGCCGCAGGCGACCAATGCGCCGAGGGTTTGGTAGACACTGATCGCCACATATTTTTTCATTTCTCCGGTGGTGAGGAGCGCGGGGTAACAGAAGACCAGCAGGACATTGATGAGCCCAAGCAGTGAAAGTAGGGAGCTGACGTCGGATGCATCGGCCCATTTCTCACCGAAAATCAAGGGAATCAACTGGGCTGCGGTTATGGCATAGCCCACAAATATCGCGAAGGAGACCGTGGCATTGAGTTCCATGCCGTCATAAATGGCCTGGCACAATCGCTGGGGTTCGTTTTGAACTTTGGACAATGCGGGCAGGGCAATTCCCGCCAAAGGTTCATGAGTGATGACCTTGGCCATTTCGGGCATTTTTCCGGCGATGACATAGAAACCGAGTGCCGAGGCGCCGGTAAAACGACCGATCAGCAGCTGATCAACGCGGGAAGTGATGAACCAGAGAATATTGGTGGCAAAATTGGCGGAGCTGACGGCAAAGAGATCCCGCAAGTGGGGCAGGGAGAATTTCAGGGCTGGCCGGTAGGAGGAGACCGACCACAGGAAAATCGTACCGGTGGCCGCGGTGGTCAGTTGCTGCAGCACGAGGGCCCAAACCCCGTGGCCGGCGAATGCCATGCCCACCCCGACGGTGCCCCCGACTGCACTGGAGAGCAGGACCCGGATCGTGGGGCGGCGAAAATCCATGGCTTTGATAAAAAGGGTCGAATGGATGGTGGACAAAGCGGAGAGAATCAGCACCAGAGAGGACCATCGCAGGGGCGAGACCAGTTCCGCATCGCCGAGAAAGGCCGCGATGGGGTGGGCGAAAACAATGGTGCCGAGACAGAGAACGGCTGAGCAGATAAAATTGAACCAGAAGGCTGTATCGAGATGGGCCGTTTCCAAAGTCTGTCTTTGGATGAGGGCTGTGCCGATACCTTGTTCGGCGAACATGCTGACCAGACCCAGATAGACGCTGATCAGACCGACCAAGCCGAAGGCGGAGGGATCGAGCAACCGCGTGAGGGTGGTGAAGACGGCGAAAGAGAGCAGTTGTCGCCCCACAATACTGATGGCCTGCCATTTCAGGCCCTTGGCGACTTGGGTTTTGAGAGACACGGGATGGAGGTCGATGAAACCGAGGTTAAAAGGGAAAGGGAAAGTGAAAGTGGACGTGAGACCCGCCGGCGCTGAAACATGGGAGGGCGGCCTGTTGGCGGAAAACTAAGAGATGAGGCAGGGAGGGGCGGCATCAAGTTCGTTTTCACGGAGGACAATACACCAGCGATGAGGATAGACGCGACCGATCGATGAAACGATTCGGAGGATTTGACCACTCATGGGCTTCATCAACGGATGAATCCTGCAAAGAGCAGCTGCGACTGATCGTCTCCGGGGGATGTCCCAGCTGTCGTTAAAAGTTCTGAGTAGATGGCGGTCAGGGATTGGTTTCAGGGATTGGGGGATGGGACAAGTGCAATCAAGCTCGGGGAGGTGTGGAGGGGCGTAAGCCCCTCCACCTC